>JBKHJZ010000057.1:0-16905 GCA_046537875.1 Acidimicrobiia bacterium | reverse complement strand
TTTGCAGGCCAAGTTATCCATAGTCAAAGCGAGCAAAGTTATGGCAAAGCGCTTGGTGATTACCCGCATTGTGGGCTGATGCCGTGGTCGGGTGGGCACAGGCCGACCGTCGACCCCGGCAGCGGGGTGGCGGATAATCGTTGCATGGCGGCACCGCCACCCATGGTGTTCCTGGGCTTCGGCAAGTACGCCCGCGCCGACAGGATCTACGCCCTGGAGCCGCTGCGGGGGGACGAGCGCGGCGGCGGGCGGCGGACGCGGGTGTGGGTCGAGGGGGTGAGCGAGCCGATCGTCGCCTCCCGCACCGAGCGCACGATCCTCCACGACATGGGGCAGGACGCCGCCACCCAGACGCCCATCGTCGACGAAGCGCTGGACCTGGCCGAGCGGCTGGTCGCCGCCGTCGATGCCGGCAGGGTGGACCTCGGCGACCTCGGGCGGCGTGCCCGGCGCCTGCTCGCCAGCACCACCACGCGGACCGACGACGATCAGTCGGCCGGCTGACCGGCGGGTGCGACGTTGGCGACGGCGCGCCGCAGGTCGTCCGCGAGGTCGCCCCGCGGCTCGACGGTCACCTCGCCGAGCCCGAGCCAGCCCGCCATCTCGGCCAGCTCGCCGGCCAGCTCGGCCGCCACGCGGTCGCGCTCCGGGAGCCCGGAGCCGGCCCGGCCGGGACCGCCCCGGCCCTCGCCGCCTGCGGCCTGCTCCCGCCACGCGGCGCGCACGCGCAGCAGGCCGGCGGGGCGGTCGGCCTTCAGGTCGACGCGTGCCACCAGCGCGTCCTCGAGCAGGAAGGGCAGCACGTAGTAGCCGTGCACCCGCCGGTCGGCCGGAACGTAGATCTCGAGCCGGTACTGGAAGTCCCACAGCCGTGCCGTGCGCCGGCGCTCCCAGATGAGCGAGTCGAACGGTGACAGCAGGGCGCGCGCCCGCAGCCGGCGGCGGGGGAGGCGTGCCTCGGGATGCAGGTAGGCGGGATGGCGCCAGCCCTCGACGCGAGCGGGGAGCAGCGCCCCGTCGGCCGCGAGCGATTCGACCGCTGCCCTCGTGTCGGCCATCGGCATGCGGTAGTAGTCGCCGAGGTCGGCGGCGGTGGCCACGCCGAGGGCCCGGGCGGCCAGCAGGGCCAGCTCGCGCTGCGCCTCGTGGCGGTGCGGGGTGGGCGCGGCGAGGATCTCGGCGGGCAGCCAGTGCTCGGGCAGCAGGTAGGCCCGGGTGAACCCGTTGCGCCGGACGGCGGTGACCTCGCCCGACCAGAACAGGTGCTCGACCACCCGCTTGCCGGTGCCCCAGCCCCACCAGCTCTCCCGGCGGCGGGGCGCCTGCCGGTGGACCTCGAGCTCACCGATGGGGACCGGCCCGTGCTCGGCGATCTGGGCCAGCGCGGCGCGCACCATGTCGGGCCGCTCCTCGGCCGCGAGGCGAACGCCGCGCCAGGCGTGCCGGTCGGCCATGCGCCACCGGAGGAGCGGGTGGCGCTCGACCGGGTGGACCGAGGCCTCGTGCCCCCAGTACTCGAACACCTCGCGGCTGTCCCAGAGCCAGCGCGCCAGCGCGTCGCGGTCGTACCGGCCGAGGCGCGAGAAGAAGGCCAGCTCGTGGCTGCGGGCGAGGACGTTGACCGAGTCGAGCTGCACCGTCGCCACCC
The DNA here is from genome assembly GCA_046537875.1 of Acidimicrobiia bacterium. Classification (GTDB taxonomy): domain Bacteria; phylum Actinomycetota; class Acidimicrobiia; order Acidimicrobiales; family VFJN01; genus JBKHJZ01. The sequence goes on along the minus strand of JBKHJZ010000057.1, from coordinate 15,257 downwards.
GGTCGAGCACCCGCCGGAAATGCCGCCGGTCGACCCGGCCGCGGGGCCGGGGGTCGGCGAGCCCCTGGGCGGCGATCGCGACGCGCCGCGCCTCACGACGGCTGAGCTCCACGGCGCTCCCCACGCCCGGCACGCTACCGGCCACCACCGACAGGCCCGGCGCCCGGTGCGCAGGGCCGAGCGCTGCGAGTAGGTGGCACGCGGCCCCTCGGCCTAGGTTTGACCGGCAGCAGGCACATGACGGAGTGGAGGACCGATGGGCTATCGCGTGGTGGTCGACTTCGACCTGTGTGAGAGCAACGCCCGGTGCATGGAAGTGGCGCCCGAGGTCTTCGAGGTGCGCGACGACGACTTCCTCTACGTGCTCGACGAGACCCCGCCCGACCGGCTCCGTCCCGCCGTCGAGGAGGCCGTGCGCCGCTGCCCCAAAGCGGCGATCAGCATCGTGGACGAGTGAACGTCGTCGTCGTCGGCGCCTCACTCGCCGGCCTCCGGGCCGCCGAGGAGCTGCGGGCGCAGGGCTTCGACGGGGAGATCACGGTGGTGGGCGAGGAGCCGCACCTGCCGTACGACCGGCCGCCCCTGTCGAAGCAGATCCTGGCCGGCACCTGGGAGCTGGACCGGCTGGAGCTGCCTATCTCCACCGAGGGGGGTCTCGACGGGCTCGGGGTCGACTGGCGCCTGGGCGTCCGCGCCGATTCCCTCGACGTCGCGGGGCGGGCCGTCGTGCTGGAGGCCGGTGAACGGCTGCCCTACGACGGGCTCGTGATCGCCACCGGAGCGGCGCCACGCCGGCTGCCCGGCACCGAGGACCTCGCGGGCGTGCACACGTTGCGGACGCTCGACGACGCGCTCACGATCCGCTCGGCGCTCGACGCGGGCGCCCGGCGTGTCGTGGTGGTCGGCGCCGGGTTCATCGGCGCGGAGGTGGCGGCCACCTGCCGCACCCGGGGCGCCGAGGTGACGCTGCTCGAGGCACTGCCGGTGCCCCTCGGCCGCGCCCTCGGCGACGAGATGGGGGAGGTGATGGGTGGGCTGCACCGTGACCACGGTGTCGACCTGCGGCTCGGCGTCGGCGTCGCGTCCATGGCGGGGGAGGGACGGGTGGAGTCCGTCCACCTCGCCGACGGCAGCGAGATCGGCGCCGACCTGGTCGTGGTGGGCATCGGCGTGAGCCCGAACACGTCGTGGCTCGAGGGCTCGGGCCTCGCGCTCGACGACGGGGTGGTGTGCGACGAGACCACGTTGGTCGCACCGGGCATCGTCGCCGCCGGAGACGTGGCCCGGTGGCCGAGCCGGCGCTTCGGCGCGCTGCTCCGCATCGAGCACTGGGACAACGCCATCGCGATGGGTGCGCACGCCGCCCGCCGGCTGCTCGCCGACCTCGCGGGCGGAGACCCGGGCGACCCCTACGACCCGGTGCCCTGGTTCTGGTCGGACCAGTACGACCGGAAGATCCAGCTCGCCGGTCACTGCGGGGGAGCGCAGGAGGTGAGGGTCGTCGACGGCTCGCCCGGCGACCGGCGCTTCGCGGCGATCTACCGGCGCGGCGATCACATCGTGGCCGCCCTCGCGATGAACCGGCCCCGGCCGCTCATGGTCTACCGGCGTCTCGTGGAACGGGGCGCCACCTGGGCCGAGGCGCTCGACGAGGCCGGCGCAGCCTGAGAAGGCCTCCGAGGCCGGTGGGATCAGGCGGGCGGTGGTCCAGCCTCCGCGACGCACCAGGCCACGCCAGAGACGATCGCCGTGATGCCGGCCGGGTCGAAGGCGTGACCCATGCCCTCGATCAGATCGAGGCGACGGCGGCCGGTCGCCGCGCCGTGGAGGCGCACGGCCTCGCCCGGCGGCATGAACCGGTCGGCGGTCCCGTGGATCACGGCGAGCGGCACGGTCAGCCGCCCGGCGAGCCGCTCCGGGGCGGCCCCCAACCGTCGGGTCGCGGCGATGCGGACCCCGAGGCGCCGTCCCATCCGCCGGCCGAGCGGCGTGTGGGTGACCAGCGCCGCCACCACCGAGCGCGGCGTGTGGAGGCGCCAGCGGGCGGGGGCGCTGACCGTCACGACGCCCGCCAGGTCGGCGTCGCCGGTGGCGTGGCGGAGCGCCGCGACCGCACCCATCGAGGCACCCACCAGCACGACCCGCGGCGCCAGGGCACGCGCCGCGTCCACGGCGGCTCGCACGTCGTGGCGCTCCAGGTCGCCGAGGGTGCAGAGGCCCTCCGAGTCGCCGTGCCCCCGGAGGTCCACGCTGAGGACCGAGTGGCCCGCCGTGTGCAGCGCGTCGCCCACCGCGACCACGGCGGCGTCTCGCCGGCGGGCGGCGAAGCCGTGGACCAGCACCACCGCCGCGTCCGCTCCGGCGACGGCCCGCACGTCCGCCGCGAGCGCGATGCCGTCCGCGGCGCGGAGCCGCAACGGCACGGGCGCGGGGGAAGGGTCAGCCCGCAACGGCGCTCCGCCACCTGACGCTGATGCCGTGACGGTGCATCGAACGCTTGAAGTAGTACGTCGACAACACGATCGCGCCCCCGGTGAGCGCGTAGGACAGTACCGCCTTGGTGACGACGTAGGTAGCCACCGGCTGGGTGACCAGCAGCGCGATGCTCGACCCGGCGTTGGTCAGCTGGACCAGCGCCCACAGCACCGTGATGCGCGCGAAGAATCGGCGCACCGGTGGGCGGCGCAGGAACGCGGGTGGCAGGGGGCAGAAGTCGCGCGCGAGGCGCTCGGCCAGGGGCCGCCCGGCGGGCACCGACACCAGGAACGCGCCGGCGATGAGGGTGGTGGTCAGCGTGGGCTGGAGGAAGTAGACGAAGGCGCTGCCCGATGCGGCCGCGACCGCGGTGCGGGCGGTGAGGCCCAGCGCACCGAGGACGAGCAGGCCCGGCACGGGGCGACCGGTGAGCAGGCGGCGGGCGATCGCCGTGTACGACCAGAGGAGGGACGCCACGAACCCTCCCCACAGCCCCACCAGCCAGAGCGCGCCGTAGAACGCAGCGAGCGGCACGAGGCTGCCCTCCACCAGGTTGGGGAGGGCGTGGCGGGCAAGCGCACGGAGGCGAGGGATCTCGAGCGGCGGGTGGTGCATGGGGAGCGGGCGCTGGTCGGCCCGTCGGGCACCCGGCGCCGAGTCATCCTGACGCCGCGGCCGCGAGGGCGCAAGCCGGCTCCCGGCGGGATGTTCGGGCCAGCCGTCAGGGGAGCGGAGGCCGTCCCTTCTGCACCCACGGGCGGCGGCTCGGGGGGTGCGCGCCGCGGCGTTGGAGGTGCGGACCGGAGCTCAGGAGCCCAGCGCCGCGGCGAGCCGGCCGCCTTCGCGCTCGGCCAGGGCCACGGTCACCCACATCCGCTCGACGTGCTGGCGGAGCTGCAGCTCGCCCTGGGGCACCGGGTGATCCGCCACGAACGCCGCCACCTCCTCGGCCAGCGCCCGGTCGCGCACCGCCCGGATGCCCCCGAGCATCCGCGGGATCGCGTTGCTCGGGAACCGTGCCTGCATCTCGCTCCAGTGGGCGGTGAGGAAGCGCCAGGCGAGCGCGCCGTTGTCCCGGTTGGTCAGCGCATCGCGCACCATGTAGGGGGCGTCCTGCGTCCTCACGTCGGCCAAGAGCGTGAGGTCCAACGTGCGGGCCAGGCAGAGGGGGTCGCGGAAGCGGGTCAGCGCGAACTGCAGCCGCTGGCGGTCCTGGGGGTTCTCCGTCGCCCGGAGCTGCTCGACCAGGCGGTCGTGGAGCGTGGCGTCCCCCAGCGTCGCGGTGACGGCCAGGCCCGCGGCCGAGAGGTTCGGGTCGAGGGCGCCGGGCGCGGTGAGGTACTGCTCGAGCAGGCCGGCGGCGCGCTCGATCGACGGACCGTGGTCACCGAGCAGCGCGGAGGCCTGGAGCAGGCTGCCGCGCAGCGACCGGACCCGATCGTCGTCGCTGGGCCTCGGCTCCGGGCCGAGGCGGTCGCGGGCGGGGGCGACCAGCGCGTCGATGCGGTCGTGCAGGTGGCGGCGGGGCTGGCCCTCGACGAGCCGGTCGAGCTGTCCGAGGCCGCCGAGGAGGCGGTCCCACACCGAGGGGTCGTCGTCGCCGTGGAAGCGCTCGGCGAGCTCGAGGAACGCGGTGGCGTCGGTCGTCCCGGCCAGCACGCCCGCCCACGCGTCGTCGGCCAGCGTGTAGCGCTCCAGCGGTGGCAGCGTGGCGAGGCGGTCGAGCAGCGCGTCGAGGAGCGGCTCGGCGTAACGCACCCGGTAGAAGCCGTGGGCCCCGGCGTTGGCCTTCACGTATCCGCCGGACGGCAGGGTCAGGGCGACCTCCTCGCCCTCGAGGAGCAGGCGGTCGAGGGTCGGACCCGTCCCGGGCTCCGGGCCGGCGGCCTCGGCGGTGCCCGGGCCGCGCTCGACCACCAGCGGCACCGCCCAGTGCTCGGTCGAGGGCTCGCCGTCGTACCGGAAGCGGCGCTGGCGGAGCGTCACCCCGCCGTCGGGCGCGGGCGTCACCGCGACCTCGGGGAAGCCCCGCTGGAAGATCCACGACTCGGCGATGCGGCGCACGGGCTCACCGGTCTCGGCCTCGAGGGCGTCCCACAGGTCGGATGTCTCGGTGTTGCCGTACCGGTGCCCGGCCATGTAGCGGCGAATGCCCGACCGGAAGCGATCGGCGCCCAGGTGCTGCTCCAGCATCCGGACCACCGACGCACCCTTCTCGTAGGTCAGGACGTCGAACATGCCCTCGGCGTCGGCCGGCGACTCGACCGGGTACTCGATGGGGCGGGTCGACGCGAGCGCGTCGGTGTCGAAGGCCGCGCTCCGCGACAGCCCGAAGTCGACCCAGCGCTGCCATTCGGGCCTGAACGCGTCGGTGCACAGCATCTCCATGAAGGTGGCGAAGGCCTCGTTGAGCCAGATGCCGTTCCACCAGCGCATCGTCACCAGGTCGCCGAACCACATGTGGGCGATCTCGTGGGCGATCACGTCCACGACGGCCTGGCGTTCGGCCCGGGTCGAGCGGGCCTCGTCGAGCAGCACCAACCGCTCGCGGAACGTGACGCATCCCAGGTTCTCCATGGCCCCGAACGCGAAGTCGGGGATGGCGACCAGGTCGAGCTTGTCGCCCGGGTAGCCCATGCCGAACCAGTCGCTGAAGTAGCGCAGCGCGAAGGTGCCGGCCTCGAGGGCGAAGGCGGCGAGGTGGTCCTTGCCCCGGGGGCACACCACCCGCAACGGCGTGCCGTCGACGTCGACAGGATCGGTGGCGACCAGCGGGCCCACCACGAACGCCACGAGGTAGGTCGACATCGGCATCGTGTCGGCGAAGCGGACCGCCACCGTGCCGTCGCCGCAGGGCTCGCGGGCGATCTCGGCGGCGTTCGAGACCGCGAGCAGGTCGTCGGGCACCACGAGCGTCACGCCGAAGATCGCCTTCGCATCCGGCTCGTCCCAGCACGGGAAGGCGCGGCGGGCGTCGGTGGCCTCCATCTGAGTGGTGGCGAGGACCCGCTCGTTCCCCTGGTGATCGGTGAAGGTCGACCGGTAGAACCCGCGCAGCTTGTCGTTGAGGACGCCGCGGAAGTCCAGGTGCAGCGTCGCCGGGCCGGCCGGGAGCGGCGCGTCGACCCTGAGGAGCGCCCGCTCGGTCTGGTCGTCGTAGCTGACACCCGCCCGTCGCCTGCTGCCGTCGGGCAGCTCGATCTCGGCGCGGTCGATGTCGAGCTCCGCGGCGTTCAGCACCACCTCGGCGGTCGGCTCGGCCACATCGACGTGGACGGACTCGCGGCCCGAGAAGGTGGCGGCCGCCAGGTCGGGTGAGAGCCTGAGGTCGTAGCGGCGGGGCACCACCGTGCGCGGCAGGCGATGCGGGTTCTGTTCGGTGGCGACTGGCACGGGGGGTCACGGTAGCGAGGGGCGGTGCCCGAGGTCGCCCGCACCGCGCGTGGCTCAAGCCGGTGCGATCCGCACCTCGTCGCCGGGCCGCACCACTCCGCCGGTCACCACCTTGGCGTTGAGCCCCCGCAGGCGGAGCGCCCTGCCGTCCGGCGAGTTCACGAAGCGCAACGCGTCCCGCCCGAAGCGGTCGCGGAACTTGGCGCACCCGGTGTGGGGCGGCTCGGTCACCTCGACCACCGCGGTGCCCACCGCCAGCCGGGTGCCCGGCGGCAGGTTCGCCACGCTCAGGTCGAGGTCGACGTGGAGCTGGTCGCCGGCCAGGGCCCGGCGGTCCGGGTCGATCGCCACCAGGCGCGACAGGCGCGCGTTGATCAGCGTGACCTGCCGGTCGGGATCGGCGGCGCCGTCGGGGGTGTGACGGGCACCCCTGGTGCGCCAGCAGTCGCCCACCAGCCCCTCGTCCGGGTCGAGGACCCCCTCCTCCAGGACCTCGCGCTCTCCCGTTCGCGGGCGCCGGACCACCAGCTCGAGCGTGCCGGCGCCGGAGGGGGCGCCACGCAGGTGGTCGAGTGCGGCGACGAGCTCGGAGGTGGTGCGGTGCACCACCGGAGGATGCACCACCGGGTGGCGGGAGAGCGAACGGGTTACGCCCGGCCTGTGCCCTCCGTCTCGGCCCCACTAGCCTCCACCGGATGACCGCCTCGCCCTCGCTCGACGTCGTCGGCATCGGCAACGCGCTCGTCGACGTGCTGTCGCACGAAGACCACTCCTTCGTCGAGGAGCACGGCCTCGTGAGGGGCGCGATGACCCTGGTCGACACGGAGCGCGCCGAGCACCTCTACGCGGTGATGGGCCCGGCCATGGAGATGTCCGGCGGCTCGGCGGGCAACACCATCGCCGGCGTCGCCAGCTTCGGCGGGCGTGCGGGGTATCTCGGCCGCGTGTTCGACGACCAGCTCGGCGCCGTGTTCGCCCACGACCTCCGAGCCCAGGGCGTGCGCTTCGACATCAAGCCCGCCGCCGACGGCCCACCGACCGGCCGCTGCCTCATCGTGGTCACCCCCGACGCCCAGCGCACCATGAGCACCTGCCTGGGTGCGTCTGCGCTGTTCGGACCCGGAGACGTCGACCCGGCGATGGTCGAGGACGCTGCCGTCACGTTCCTCGAGGGCTACCTGTTCGACCGCCCCGAGTCGAAGGCTGCGTACTGGGCGGCGTCGGAGAGGGCCGCCGGGGCCGGCCGCCAGGTGGCGCTCACGCTGTCCGACCTGTTCTGCGTCGAGCGCCATCGCGACGACTTCCTGCCCCTGGTGCGCGACCGGGTCGACATCCTGTTCGCCAACGAGGCCGAGGCCTGCGCGCTGTGGGACTGCGACGAGGTGGGCGTGGCCGTCGAGCGGGCCCGCTCCGAGGTCGCCGTGGCGTGCATCACCCGCAGCGAGGAGGGCTCGATCGTGGTGGCCGGTGCTGCCACGCACGAGATCGGGGCCGAGCCGGTGGACGTGGTCGACACGACGGGCGCCGGGGACCTGTACGCAGCCGGCTTCCTCTTCGGGTACACGCAGGGGCGACCGCTGCCCGAGTGCGGCCGTCTCGGGGCGATCGCCGCTGCCGAGGTGATCTCGCACATGGGCGCGCGGCCGGAGGTCCGGCTCGCCGATCTGGATCCCGGGGCCGGCGACGGCTGACGCGCCCGGGGCCGGGGGTCACCGGGCGAACTGACGCCGGGTCGGTGCGACCTTCAGGATGACCCGCGGGGAGCCGATGGGGTTGGCGTAATCGCCCCCCGTGTACTTCCGGGAGAGCTGGTCGATGTGCGCCCGCGCCTCCGGACCGTCGAGCATCTCGACCACCTCACCCCGCACCTCGCCGTAGAGGTACGGGTTCTCGTCGTCCCAGATCGTCACGGTGATCCGGGGGTCACGGCGGACGTTGCGGGCCTTCTGGCGCTCCACCTCGGTGTTGAGCAGCAGGTGCTCGTCGTCGGCGTCGACCCACATGGGTTGGGTCATGGGGGTGCCGTCGGGCAGCAGCGTGGTGACCGCCGCGACGTTGCGTCCCTCGATGGCCAGGCGCTTGATCTTCTCGTCCAGCATGGCGGCAAGGGTACGGGCGCCGCGGGCGGGACCGGACCGCGCCGGGCACGCCGTCAGGGAAGATCGGCGACTGCCGGCGGTCGACCCGGCGGGGTGATCTGGAGGTCGCCGTCGGCGGTGGGCGTCACGCTGGTCTCGCCCGGCACGATCGGCCCTGGCACGGAGCGGTCGGCCAGCCGGGCGACCTCGCCCTCGTCATCGAACGTCACGACGTGCGCGACCTCGTCGGGCCCGATGGCGACGTAGCGGTTGGTGCCGTCGGGTTGCGGCGCGCTCACGCACACGGCATCGGCCACGTCGTCGATGGTCAGCAGCCCGGGCACGGGCTCGCAGAGCACCTCGCCGCGGTCCCAGCCCCCCGTCCCGCTCGCCCCGGCGGCGACCCGCTCCCGGGCCGTGTCGACCCGTGCCCCGAGATCGACGCCGGGTTCGGCCGGGGCGTCGGTGTCATGGCTGCGCTCCATCGCCCGCAGGTCCTCGCGCAGCGACTCCACCTTGGGGTGGTCCTCGGGGACGCCGGCGGCGATCATCGCCTCGATCTCCTCCCGGAGCATCGCCTCGACGTCCGGCGGGGGGTCGTCGCTCAGGCTGGCTGCGGCGGCGCTTCCCGCGAGGGCGGCGGCCACGACCACGGCCAGGCCGAGGACGGTGCGGCGGACCGTCCCCTGCTCGCGGGTCCGGTCGTTCGGGTGGTCGCCACCGTGGCGGGCGAGGTGCGCGGGGGTGCGTCGCATCGGTGCCATCTCAGGAGTGCCAGCGGACGTCGGTCATGGCGTCGATCGATCCCTGCCTGGTGTGGGAGTGGGAGTCGAGCGCGTCGAACAGCTGGTCATGGGACTCGTGGGGCGTGTTGTCGGTGCCGGCGCACCCGCCGACCTGCATGCACGCCGCCGACTGGGCCAGCACCCCGAAGAAGTGGATGCCGTCGCCCTGGTGGTGGTGGCCGTACTCGGAGATCTGCTTCCACTGGCGGGCGTTCGCGCCGCTGGTGGCGTAGATCTGCGGGAAGGTGAGCGAGGGGTCGTGATCCCACGCGAGGTGCCAGAGGTGCCACTGGGTCCACCCGTTGTTGCAGGCGCCGTTGTCTGCCGTGGTCTGCGGGCAGCCGTCGGCCGAGAAGTTGGCGTGCAGGTTGCGGCGGCGCGGATAGGCGTTGTCGTAGCCGTGCATCCAGGCGCTCGCCTTCGCATACCGCGACCAGGAGGGCTCCGCATCCCACGCCCCGTAGATGCTCGCTGCGGTCGGGTAGTGCGTCGCGGCCCAGTCGTGCACGTCGCGCACCATCTTCGACCACCTGGCGCCGTGGGTGGTGAGCCAGGTGTCGGACTTGCCGTCGACGGCGCTGTTGCTCGTGCCGACGCCGATGAGCAACCGGTGCGAGCGCGACTCGCGGCAGTAGACGTAGCCGCGCACGAAGTCCTTGACCAGCGTGCCGATCTGGGCTGCCGTGCGATCGGACGCGCCCCACAGGGTCGCGCCGTAGCCGGAGCCGACGGCCTTGGGCGCGCCGAAGAACAGCGTGAGGCGTCCCTGCTTGTCGCCGTTCGCGCACCCGAGCAGCACGGCCTCGTCGCGGGATGCGTTGGCCATGTAGTAGCTGCGGGTCGTGAAGCTGGGGTGCTTGTGGCACCCGACGGCGATGCCGATCAGCAGGCCGGCCAGAGCGAGCAGTGCGTAGCGCGTCGGGTGCATGGGCGGGTCGTCACCTCGGCGGCCTGCCCGGCGTGCCCCAGCAGCACGCCTCCACAGGCCGGTCACCGAACGGTTCCACACGCGCGCAGCGTCGTCAAGCACGTCCGCTGCGTTGCGGTGGTGGAACAGGTGTCAGAGCTGGGAGCGGCCGCGCTCGACGACATCGGTGCGCCGGGCCTCCAACTGGGCCGGGTCCACCGCGTCCCGTTGCCAGGCCCGGGCCACCACCGACTCGAGATCCCATGCCTCCCCCGCGCTGAGCAGCGACCCCTCGGCGTAGGTGCGCAGCAGCCGGCGCACCGCCGGTTGGTCGTTCGACACGATGTCGCCGGCGAGCGCCCGGGCGAACGGCAGCAGGTCCCGGTGGGGGACGACGTGGTTCACCAGTCCCCAGGCCACTGCCGTCGGTGCGTCGAGGAAGTTGCCGGTCATCGACATCTCGCGGGCGCGCCGGACGCCGACGGCCTGGGGCAGGAGCACCGTGAGCCCCCACCCGGGCATGATCCCCACCCGGGCGTGCGTGTCGGCGAAGCTCGCCCGCTCGGAGGCCACCAGCAGGTCGCACCGCAACGCCAGCTCGAGGCCCCCGGTGATCGCCGGGCCGTTCACGGCGCCGATCACCGGCGTCCCGACCGGTGGGAACGGCCCCCGGGCCGTCGGCGGCCCCTCGTCCTCCGCGAAGGCCTCGGCCGCCGCCTCGGGGGACGACCCGAGCTCCTTCAGGTCGAGGCCCGCGCAGAACGCGGGGTCGGCGCCGGTGAGGACGATGACGTCGACCCCGTCGTCGCGATCCAGGTCACGCATCGTCCGGTGCAGAGCCCGGCGCAGGTCACGGTTCAGCGCGTTGCGCACGGTGGGGCGGTTGAGCGTCACGGTGGCGACGCGATCGCTGCTGTCGACCAGCAGCACGTCGCCCCCGCTCCCAGCGCTGTCAGGCGTCATCCCCCGCCAACGTAGTCAGCCGGCGTCAGCGCTCGTCGTCCACGGGCGGGAGGAAGGGCAACTTCAGGTCGCCGAGCTTGACGAGCGTCGCCGCGATCCAGCCGCCCATCGCCGAGAGGTGGTCGTCGAGGATCGTGCCGTCGGCCAGCACCGCCTCGTCGAGCTCGTAGGAGCCCTCGTAGGAGACCTCGATGGCGTACTCCCGCTCGTCGAGGTCGGCCGAGCAGACCGTCTCGATCGTGGGCCCCGACCGCTCGAGGTGCTCCGACCCGATCGGTGCGCTCGAGGGCGGGAGCACCGCCAGCACCTCGCTCGGGTCCGGCGCCTCGGCCAGCCGCTGCACCCGGAGCACCAGCTCGATCTCGATGCGGGGCGGGTCGGTGAACGGTTCGCCGATGTACCACGACCGGTAGGCGGTCTGCGCCCAGGTGGGCCAGTCGAGCGTGAGGTCGGCCTGGACCCGTGGCGGCAGGCCCTCGCCCGGGAGCCCGTAGGACGTCTCCCACGTCACGTCACCGAGCAGGACATCGACCTGGAAGCGCTCCTCGAACGCCTGACGCTCGAGCAGGGCCTGCTCGAGCGAGTCGCGCAGCGCACCGATCGCATCGGTGAAGACGTGGTCCAACATGGCGTGGCGGAGGCTATCTCCCGGTCGATCCGTTGCCGTGTCCGCAGCAGGCCGCCACCCCGCGCCCGCGCGGCGTGGTCCGCCGCGGGCTCACCCCGCGCGGTCCGACATGAGGGCCGTCGGCACCGAGAGGCCTGCGACGTCCAGCGTCGCGATCCGCCGGCCGGGCTGCACGGCGTCCCGCACGGGCGAGATGTGCCCCGCCAGCAGGTCGGCGGCACGGTCGAGGTCGGCGACCGCGTGGGCCAGGCCCCAGAAGCGGGCCGGGCCGGTGCCCGAGGGCTCCGCGGGTCCCACCAGCTCCACGATCACCTCACCGAGGCGGAAGAAGCGTTGCAGCGTGACCCCGCCGTCGGGCCGGCGCCCCGCCTCCCGCGTCCGGCGGGGTACCAGCCCGGCCGCGGCCGCGAAGGCCCCCGTGGTCCGGTCGAGATCGGGCGAGACGACCACGACGTGGTCGATGCGGAGGGCGCCGTTGGGGTGGGACCCGGCACCGGGGGCCCGATCGCTCCCCGGGCCGCCCGCCCGGTGGGAAGGAGCCCCGGTGTCCGGGCCGGTGAACGAGGTGGCGAGCCCGTCGAGCGAGAGCGGGTCCCGGCCCGGTGGGTGACCGGCGCCCGCGCCCCGGAGCACCCACGCCGCGATGCCGCCCGGGTCGTCGGCGGCCCGGCGTCCCGCCAGGCGCACGGTGACCGAGCCGATCCGGCACACCGCCCCGCCTGCCGGCTCCGTCACCGAGAACCCGGCATCGCGCCAGGCGGCCGGCTCGTCGGCCACCACGATCTCGGAGATGCCGACCGGTTCAGCGCCCATGCCGCCCACGCTTCGTCAGTACCACGGGCAGCGGCAGCGGTGGCGGGGGACCGCCTTCACCGTCGGATCCTGCCCCCGCTGCCAGAGCTGGTGGTCGATCGTGGCCGCCGTGGTTCCCGCCGCCCCGGCGAGCATCTCGACCGCGTGCACACCACAGGCGCGGATCTCGACCTCGTCGCAGCCACCCGGCTCGAGCAGGTCGTGCTGGTCGATCCGGGCTGCGAGGCGGTCGTCGTAGACCAGGGCGCCGGTCACCCGCAGCACGTGGGGGACGAGGTTGTCGGCGAACGCGGTCAGCCGGTGCAGGTCGTCGAAGTGGCCGAGGCCCTCGCCGCCGAGGGCACGGGCGAGGTGCGACACGGTGATCTGGGCGCGCTTGAGCAGCGGTACCTCGATGTCGCCGTAGCGGGCCACGTCGCGGGCGAGGGGCATGGCGGCCAGGCGGGCGACCAGGCGCTCGGCCGACCCGCCGGCCGAGGCGACGAGGTTCGCCGGCGAGCCGTCGCACTCGCGGAGCAGCAGGTCGCCCAGATCGCGCCAGCTGCGTGCGAAGAGCTCGAGCAGGTCGTCGACGGGGCCGGGGTGGGGCTGCCCGAACACGGCGGCGCACGTGGCGGCATCGGCGTCGGCCAGCCACTGCGCCGTCGGCGGACCCGCCGCCTCGACGTGGTCGGCGAAGGCGGCCGCCAGGGTGCGTGCACCGGAGAGCCCGGGGCGCTTGCGCAGGTGCGGGAACCAGCCCGACCCGAAGTTCACGGCGTTCCACGCGACCACCGTGGCGGCGACGTCGGCGTCGTCCCCTGCCGGCCGTTCCTCGGGCAGCAGCGGGGGATCGTCGGGGCGCAGCGTCGCCGCGAGGCGGTCGAGCGCGTCGCGGTCGATCCGCACCCGCCCGGCCCGGCCGGCGACCGCGGCGCAGGCGCTGCGGATGCCGTCGAGGAGGCCCTCGGCGGCGATCGGCGGCTCGGCCGGGGCGCCCGCCGGTGTCATCCCGCCACCTGCCAGCGCCAGAACGCGTGCACGTCCGCCGCCTCCTCGGCCTGCTTCGACGCGGGCTTGCCCTGGCCGTGGCCGGCGCGCTGCTCGATGCGCACCAGCACGGGACGGTCCTCACCGCACGAGGTGGCCCACTGCAGCGCGGCGCCGAACTTGCGGGCGTGCGCCGGGTCGACGCGGCTGTCCGACTCGCCGGTGAGCACCAGCGTGGCGGGATAGCACGCACCCTCGACCAGGCGGTGGTAGGGCGAGTAGGCCCAGAGCCACGCGAACTCCTCGGCGACGTCGGGATCGCCGTACTCCCGCGTCCACAGTCGGGCGATGAGGAAGCGCGGGAAGCGGACCATGTCGGTGAGCGGCACCGCGCACACGACGGCCCGGCACAGGTCCGGTCGCTGGGTGAGGCTGGCCGCGACGAGCAGGCCGCCGTTGGACCCGCCCCGGATCGCGAGCCGGTCCCGGCTCGTGCGGCCCCCGGCCACCAGCCAGTCGGCGGCCGCCGCGAAGTCGTCGAACACCTGCTGCTTGTGCTCCCGCATGCCGGCGCGGTGCCAGTCCTCCCCCTCCTCCGCCCCGCCGCGGATGCAGGCCACCGCGAACGTGCCCCCATCGTCCGCGACCGCCACCGCGGTCGGGCTGTAGGCGGGGCTCATGGTCACCCCGAACCCGCCGTAGCCGGTGAGCAGCGTCGGCGATGACGGCGGCGACGGCTCGGCATCCGCCCGGCGCACGCTGAACAGGGTGATGGGGGTGCCGTCGGTGGAGGGGTAGTGGTCGACGGTGACGCGGTAGCGGCCGGGGTCGACCGGCGACGGCAGGTCGCTCCGGCGGGTCAGGGCGGCACCGGGCCGCCAGGCCCACAGCTCCGGCGGCCGGGTCCACGAGGTGAAGGCGACCACGGCCGCGTCGCCGTCGCGGTCGGCGGCCAGCCCGGCGATGGAGCCGGGCTCGGGCAGCGGGATCTCGGTCGGCGTGGGCACCATGGCGCCGGGGGCCCCGCCGGGCTCCGGCAGGGCAGCGAGCGGCAGATGGCGGAGCCGGGCGGTGGCCGAGCGGGCGGACGCCACCAGCAGCGAGTCGCGGGTGACCGCGAGGCCCTCGATCACGTCGTCGCTCTCGGGCACCAGGTCGCGCCACCCGGCCGGGCCCGGAGCGGTGAGCGGCGCCTGCACCACCCGGCCGCGGGGCGCATCGAGCGTGGTGTGGCCGAGCAGCCGGCCGGCGGCCACCGTGAACGACGTGACCGCCTCGATGCCCTCGATCACCGCGGTCCACTCGCCGGTGCGCCGGTCGAGCAGGTGGACGTCGACGCGGGTCCACCCGAGCGCGACCTCGACGAGCAGCCAGCGCCCGTCGCGCGACATCTCCACCGAGGGCCACGCGGTCTTGTCGGGCAGGTCCTCCCACACCGGCATGTCCTGCGCGGGGTCCTCGCCCAGGACGTGCCACCAGATGGTGCGGTGGTAGCCGGCCTCGTCGTCCCCCACCACCGCGGGGTCGGGGTACCGGGTGTAGGCGAAGCCCGCGCCGTCGGGAGCCCAGGCCACCGACGCCGCCCGCGTGTGGGGGATGGTGTCGGCCAGGCGTTCGCCGGTGGCCACGTCGATCACCCCGAGGGTGCTGCGCTCGTCCCCACCCGTGGATGTGCCGTAGGCCACGAGGGCCCCGTCGTTCGAGGGCGCGTACCAGTCGAGCGACGCGGTCGGGTCGCCGGCGAGTGCGTGGGGGTCGAGGAGGGTGCGCGCCGCGGCCTCCCCGCGGTCGCCCGCGGTGGGCCGCACCCGCAGCACGGCCTGCTCCAGGTCGCCCCAACGGTCGACCGAGAACAGCCGGAGGCCCCGCAGCGACGGAGCGGTGGAGATCCCGGCCGCGAACAGCTCCGCGTACCGGCGCACGAGGTCGGCGCGTCCCGGGCGGGCGTCGAGCACGGCCCGGGTCCGCTCGTTCTGCGCGGCGACCCAGGCGCGGGTGTCGGCGCCCTCGGCGTCCTCGAGCCAGCGATACGGGTCGGGTACCCCGACGCCGTGGACGACGTCGACGACGTCGTCGCGCCGGGCGGCCGGGGGTGGCGGAACGACGGCGGTCAGCCCCGGCCGCAGTTGGGCTTGCGCCCGTGGTTCGCCTTCTTGCGGCGAGCCCGGAGCTTGCGCTTGACGGTCCGCTTCGACATGGCGGGCAAGGCTACCGGCCCCGTCGCGTGGCCCACCAACCGGTCCCGG
>JBKHJZ010000056.1:0-16912 GCA_046537875.1 Acidimicrobiia bacterium | reverse complement strand
TGGGGGTGAGGAAGGCGGCGAACAGCGCCCGGTAACGGGCGGCGTCGTGGCTGCCGGCGTGCTCGCGGACCGCGTGCATCCCCAGCTGGGGCATGCCCACGTCCGCGGTGGTGATGCCGAGGGTGGCCGCGGTGACCGGACCGATGGTCGAACCGCAGGGCAGGTCGGCGCGCATGGCGAAGTGCTGCAGGGGCACGCCCGCCTGCTCGGCGGCGAGGGCGACCAGGGCGCTGCCGGGGGCATCGGTGGCGTAGCGGACGTTGGCGTTCAGCTTGAGCGTCGGGCCCCCGTTGAGCTCCACGCGGTGCGCCGGGTCATGCCGGTCGGCGTAGTTCGGGTGCGTGGCGTGCGCCATGTCGGCCGAGAGGCACGCGGAGCGGGCGAGCGCCCGGTGCAGCGCCTCGCGGTCGCCCCCGCGGGCCAGCACGCTGCGCTCGATGACCGTGGGCAACAGCGAGGACGCGGCGCCCCGGTCGGACGTGGAGCCCACCTCCTCGTGATCGAACAGGCACACCAGCGGCACCGCACCCGGGGCACCCTCGGCGGACGCCACGTCGGCCAGCGCCTCGGTCGCCGCCCAGCACGACGCGAGGTTGTCGAGGCGGCTGGAGGCGAGCAGCTCGTCATCGCGCCCGGCGAGCGTGCCGGGGGTCAGGTCGTGCAGCATGAGGTCCCACCCGAGGACGTCCCCGGCGGCGACGCCCAGCTCGTCGGCGACGAACGCGGCGAACGCGCGGTCGTCGGCGCCCTCGTCCCCGCCGCCCGCCAGCCCCCAGATCGGTGTGAGGTGGTGCTGCGCGTCGACCACGAGGCCGCGGGTGTTGACCTCGCGGTCGAGGTGGATCGCGAGCTGGGGGATGATGCACACGGGCCGGTCGACGCGCAGCGGGCGCAGCACGGCACCGCCGCCGTTGCGGCGCACGGCCACCCGGCCGGACACCCCGAGCTCGCGATCGAGCCAGCTCGCCAGCAGCACGGCGCCGTACGCCTCGACGGCCAGCTGCCGGCAGCCGCTGCGGCGGACGTCGGGCCGCGGCTTGATCCGGAGGTTCGGGCTGTCGGTGTGGGCGCCCAGGATGCGGAAGCCCTCGTCGGCGTTCTGCTCCGAGGTCGCCCAGGCGACGAGGCTGCCACCGCGCACGACGAACCAGCGGCCGGCGCCGCCCGGCCAGGCCGCATCCTCGCCGAGGCGGGTGAAGCCGGCCTCGGTCAACCGCGACGCTGCCGTGGCGCACGCGTGGAACGGCGACGGGGATGCGTCGCAGAACGACAGCAGGCGGCGGGCGGCGTCGAGGTCGGGGGCGGGGCGGGCCACGAACGGCCGATCGTAGTGGTGGGGCCGACCCGAGCCCCGACGCTCGACGCCCGGTCGCCGGGCGGCACGAGGCGGCGCGGCGGGCCGAGCGGAGCCCGATGCCGTCATCGGGTCGAGTGGGATGCGGCGATTCGCCGAGGTGGTGCCGGGACGGCGAACATCACCCGGTGCCCCCCGCGTCGCGACGGCTCGACCTGGTGATCGTCCACCGCCACGCGCCGGATCACGTGGTGCGCACGGTCGCGTCATTCCTCGACCAGGGCCCGCCGGTCCGGGTGCTCGTGGTGGACAACGGCTCGGCCCCCGAGGAGGTGGCCGCCGTGCGGGCGGGGCTGCCGCCGGGGGTGGAGCTGCTGGAGCTCGGCGTGAACGCCGGGTTCGGGCCGGGGGCCAATGCCGGGTTCCGCTGGTGCCTCCAACGGGATCCGGCGCCCTGGCTGGGCGTGGCGCCCCACGACGCGCAGCCGGCGCCGGGCTGCCTGTCCCGGCTGCTGGAGGAGCTCGGGCGGCGGCCGCGGGCGGGCCTGGCCTCCGCGGACGTCGGCGACCACCTCACCCCGGTGGTCGACCCGTACTTCGGCGCCATCGCCTCGCCGGCCACGGTGTCCGACGGCTGGGAGCCCGCGGGCTACCCGCATGGCACCCTGCTGCTGGCTCGGCGGGCGTGCCTCGAGCAGATCGGCCTGTTCGACGAGCGGTACTTCGCCTACTGCGAGGAGGCCGACCTGGCGGTCCGGGCGCAGGCCGCCGGCTGGGAGGTCGGTGTGGTCCGGGGCGCCGAGGTGCGCAACGGCGACGTCGGCTCGCGGGCCGCGGTCGTCGACTACCTGCAGCTGCGGAACACCCTGCTGATGGTGCGGGAGCACTCCGGCCGGTACCACGCGTGCATCCGGGCCACGCTGGCGGCGTGGCACCTGGCGAGCGGGCTGGTGGCGCCGTCGCGCCGCAGCCCCTACTGGTCACCGAGGGCCCGGGCCCGCGCGCTCCTCGACTTCGCGCGTGGCCGCTACGGGCCCCCGCCGCCGGGCGTCGACCCGGGCCCGGTGGGCACCACCCGACCGTCCTCGGCCGCGGCCACGGCCGGGCGCGCCCGCACCAGGTAGGCGGTCGACACCACGAGGCCGAGGGGCACCAGCATCCCACCCACCAGGATGGCCGCCAGCCAGGGCACCCGTCGCCGGGCGGCCAGTGCCCACGCCCACTCGGGGCGGCGGGCCGCGTCGAGGAGCGCCCAGGCGGTGAGCCCGAGCGGGAGGGCGAAGACGAGGGTGGCGGCGGCGGCTCCGACCACGGGTGGAGCGTACGACAGTCAGGAGGCGAGCGTGCTGGGTCTCAGGGCGGGGAGCTGGCGTCGCTCGGGCGCACCCGCCGGCGGAGGCGGTGCGGGACGTCCTCGAAGCCGGGCAGCGGCGCCTGGAGCGACAGGCCGAGGGCCGCGATCCGCTCGGCCACCTGCTCCTCGACCCCGGCCCAGTCACCGGCTCGCGGGCCGTCCACCTCGCGGTTGTAGGGCTGGTCGAACACGATCACGTACGAGCCGGTCGAGCGGAGCGCCACCACGTTGTGCGGTGCGTCCTCGACGTAGCAGTCGGCCTCCACCTGGGGCTTCGCGCCGAGGAAGCAGAGGTCGCGGTAGGGGATGCCCACGGAGTCCAGCCAGTCGACGGTGTCGGCCACCGCGGTGGCGTGCCCCCAGTTCACGTAGAGCCGGTGGGTGATGATGCGGATCCACACCCCGGCGTCCGAGAGGCGCCAGAGCACCTCGGCCGCCCCGGGGAAGGCCGGCATCGTGCGGAAGATGCGGTGCTCGAGCACGGCTTCCCGGTGGATCCGCTGGAACTCCACCGGGGAGAGACCCCACTCCCGGAAGTCCCACGAGCGCTCGACCGGCAGCGACGCGGGGTCGATGCCCCGCTGCCCGGCGACCACGGCCCGGAGGGCGGCCGTGTAGTCGCCGCAGACGCCGTCGAGATCGACGCCGAGGATGAAGCCATCCGCCGGCGAGGTCATCGCGCGTCACCCACCATCGCTGCGACGAGCCTGCCACACGCGGTCGACGACGGCATCGGCCACCAGCGTCAGGACCGCCACCCACCCCAGCGGGCTGGGTCGCCGCACGACGATCGGCCAGTCGAAGCTCGGCGCCGGGGACTGCCGGAACTGGACGTAGAGCACGTACAGGGCGGCGACCGAGAGCGCGAGCGGGCTGGCGAGCAGCAGCCAGCGCCGGAACGTCTCGTGGCGGGCGCCCAGCCCGGCGGCCACGCCGATCCCGAGGCCGATGAAGGGGCCGGCGAGGGCGAACGCGACGAAGCCCATGCCGAGGCCGGTCAGCCATGCGGTCCGGAGGTTGGGGAGGGCGCCGTCGTAGCGGAACGCCAGCACCGGCGAGTACGGCTCGGGCATCGATGCGGGGGCCAGGACCGTCGTGCGGGGGCGCCGCAACACCAGGAGCAGGCAGGCGATGCCGGCGACCGCCGAGACCACCAGCGCCACGTCGACCCCCTGCTGGGGGGCGAAGCGCATCTCGACCTCGAAGGTGGACGAGGCCGGCACGACCCGCCAGCCGTTGGCGAACCCGTCGACGAGCTGGGGGGCCTCCAGCTCGGTGCCGTCCGCCTCGGCGGTCCAGCCGTCGTTGTAGCTCTGGCCGAGCACCAGCCAGAACGACTCCCCGGGCGTCGCACCCTGGACGCGGGCGCGGATGCGGTCGTGGTCCTCGTCGAGCACCGTGACCTCGGGTGCCGGCGTCCCTCCGTCACCCTCGCCATCGTCGTCGCCCTCGCCATCGTCGTCGCTCTCGCCGGCGGCGGCCTCGGCGACGAGCGTGGCCGAGGGGTCGCCGGTGGCCTCGCCACCGGGCGCCGAGCGCAGGACGAGCCGGTCGATGTCGAGCCCCGTGTCGAGGCCCCGGGCGGTGCGCAGCTCGTGCTCCCCACCGGCGAGCTCCACGGCGTCACCCTCACACGTCGCGACCTCGAGCGGTTCCCCGTCGAGGGCGTCGTCCATCGGGCCCCGCACCCGGACCGGCACGGGTGATCCGTCGACCTCGAGCAGGTCGTCGCGGCAACCCGTGTCGAACGTGTCGGCGAGAGCCGGAACCGTGTCCCCGGGAAGGTCGATCTCGGCGATCGCGACGGGCTGGTCGACCTCCCGGTCGCTCACCCAGTCGTTGGTCGTGACCGCGCGCAGCCCCGTGAGCCGCACACGCACCCGCGATCCGGTCACCTCCTCGGGCAACGGCACGTCGACCGTGGTCGACGCCCCGCGCTGCTCGCCGTCCGGGATGTCGGGCAGCGGCACTCGTCCCACGACCGTCCCGTCGACCCAGATCTCCACCTCGCTCGGGACGGAGTGGTGGCCGTCGGCCACGACCGTGAGCGGCAGCGTGTCGAACGTCGCGGGCTCCGGCAGCACCACCTCGATCCACTGCCCGTGCGCGTCGGCGCGCACCGATGTCCATGCCGTGTCGGGGTCGCCGTCGAACGCCCCGGCCGGGGTCGTCAGCGAACCGGTCAGGGTGCTGCTGGCCCGCACCCAGGGCACGTCGCCGCCGTGGTCGCGGCCGAGCAGCCGGTCGAGTCGCTCACGCGGTGCCCGGGCCGACAGCCGGGCGTCGCCGGTCAGCGAGAACGCCCGCCCGGCGGGGAGGTCGACCAGGCGGCTCACCCGGAGCTCCTCGTCGTAGCGGGTCACGTCGGTGGGGTCGTGCCGGACCCGGGTGAACGCCAGGGCTAGCGGGTGGTCGATCGAGTCGGCGCCGGCCGCGTCGAGCAGGTCGGTGGGGACCCGGATCGATTCGTCGACGGTCGGCGGATCTTCACCGATGCGGATCTCGGCGAATCCCACGCTGCTCTGGCCGTCCCAGCGGTTCAGGTCGCCGGCGGTGTCGGCGACGATCGCGATCGACAACGTCGAGAACGTGCGCTCCGGGAAGGTCACGAGCTGCCCGGGCTCGTCGCGTGACTGCCGCGTGAGGTCCACGGTGAGGGGATCGCCGCCGTCGAAGCGGAGCTCCACCTCGGTGAGGTACCGGTTGCGCGAGCCGGTCGTCGGCTGCAGCAGCGTGATCCGGTCGGTCGTGACCGGGGTGGCGAGCGAGAGCTCGATGCGCTCGCCGCGGGCGTCGGCGAACGCCGCGGTGCGCCACGCGGTCTCGGTGTCCCCGTCGACTGCGAGCGCGGGACGTTCCTCGCTGGTGAACGTGATCTCGTTGCCGTAGCTGGTGGCGTTGGCCTCGATGCCCCCGCGCTCCACCGCCACGGTCATGCTGGCGGGGCCGGCGTCGGGGAAGACGGGCAGGCGGTTGTCGCTGGGGTCCGGCGTCAGCGGGCCGCCGTCGACGGTCTCCGTGTAGCCGCGGGTGTGGCGGACCGTGGTCCACCGCTCGCCCCGCTTGCGGTTGCTGTCGGTGACCAGCAGCGCCGCGTCCTCGTCGAGCGCCGCCGAGATCTCCTCGGGGTCGAGTGACGCCGAGTAGCGGACGAGCTCCGTCCCGTCGATGAGGCTCGCGGCGGCGGCGTCGACCAACCCCTTGCCGTCCCCGGCGACCAGCAGGGGTGTGCGGGAGGCGTGCGTCGACACGATCGGGACGGGATCGGTCACGTCGAGGACCGCCACCGCGGGCGGATCCGGGAGGTCGGGATCGGTGGTGAAGAACAGCTCGTCCTCGAGTTGCACGTCCTCGATCGTGACGTTGGGGTCGTCGGGACCGAAGCCCACCGGGTCGCCGAGCCCGGGCGCCGAGGTGACGTGCTGCCAGAGGTTGCGGGGTCGCGGCGTGTTGTAGCGCTCGTACTGCAGGTCGCTCTGCACCAGCACGTCGCCGGCACGCATCAGGCGTGCGAGCGGTGCCAGGCTCCGGGGATCGGCCGTGCGCTCCTGCAGCGGGCGGTCGAGCGCGTTGAGGAGGTTGGCGGAGGCCGCCGACCCGTACGGGATCAGCTCGCGGGCCACCGACGGCCGGTCCATCAGCCCGGGAAGCACCGGGTCGACCGTGTTGCCCCAGCGATAGCTGGCGAAGTCGCTGCCCGGGACGACCAGGACACGCGTGTCGTCGCCCCGGGCCTCGAGATGCTCCGCCGCCTCCCTCCAGTAGTCGGGGATGTCCTCCGGGCGCCGGAGGTTGTCGGGGACGAACCGCCCCGTCCACAGCGGCGGCATGGCGAGCACGGCGGCAGCGAGGGCACCGGCCGCCGCCGGGCGCCGGATGCGGGGCCAGCGTGCGGCCGCCGAGGCGATGCCCGCCGCGAGCAGCACGGCGAGGCTCAGCGCCACCAGGGGCACGGCGCGCGGCAGGCTCCGCATCGACAGCCCCACGTCGGTGAGGAGGAACCACCTCACGGCCCGCTGCCACAGTGCGCCGTCCTCCCACGGGTAGGCGCCCACCGCCAGCGCCATGCCCACCGCCAGCAGCATCACGAAGTAGGCGCGATGCCGCCATCGGGCGACGACGGCGCCGGTCAGCCCGGCGATCGGGATGAGGTAGGTGAGCGCGAGCAGGGGGAGGAACTGGGTGTAGGTCACGCTGGGCTCGATCCACGGGCCGAGCCGGTCGGTGCCGTAGAAGAACCAGTAGCCGAGGCCCCGGAGCACCTCGTGGGCCGTCGACACCTCGGCCACCACCTCGGCGGTCTCCGTGTAGCGGAGGATCTCGATGCCGTTCGTCCCCTGCACGGTGAGCCCGGCGATCCACCAGGCGGAGACCGGCACGGTCAGCACCCCGATGCGGAGCCCGGCGCGCAGCGCCGTGCCGAGCGGCACCTCCCGGGCGACCCACACCGCGTGCGCCAGCCAGATCACCGGGGCCACGCCGACGAGCAGCAGCGCGGTGGCGTTGACGCTCCCGCAGGTCGCGACGGTCAGCGCGAACAGCGCCGGGTACCGCCATCCCCGGGTGCGCGCCGTCCGGATCGTGAAGGCCACGAGCCAGGGCAGGGCGCTGAACGGCAGCAGGATCACCGACAGCCGGGCGATCAACGTGAGCACGTAGGGCGACAGCGCGTAGACGAAGGCGGCGACCGCCACCGCCGGTCCCCGCCAGCCGAGCGTGCGCAGGAGGTACGCGGTTCCCGCGCCGGCCGCGAAGATGATCGTGCCCCACCAGATCCGCTGGGTCGCCCAGTCCGGGATGCCGACCAGGTCGGTCGCCCAGTAGAAGGGCCCCATCGGCCAGAGGTAGCCGATGGTCTGGTGGGTGACCGTCCCCATGCCGATGGAGGGGTCCCACATCGACCAGGCCCGGCCCAGCAGCCGCGCCGGGTCGAGGTAGAGGTAGGTCTTGGTGTCGGCGCTCACCGACCCGGGTCGGGTGAGCAGCAACGGCACGTAGGCGATGGCCGCCAGACCCAGGTGCAGCCGGAGCCACACGGTGCCCGGCAGCCGGACAGGGCTCTTCATCGGCGGGCTCGGCGGCGCGACACCTCGTCGGCGATGACCCGCATGAGGTCGGTGGCGGTGGCACGCCAGGTGAACGCGCGGGCCCGCTCGAGGGCACGCGCCCCGAGGCGCGCCCGCTCGGCAGCGTCACCGAGCACCCGGGCCATGGCGGCGCCGAGCTCCGCCTCGTCGCCGTCGACGAGCACGCCCGTGACCCCGTCACTGACCGCGTCCTCATGGCCGGCGATGCGGGTGGCCACGGCCGGCGTGCCGCACGCCGCGGCCTCGGTGAGCGTCATGCCCCAGCCCTCTCGCACCGAGGCGGAGGTGATGATCCACGCTCGGCGGTAGAGGTCGACGAGCTCGTCATCGGAGATGCGGCCGCGCAGCGTGACCCAGTCGCCGGCGTCGAGCCCGGCGATGACCCCCTCGAGGTGGGGTCTCTCGTACCCCTCGCCCACGATCTGCAATCGCAGCCCCGGGATCCGGGTCCGTGCCCGGGCGGCCGCGCGGATCAGCATGTCGTAGCGCTTGACGGGGGCGAGTCGCCCCACGGCGACCGCGAGCGGCTGCTCGCTGCGCCCCCCACCTGGGGAGAACATCGGATCGATGCCCGGTGGCACCACGGTGATGCGCTCCGGGTCGAAGCCGAGGTCGTCGACGAGCTCGCGCTTGGACGACTCCGAGAGCGTGACGATGGCCTCGCGGCGGTAGAGGTGGGGGGCGATCCGTCGCTCGAAGAGCTGGCCGAGCTGTCCCAGGGTGTGGCCGAGGGCCATGTCCCACATCTCGGCGTGCACGTGGTGCAGGAAGATCACCCGGGGACCGCGGCGCCACACCGGGCTCAGGAACGGCATGCCGTTCCAGATCTCGATCGTCACGTCGGACGGCCCGGTGCGGCGGGCGACCTCGGCGGCCGCGGCCCGCGGGAAGACCATGTAGCGCCCGGCCCGGCGGACCACCCGGTAGCCGTCGCGGACGGTCTCTGTGGGCTCCCCCTGCGCCCACGACGTGCGCATGGTCACCTCGAGCCCCGCAGCGGCCCAGCGCTTGGCCACCTCGGCGATGTGGAGCTCGGAGCCCCCCGCCTCGACATCGTCGAGGTCGCGCCACGCGAGCACGTGGATGCGCCGGATCCCGGCCGAGGCCGCGAGGTCACCGATCTTGGCCGCGGGCTCGGCGGGGTCGTGCACGGCGTCGCTCACTGGTCGTGTGCCTCCCCAGGTGCAAGGCGCCGCATCCGCCGTGGTGGTGCCTACGCGGCCGGGGTCCGGGCGCCGGATCGGTCGTATGCTACGGAGTCTCGCGCCAGCGCACCAACGAGCGGCGGCGGTGCGCAAGATCCCAACGGAGACACCCGTGACCACGATCGATCCCGACCTCGACGTAGCGCTCGACGGCGTAGAGGGATGGTTCAGCCCGGACCAGGTCGCCCTGGTCGCGGCACGCGCCGCCGAGGTGTCGGCGCCCGGCCGCATCGTCGAGATCGGCAGCTTCCGGGGGCGATCGATGATCGCCATCGCCCGGTCGGCGGCCGACGGTGTCGCGATCCACGCCATCGATCCCCACGCTGGCAACGACCGGGGACCCCAGGAGATCGACGGCTTCGCCGACGAGGCCGACGAGGACAGCGCGATCTTCCTGCGGAACCTCGAACGGGCCGGTGTGCGGGAGCGCGTCACGTACGTCCGCGCGTTCTCTCACGACGCCCACGACGAGGTCGACGGGCCGATCGACCTCCTGCACATCGACGGTGCGCACCGGTTCCGCCCCGCGCGCGAGGACATCGGCGCCTGGGGGGCCCGGGTGGCGCCGGGCGGCGTGATGCTCGTCCACGACGCGTTCTCGTCGATCGGGGTCACGTTGGCGATCCTCTCCGAGCTGCTGCTCTCGGGTCGATGGCGATACGTGGGGCGCAGCCGATCGCTGGCCGAGTACCGCGCCGAGCCCGTGCACGGCGCCGCCCGGTGGGTCAACGCCGGCCGGCAGGTCGGGCAGCTGCCGTGGTTCGCCCGCAACGTGGCGATCAAGGTGCTGGTCACGGCCCGGCTCGGCCCGGTGGCCCGGCTGCTCGGGCACGACGGCGAGACCTGGCCGTACTGAGATCGAACGCCCGCCGTCAGGCCCGTGCGGGCGCGCCGGCACGGGGCCGCCCCCACGTTCGCACGCGGAGGCTGGCTCGCTCGCGGTCAGGCGGGTACGGGTGCCGGCTCCGGCGGGGTCGGCTCCGCGGCCGTCTCGGAGGTCCGACGTGGGGTGAGGTGCCGGCGTCCGGTGAGGAAGGCCAGCCCGTACGCGAGGGCCACGATCACGAGCAGGCTGCGGTAGCCGGTGACCATCGCGGCGTACTCGAGCAGCCCGCCGACCATCGCCCCGATGAGGTTGGCTCCGAACGCCGTGGCGGAGTGCGCCGTGTCCCTGAAGCGCTGGGTGAACACGAGGTTGGCGGTGAAGATCGGGAAGAAGGCGAGCGACACGGCGGCGACGAAGCGCGGCACGACGTCGAGGGCGAGGAGCCGGTCCGGCGGCACCAGGTAGGCGAGCGCGAGCGCGGCGAGGAGCACCGCGTACAGCCGGGCCGGGCGCCGGAACGAGACACGGCGTGACACCGCCACGGCGAGCAGCACGCTGCTGAGCACCCCGAGGAACACGAGGGAGTTCACCAACCAGGTCGTCCCGAACAGGAGGGCGAACTGCACCACGCTCTTGGTCTCGAGCAGCAGGAACGCGACGCCCATGAAGAACAGGTCGGCGAACCCGACGAACTCCCGCACCGACGCGCGCTTGTCGGACCGCCCCGCGAGCGCGATCCCGGTCACCGCAGCCACGGAGAGCCCGAGGACGAGCAGGGTGCTCCAGACGTAGAGACCGGGCATCGAACGGGTCCGCAGGTAGGGGAACGGGTGGTCGTCGGAGACCGGTCGGGGCGCGTCGGGGCTGCTGACCCAGGTCTCCTCCGGCGGGCAGTCGAGGGCGTCGGGGTCGTCGGAGGCCACGAGGACCGCCAGGTTGGTCTGGCCGAACCGGGTGACGCAGGGCGGCTGCTCGAAGACGGCAGCCAGGGTCTCGGCATACCGGTCGACCAGCCAGTCCTGGCGGTACCAGTTGTACATGGCGAACACGCCGCCCGGCTTCAGGTGGTCACGGGCCGACTCCACCGCCTGCTCGGTGAACAGGTAGCTCTCGAGGCGGACCGAGGCCTGACCGTGCACCAGGGTGAGCGAGTCCGGCAGGGCCAGCAGGATCTTGTCCCACCGCCGGTCCGAGCGCTCGAGGAAGGCGCGGCCGTCGTCGATGTGCGAGGTCACCCGGGGATCGGCGTACGGGTCGTCGGGATGGCTGTCCTCGGCGATCTCCATCAGCCGGGGATCGATCTCCACGGCGTCGACGCGCTGTGCGCCACGCCGCAGCGCCGAGGCGACGTCGTTCCCGGACCCGGCACCGATGACGAGGACGTCGCCACCGTTCGGACGGGCGACACGCTCGTACACCATCTCGTACAGCGGGTTCCCCTCGGTCGGCATCTGGTGCCAGTGCGGCGTCTGGTTGACGAACGTGCTCTTGCCACCTGACGGGGTGTCGAGCGAGGTGATCCGGTAGTAGGGGGACCAGATGAGCTCCTTCGTCGTCGCCCCCGACGCGAAGCTCCGCTCCTGCTCGTCGGTGGTGGTGTCGCGTGCCTCTGCGATCAGCGGGGCGAGGAGCAGGACCACCCCGAGCCCGGTCAGCACCCACCGGCGCAGGTCGCGCAGCGGCATCGTCGCGAGGAAGACCGCGACGATGATGAGCCCCCACACGACCGGTTGCGCGCCGAGGAACGACAGGACGGTGAACCCGGCGATGCCCAGGAGGCTGCCGACGAGGTCCCACTTGTACGCCTCCAGCGGGCGGAACCGAGCGAACGTGCGCCCGACGCCGTCACCGACGGCGGCCATCACCGTGGCGACGCTGACGAAGAGCAGGGCGAGGACCACCTCACGGGGGAGCGCGCTCACCGGCGTGATCGAGTCGAAGAAGACGACGTCGCGCATCGTCACGTCGAGCGGCACGTCGAACACGTACACGTACGCGACGAGCGTGCCGAAGAGCAGCGGCGCCAGTGGGTAGATCGAGCGCCCGGAACGTCCGGACCACAGGAAGCCCAGACCGAGCCCGAGGAAGCTCCCGAGCAGGACGAAGTTCGAGAAGTAGGAGAGGTAGAAGATGCTGGCCCCGAGCCAGCGGATGAGGGCCAGCTGCCCGAAGAGCATGAGGAAGCTGAGAGCGACGAGCCGGGGGCGCGGCGTGAGCACCCCGTCCCTGCCCCGTTCGTGGCCCCCGTCGCGTCCCGCCGCCCCGGCCGGCGAGGCCTCGTCGTCGGGAGAGGAGCCGTCGCCGGAGACGTGGTCGGGGGAGGAGGAGGGCGTCGCGGGAGGGTCCGGCACGGCGCGCAACGCTACATCGTGCGCGCGGTCAGATCGGGCCCGCGGGTGCGGCCGCTAGGACCCACCCCCGACCGCGGGTGCCTCGGCAGGCCTCGCGTCGTCGGCCGTGTCCTCCGGCGCGTCCGGGGGCGGGGCGGGCGACGCGGTCGGCACCGGCCCGACCCGGGTCACGGTGCGCCGGCGGAGCAGCCGGTCACGCAGGCCCCACCAGGTGACCAGCCACATGGCCTCACCGATGATGTGCCACGACATCTTCGACACGCCGCGGACCCGGTCGTTGAACGTGATCGGCACCTCGACGATGCGGGCGCCGAGCCGGTGCGCCCGGTAGGCGAGCTCGACCTGGAAGCCGTACCCGGTGGCCCGCGTGGCCCCGGCCACGACCGCCTCCAGCACGCTCGCCCGATACGCCCGGAACCCGGCGGTGGCGTCGCGCACCTTCAGCCCGAGCACGGTGGACGCGTAGAGGTTCCCCACCCGTGACAGCAGCCGGCGGGTCCGGGGCCAGTTGGGGATGCTGCCGCCCGCCACGTACCGGGAACCGATCACCACATCGACGCCGCGGTCGATCTGCCCGAGTAGCTCGGGGAGCGCGGCCGGGTCGTGGGAGAAGTCGGCGTCCATCTGGACCACGACGTCGTAACCGTTGGTGAAGCCGTGGGCGAAGCCGGCGCGGTAGGCGACGCCGAGCCCGCCCTTGTCGGGCTGGAGGAGGACGTCGATCTGGCCGACGTCCTCGGCCGTCTCACGGGCGAGGTCGGCCGTGCCGTCGGGGCTGCTGTCGTCGACGACCAGCACGTCGGCCGCCGGCACAGCCGCACGGACGCGACGGAGCACGTCGTCGATGTTCTCCGCCTCGAGGTAGGTCGGGATGATGATGAGAGTCCTCATGCCAGAGCCCCACGTGGTTGAAGGAGGTTCGAGCAACCTACCCCGCGCCGACCGGGTCTTCAGGATTCACGGTGGCGGGCAGCGGGCCGCACCCGGGGTGACGCCGTCGATCGACGGCGGGCACCGAACCGGCTCAGCACCGACGGTAGAGCTCGTAGAGCCCCCGGCCGAAGGGACCCTCGCCGTACGAGTCGACCAGGCAGAACTCCCTGTCGATCACCTCGTTGGGCTCGTTAGGGCCGAGCTCGCGCGAGTCGTTGGGCTCGACCCAGTCGTCGCGGATCGACGACAGGATCACGATGTCGGCCTGCCGCAGCTCGTCGGCCATGCCCGAGTCCTCGCTGTTGGCGAGGCCGGGATCCATCTCGATGTAGCGGGTCGCCGGCTCGAGCTCGGGGAGGAGGTGGTAGAGGAACGCCTCGCTGTACGGGGTCTTGCGCAGGTCGCCCGTGCCCACGAACAGCGTGTCGTCCGGTCGGGCGATCCGCTCCACCTCGGGGAGCATGGCGCTCACCGCATCCACCGCATCGAGCCGGCCGTAGTGGAAGATCCGGCCGTCGTGCCGGATCGTGCCGGCCTCCAACTCCGACAGGCCCAGGCTGCGCCCGACGTGATCGGCGTACAGGGCCCAGGTGAAGTGGGGCGCCAGCACCAACGTGGCGAGGGCGGGAACGGCGGCCGCGATCACGGTGCGCGCTCGTGACCAGCGGCCGCCCCAGGCGCCGACCGCCTCCGCCACGGCCGCGGGGAGCAGGCCCAGCGGCACGCAGCTCGCCCACGCGAGATGCGTCGAGTCCGCTCGCTGCAACGCCTGGGGCAGGAGCCCCACGCTGAAGAGGGCGAGCACGAGGAGCCGGCGATCGCCGCGCCGCAGGGCCCGGACGCCCATCGCCACCAGCGTCGCGTTGGCGGCGATCAGCAGTGCGAGCCACAGGCTGAGCTGCGCGGGCGTGGGAGGTGCCGGCAGGGGCCAGGCCGGTTCGATCAGCTGCCCGGCCCGCTGGAGGAAGCCGTCGAACTCGTTCCACGACGGGGGGAGGGGCAGGCGGCGACCACCCCGCAGTTCGAACACGGGATCGAGGACGAGCCCCTGGATCACGTTGCCCGGACCGGCCATCGCCACGTGGACCAGGTAGGGGGAGGCGCCGAGGGCTGCGCCGGCGACGAGGCGGGTGCGGCCCACGCGATCGAGGCCCCGCCAGAGGACGAGCGCCGACAGGCCCAACGCGAGGATCAGGTCGGGCCGGTAGAGCAGGGCGAACCCGGCGAGCACCCCGCCGACGAGGAGCCGCCGCCGGGCGGTGGACGATGTGGCCGACTGGGTCAGGGCACCGAGGGCGCTGTTCAGCGCCCACAGGCCGAGCGCGACACCGCCGATCCAGGCGAGGGCGGTGAGCCCGATGGGTGGCAGAAGCACCATCGCGGCGATGGCCCCGCCGGCCGCCCCGATCCACCGCCCCCACGGTCGGATGGCCACGACGACGCCCACGACCAGCGCGAGCTGCTGCAGCAGCCCGATGGCCCGCTCGGTGGCGAGGCTCGTGCCGAAGGCCTTGAACCCACCCGCCAGGACCCAGAGGCTGCCCGGCCCGTAGAGGTGGAGGAAGTCGCGGTTGGGTACGTCTCCCCTGAGCACGAGCTCCGGGAAGACCAGCATGAAGCCCTCCTCCATCGGTGGCCCCGGCGCGCGCCACAGCTCGACGAGCGGGAGGGCGCAGACGACGGCGACCGTGGCGAGCGGGAGCACCCAGGAGGTGGCCGAGCCGCCCGGGCGTCGGTGCTCGCGCTGCGGGGGTTCCTGCTCCGCCACCAGCACTTCTCCGCCCGGTTGATCCACGGGGTGGGCAGGTTAGCCCCGGGCGGCCCGGGGGCGAGGTGGCGGGTTCCCGGCGTCGGCCCCGCGGGAGGGCGCGCTCCTATACTCGGCCGCCATGTCTCAAGTCGGGACGCGCGCCGGCGCGACACGTGAGGCGCCGGCCGTCGACACCGACAGCGACACCGCCATCCCGTCCACGGCGGCGCGTGCGCGCGCCCCTCGAGCCCTGGTCATCGCGGGTGCTGTCGCACTCGTGGGCCTGCCGCTGGTCGTGGCGGTCGGAGCGCTGCGCCGGCCTCAGTGGTACCCGGTCCTCGACCTGACCATGACCGAGCTGCGGCTGCGGGACGTGGGCACGCGACACTCCCCGCTGATCGGCCTGCCCGGTCGGATCGGCTCGACCCTGGCCGAGCAGGGCAGCCATCCCGGTCCTCTCAGCTTCTACGTCCTGGCCCCCCTGTACCGGCTCTTCGGTTCCTCGGCGTGGGCCATGCAGGCCGCCACGGTTGTGCTCCACCTGGGCGCCCTGGCGACCGCGCTCGTGATCGCCGCCCGTCGCGGTGGCACCCGCCTGGTGATCGTGGTCGGGACCCTGCTGGCGGTGCTCAGCTCCGGCTACGGCGCGGTGGCCCTCACCCAGCCCTGGAACCCCTACCTGCCGCTGCTCTGGTGGGTCGTGCTGCTGCTCGCCGTCTGGTCGGTCCTCTGCGGCGACCTGGCGATGCTGCCGGTCGCGGTGGCCGTCGGCTCGTTCTGCGCCCAGACGCACGTGCCCTACCTGGGCCTCGCGCTGGGTCTCGGTGGGCTCGTGGTCGCCGCCCTGGTCCTCGCCCGGCGCCGGGCCGGGGCCGGGAGCACCGAGAGCCGCGCGCTGCTCCGCTGGGGGGCGGTCGCGCTCGGGCTCGGTGTCCTGCTCTGGGTGCCGCCGCTCGTCGATCAGGCGATCAACGACCCCGGCAACATCCGGAAGATCTACGACCACCTGGGCACGCCACCGGAGGAGCCCGCCGGCCTCGCCCGGGGCGTCGAGTTGACGCTCGTCCACCTCGACCCGCGTGAGCTGGCGACCGGACCGTCGTGGACCGACCGGTCGCTGCTCGACGCGTCGGCCGATGTCGGGGCGTCGATCCTGCCGGGCGTTGCGTTCCTCGTCGTGTGGGCCGGTACGGGGGTTGCCGCAGTCCGCCTCCGGCACCCGTCGCTCCTCCGGCTCCACGTCGTCACGGGTGCATCCCTCGTGCTCGCCGCCGTGGCCATGGGCCGCATCTTCGGCAAGGAGTGGTACTACCTGATGCTCTGGGCATGGGGTAGCGCCATGCTGGCGCTCCTCGCGGTGGGTTGGACGGTGGTCGTGCTGGTCGGCTCCCGCCTGTCGCCTCCCGGCCGGTGGCGGGCGGCCAACGCCGGACTGGCCGGCCTCGCGGCGGTGACCCTCGTGAGCACCGCGTTCTTCACCGCCGACGCCACGGGGGTCGATCCCCCGGAGCCGCACCTCTCCGAGCCGCTGGGTGCCGTGCTGCCGTCGACGGTCGCGGCGCTGGAGCGAGGTGAGGGCGCCGCGACCGGGCGGGAGGGGCGCTACACGGTGTCGTGGAACGATGCCCTGCACTTCGGCTCGCAGGGCTTCGGCCTCGTCGGCGAACTGGAGCGCGCGGGCTTCGATGTGGGGACCGGCGGCGTGTACCACGTGCCGATCACCGACCACCGGGTCATCGAGCCCTCGGAGGCGACCGCGGAGCTGCACCTCGCCACCGGCGGGTTCGTCGAACGGTGGCGCCGGGTCCCCGAGGCCGTCGAGGTGGCCCACGTCGAGCCCCGCTCGGCGGCGGAGCGCGCGGAGTTCGCCCGGTTGCGCTCGGAGGTGATCGACGAGCTCCGGCGTGACGGGCTCGACGATCTCGTGCCGCTCGTGGACCGGAACCTCTTCGGGGTGTCGATCGACGACCGCGTGTCGGTGCACGCCGAGCGTTCGACGGCACGGATGCTCGAGCTGGGGGACGTGACGGCGGTCTTCGTCACGCCGCCAGGTGTGTCGTTGTGAGCGTGGGGGAGGGTGTGGGCGTCGTGGCGGCGGACCGGGGGTCGTCG
>JBKHJZ010000249.1:0-4200 GCA_046537875.1 Acidimicrobiia bacterium | reverse complement strand
AAGGAGAACTGGCCGCTCGTGCTCGCGATCCTCACCGGGCCGATCGGCGTCGCGGTGCTGCTCATCGTGAAGCACTGGGACAAGATCAAGGCCGGGTTCACCGCCGTGAAGGACTGGATCTCCGACCGCATCGGCGACATCGTCGGGTTCTTCAAGGGCCTGCCCGGCCGGCTCGCACGCGCCGCGAGCGGCATGTGGGACTTCATCAAGGACACCTTCAAGGGCGCCATCAACGCGGTGATCGGGTGGTGGAACAACCTCCGCATCCCGGGGTTCTCGTTCTCGCAGAAGATGCCGGGGCCGATCCCCGACATCAACATCGACTTCAAGGGCATCGACCTGCCGGATATCCCGACGCTGCAGCAGGGCGGCATCGTGCGGGCGACCCCGGGAGGCGTCCTCGCGCTGCTCGGCGAGGGCGGCCGCGACGAGGCCGTCGTGCCGCTGCCGCACGGGGCCCGGGCCCTGGGCGGCGGCCCCTCCGGGATCGTGCTCAGGATCGACCCGAGCGGCGCCGACGAGGAGATGGCCCGCCTGCTGCACAAGATGATGCGCACCGGCCAGCTCGAGGCGGCGCCCGGCTGATGGTCCTGCCCGACGACCTGTTCCGCGTCGAGATCGCGCCCGGCGGCAACCCGGCGGACCCGACCACCTGGCAGTGGGAGGACATCACGAGCCGGCGGCGCCAGGACCCGCCGATCGTCGTGTCGCGTGGCCGGCGCGACGAGGGAGCCCGGGTCGCCCCGACCAGCATCTCGACGACGCTCGACAACCGCGACGGCCGGTTCAGCCGCCACAACCCGCTGTCGTCCTACTACGGGCGCCTCCACCTGGGAACCCCGCTGCGCGTCCTGCGCCGCGGCACGCCGTCGCTCCTGCTCAACGGAGAGGCCGGCGCCCGGGCGAGCACCCCCGATCACGCGTCGCTCGACATCACCGGCGACATCGACGTGCGGGCCGAGCTCACCCCCGTGGAGTGGCACCGGCACCGAGTCAACCTCGTCAACAAGTGGGGCGACGTCACCGCGGACCGGTCGTGGGACTTCTACCTGTGGTCGGACGACGCCGGCGGCCGACTCGCGTTCATCTGGCAGGAGGCCGGCGGCACGTTCCACGACGTCGGCAGCTTCCACGGCGACGGCACGCCAGCAGTGGTCCCGGTCGCCCGCGGGACCCTCGCCGTGCGGGCGACGCTCGACGTCGACGACGGCGCCGGCGCCTGGCTCGTGCGCTTCTACACCGGCCCGTCGATCGACGGGCCCTGGGAGCAGCTCGGCTCGGACCGGACGGCCACGCCGACGACCGACATCAGGGACACGACCACCGAGGTCGCCGTCGGCCACGCCAACCTCGAGGCGCTCGAGGGCCGCGCCCACCGAGCGCAGGTGCGCGACGGCATCGGCGGCACCGTCGTCGCCGACCCCGACTTCACCGCGCAGGAGCCCGGGGCGACGTCGTTCGTCGACTCGGCCGGGCGCACCTGGTCGGTCGATGGCGACGCAGAGATCGCCGACCTCTACCCGCGGGCCACCGGGTTCGTTGTGGAGTGGCCGCCCCGCCGTGACCAGTCGGGCCGTGACCGCACCGTGGCGATCAAGGCGGCCGGGCCGCTACGCCGCCTCGGCCAGGGCCAGGGCGCGCTCCGCTCATCGCTGCGCCGCCTGGTGCTCGCCCCGATCAACGAGGCGAGGATCCTCGGCTACTGGCCGATGGAGGACGGCCAGGACACCACCCGGGCCGCCTCGGCGACCCCGAACGCCTCATCGATGCACGTGTCGGACTCCGTCGAGTTCGCCGTCGACGGCGACCACCCCGGCTCCGACGCCCTCGCGAACGTCGCCGGAGATACCCCGGCGGGCTGGAGCGCTGTCATCCACGACGGGCCGACCGACGAGTGGGCGGTCGACATCTTCTGGCGCATCCCGACACCGGCGAGCTCGCCCGGCACCCCGCTCTTCACCGTGAGGACCACGGGCTCGATCATCAACACCTGGGTCGTCCGGGTCGACTCGACGTCGATGCGCCTGCAGGGCCTCGCCCTCGGCGGCCTCCCCCTCGTCAGCCGGGACCAGGTGATCGGCACCGACCTGTTCCCGGACATCTACGGGGCGTGGGCGTGGGCCCGGCTCGACCTCGCTCAGGACGGCAGCGACATCGACTACCGGCTCTCGTGGGCGACCGTCGTCAACCCCGCCGGGACGTTCGCCGGCTTCACCGACACCCTCGCGGGCACCGACCTCGGCCGCCCGAGCGCCGTCGCGAACCTCTACGAGGCGCCGGCCGACGGCATCTCGTGGGGCCACCTGGTCGTCACCACCGACACCGAGGTCGGCTGGCTCGCCCCCGCCGACCGCGGCTGGACCGGCGAGCGGGCCCACGAGCGCATCGACCGGCTCTGCAACGAGGAGCGCATCCCGCACGCCGTCCACGGCACGGCAAGCGAGCCGATGGGCCCCCAGGCCGCCAGCCCGATCCTCGACCTGCTCCGCGAGGCCGAGGCGGTCGATGGCGGCGTGCTCTACGAGGACGAGGCCGCCCGGCTCGCGTACCTGACCCGCGAGGGCCGGTACAACCAGGCGCCCGCCCTCGAGCTCACCGGCGAGCACCTGGCCGCCCCGCCCGAGCCCACCGACGACGACGCGGGCCTCGTCAACGACGTCACCGTGAAGCGCGAGGGCGGCTCCTCCGCCCGCGCCGTCGACGACGAGTCGGTCGCCGAGGAGGGACGCTACGAGCACGAGGTCACCGTCAACGCCGAAAGCGATGGGCGGCTCCACCACCTCGCGCACTGGCGCAAGCATCTCGGCACGACCCGGGAGCTGCGCTGGCCGCGCCTCGACCTCAAGCTCCACGACGACGTCGAGCTCATCGACCCGTGGGGCGACTTCCCGCTCGGCGGCCGGGTCACCGTCGACCACGAGTTCGCCGAGCTCCCCGGCACGACCGTCGACGTGCTCGTCGACGGCTCGACCGAGCGCATGGACCGGACCCGCTGGGCCGTCGAGCTCACCGCCACGCCCGCCCGCCCGTGGGACGTCGGCGTGCTCGGAGACGAGGCCGACCTCGATACCGGCCTGCCCCGCCTCGGCGCCGCCGACTCCACCCTCGACGCCGCCATCGGCGAGGCCGATACGTCGATCGACGTCGATCACGGCACCGGCGAACCGTGGACCACCGACGCCGCCCACCTGCCCGTCGACATCGAGATCGGCGGCGAGCGCATGGCGGCCACCGCCATCGGCGCCCCGAGCGGCACCGTCCAGACCTTCACCGTCACCCGCGCCGTCAACGGCATCGGGAAGGCCCACGGCGCCGGCGCCGCCGTGCAGGTCGCCGACCCGATCCGCCTCGCCCTCTAGAGCCTAGGGAGTAGCGCCATGCCACCGCCCAACGTGCCCGACCGAGTGATCCCCGCCGAGGACGGCTGCGGCTGCCCCGCCTGCGAAGGCCGGCCGCTCGACGCCAGGCCCCGCGGCGAGGTCATCCGCGACCTCGTCGCCCGGGCCCGCTCCCACCCCGACCACAACGAGGGCGACGAGCTGCTCCGCCACGCCGTGCACGAGGACGTCAAGCCGATGGAGCTCCTCGTCGAGGGCATGCGCGCCGCGCTCGAGGACCAGGCGGCTGGCCGCGCCATCGACGAGCGCGGGAGGGCCGTCACCGATGCCTGAGCAGCACGCCGGCGAGATCCTCACCTCCGCCGGGCTCGAGGACCTCGGCGGGCCCATCACCGCGTTCACCCCGACGCTCACCGCCGCAACGGACGACCCCGACCTCGGCACGGGCGGCACCGCGGCGCTCACCTGGTCGCGGCAGGGCGACCTCGTCGTCGGCCGGTTCCACATACAGTTCGGCACGTCGGGCGTCGACGAAGGATTTGGTCGGTACTTCGTGGACCTCCCCGTGCCCGCCGAGCCGGGCGGCCTCAGCCGGCTCGTGCTCGGCGCCGGCTGGATCCGCGACGACAGCGACAGCTCCTCGAGCGGCACCAAGCTCATAGTCCTCGACCTCGCTCTCGACGAGGACCCGACCGGCGGCCTGATGCGCCCTGCCGTGGAGGGCAACCGGTTCGTCAGCGACGCCACCCCGTGGACGTGGAACACGAGCGACGAGCTCATGGGCGAGTTCGCCTACCCCGGCGACTTCACCTGATGCCCCGGCACGAACACTGCACCGTCGACGTCGAGGTCACGCTCCTCG
>JBKHJZ010000055.1:0-17067 GCA_046537875.1 Acidimicrobiia bacterium | reverse complement strand
GCGTCGCCGGGGACCTCCGGACGCCCAGCCCTCGTCGCGTCGCCGGGGCGCCCTCCGCCGACCACCGGCGACCCGGGCGTGGCAGCATCGCGGGCATGGCCCACGACGCCCCGGCCCAGCCGGGTGCCCTCGCCGAGGGCCCCGCCGGCCAGCGCAGCGCACCGTCCGCGGACGACCTCGCCGTCATCGACGGCTGGTGGCGGGCCGCCAACTACCTGTCGGTCGGGCAGATCTACCTGCTGGCAAACCCCCTCCTGCGCGAGCCCCTCGCCGTCGACCACGTGAAGCCCCGGCTCCTCGGCCACTTCGGCACGACCCCCGGGCTGAACCTGGTCTACGCCCACCTGAACCGGGTGATCCGCGAGCGCGACCTGTCGATGATCTACGTGTGCGGGCCGGGACACGGCGGGCCGTCCATCACCGCGAACACCTGGCTGGAGGGCACCTACTCCGAGATCTATCCCGAGGTCACCCCCGACGAGGCGGGGATGCAGCGGCTGTTCCGGCAGTTCTCGTTCCCCGGCGGGGTGCCCAGCCACGCCGCGCCCGAGATGCCGGGCTCGATCAACGAGGGGGGCGAGCTCGGCTACTCCCTCCTCCACGCCTACGGCGCGGTGTTCGACAACCCCGACCTGATCGCGTGCTGCATCATCGGCGACGGCGAGGCCGAGACCGGCGCGCTCGCGGCGAGCTGGCACTCGAACAAGTTCCTCAACCCCGCCGTCGACGGCGCCGTGCTGCCGATCCTCCACCTCAACGGGTACAAGATCGCCAACCCGGCGCTGCTCGCCCGGATCGGTGACGACGAGCTCTGCCGGTTGCTCGAGGGCTACGGGCACACGCCCCACATCGTCGACGGCGACGACCCGGAGCAGGTGCACCGCGACCTGGCCGTCACCCTCGACCGCGTGCTCGACGACATCGCCGGCATCCAGGCCGCCTGGCGCGCCGACGGCGCCGGGCCGGGGAGCGAGCCGGGTCGGCCCCGGCCCCGGTGGCCGATGATCGTGCTCCGGACCCCGAAGGGGTGGACCGGGCCCGGCACGGTCGACGGCCTCCCGGTGGAGGGCACCTGGCGCTCCCACCAGGTGCCGCTCGGCGACCTGGCGCAGACGCCCGAGCGCCTCCCCGTTCTCGAGGCGTGGATGCGCAGCTACCGGCCCGAGGAGCTCTTCGACGGGGCCGGCCGGCTCCGCCCCGAGATCGCCGCGCTGGCACCGACGGGCGAGCGCCGCATGGGAGCCAACCCCAACGCCAACGGGGGCCTGCTGCGGCGCGACCTCGACCTCCCGGACTTCCGTGGCTACGGGGTCGAGGTGCCCCGCCCCGACGGGTCGCGCTCGGAGCCCACGCGCGTCCTCGGAACGTGGCTGCGCGACGTCGTCGCCCGCAACCGCCACACGTTCCGCATCGTCGGACCCGATGAGACCGAGTCGAACCGGCTGTCGGCCGTGTTCGAGGCCACCGGCCGCACCTGGATGGCCGGGTCCGAGCCCACCGACGAGAACCTGGCGGCCGACGGGCGGGTGATGGAGGTTCTCTCGGAGCACATGTGCCAGGGCTGGCTCGAGGGCTACACGCTCACCGGCCGCCACGGGCTGTTCAACTGCTACGAGGCGTTCGTCCACATCGTCGACTCGATGTTCAACCAGCACGCCAAGTGGCTGAAGGTGACCCGCGCCCTCGACTGGCGGGCCTCGATCCCGTCGTTCACCTACCTGCTGTCGAGCCACGTCTGGCGCCAGGACCACAACGGCTTCTCGCACCAGGACCCGGGCTTCATCGACCACGTGGCCAACAAGAAGGCCGAGATCGTGCGGGTCTACCTGCCGCCCGACACCAACACGCTCCTCGCGGTCATCGACGACTGCCTCCAGGGCGTCGACCTGATCAACGTGGTGGTGGCGGGCAAGAACCTCATGCCGAACTGGCTGCCGATGGACGACGCCGTCGAGCACTGCCGCGCCGGCATCGGGGTGTGGGACTGGGCGTCGACCGAGGAGCCGGGGGTGGATCCCGACGTGGTGCTCGGCTGTGCCGGCGACGTGCCGACGCTCGAGGTGCTCGCCGCCGCCGACATTCTCCGCCGAGCGCTCCCCCAGCTACGGGTGCGCGTGGTGAACGTGGTCGACCTGATGCGGCTCCAGGATCACCGCGAGCACCCGCACGGCCTCGAGCACGAGGAGTTCGACGCGCTGTTCACCGTCGACCGGCCGATCGTGTTCGCCTACCACGGCTACCCGCGCCTGATCCACGAGCTGACCTACCGGCGCACGAACCACCGCAACCTGCACGTCCGGGGCTACAAGGAGGAGGGCACCACCACCACGCCCTTCGACATGGTGATGCTCAACGACCTCGATCGCTATCACCTGGTGATGGACGTGATCGACCGGGTGCCCCGGCTCGCCACCACGGCCGCGGAGCTCCGGGAGGAGATGGTGGCCACGCGGCGCGAGGCCCGCGACCACACCCGGGCCTTCGGCGAGGACGCGCCCGAGGTGAGCGGCTGGGCGTGGCCGGGCTGACCGGGCGGCCGGGGACCGGCGGTCAGGGGCTCGCGTGCGCGTCCTGAGCGTGAACTCAGGGTCGTCGACCCTGAAGCTCCGGGTGGTCGACGGCACCGGAACGGTGGTCGGCCGGGCGGACCTCGACGCGGTGGACCGGCTGGGCCCCGGGCAGCTCGCCGACGCCCTCGAGGGCCTCGGCCCGGTCGACGCCACCGGTCACCGCGTGGTGCACGGCGGGGAGCGGTACACCGCTCCCACGCTGATCGACGCCGCGGTTCGGGCCCGGCTGGACGAGCTGACCGACCTGGCGCCGCTGCACCAGCCCCGGACGCTCGCCGCGCTCGACGCCGTGGCCGAGCAGGCGCCGGAGCTCCCGGCGGTGGCCTGCTTCGACACCGCCTTCCACGCCACCATGCCGCAGGCGGCCACCACCTACGCGGTGCCCGCCGGGTGGCGCGAGGGCCACGGCGTGCGGCGCTACGGCTTCCACGGCCTGTCCCATGCCCACGCAGCCCGGCGGGCGGTCGAGATGCTGCGGGGCACCGGCGACACGCCCGACCCCGGCGACCGGGATGACCCGCAGGGATCCCGACCGGCGGGTGAGGCGCTCGCAGGCACCGGCGACGCCGCCGACGCGGGCGACCGTGGTGGACCCCGGCGGATCGTCGTGTGCCACCTGGGCGCGGGCGCGTCGCTCACAGCCGTGCACGGCGGCCGCTCGATCGACACGACCATGGGGTTCACCCCCCTCGAGGGCTTGGTGATGGCGACCCGCTCCGGGAACGTCGACCCCGGGGCCGTGCTCTGGCTCATCACCCGCCGGGGGTTCGCCGCCGACGAGGTGTCCGACGCGCTCGAGCACCGGTCGGGGGTCCTCGGCCTGGCGGGCACCGCGGACATGGAGCGGGTCGTGGCGGGTGCGCAGCGGGGCGAGCCGGCGCCCCGCCTGGCGTTCGACGTCTACGTCCACCGCCTCCGGGCGGGGATCGGCGCGATGGCCGCCACGCTCGGCGGCCTGGACGCCCTGGTGTTCACCGGCGGCGTGGGGGAGAACAGCCCGCCGGTGCGCGCCGCCGCGGCCGACGGCCTCGGCTTCCTCGGCGTGGCGGTCGACCCGGACGCCAACGCCGCGCCGGCGCTCGACGCCGACGTGTCGGCCCCCGGGGCGCACGTGCGGACCCTCGTGGTTGCCGCCCGCGAGGAGCTCGAGATCGCCCGCGGCGTCCGGGAGGTCCTGGGAGACCGCTGACCGCCGCATCCGCCCGGCGACGGTGGCCCCACGCCCCCGCTCCCTCCGCCGACTACTCTCGCTTCGATGCGGGGAGAGGCCGTCGGCGAGGGGACGCCGACCGCGGACCGCCCACCGGCGCGGCCCGAGAACCTGACGCCCGAGCAGCTCCGCTTTCGCCCGGCGCGGCCGGTGCACTGGTACGACCCCCGGGTGCTCGTGTCGACGGGCCTGCACGTGGGGCTCACCACCGTGTTCGGCTCGTTCCTCGACAAGCGCGAGCTGCAGGCCACCGCGCCGGCGCACGTCGACACGGGGCTCGCCGGCCGGGACGAGGGTGTGTGGATCGACTACGTGGCCGACACCGGCGACGGGTTCAACGCCACGTACGCGGTCGCGCACCAGGTCGCCGCCCGCGAGCTGGAGGTCGACGGGTGCCCGGACCCGCTGCCCCGCGCCCAGCTCCTGGTGCTCGGTGGCGACGAGGTCTACCCCACCGCCAGCGCCGAGAACTACGAGAACCGGCTGGGCGGCCCCCTGCGGGCCGCGCTCCCCTGGACCGAGCGGGACCACCCCGCGCTGTTCGCGATCCCGGGCAACCACGACTGGTACGACGGGCTGACCGGCTTCCTCCGGCTGTTCGGCCAGGGCCGCTGGATCGGCGGCTGGACCACCAGCCAGACGCGCAGCTACTTCGCGGTCCAGCTGCCCCACCGCTGGTGGCTGTGGGGCATCGACATCCAGTTCGACATGTTCATCGACGCCCCCCAGCTGGCGTTCTTCACGTCGGTGGTCGACCGGATGCGGTGCGGCGACCGGCTCGTCCTGGCCACCGCGGTCCCCACGTGGGTCGACCTCGCCGGGGAGCCCGACGCGTACCGGAACCTCGCCTACATCGAGCGGAAGCTGCTGCGGCCCCGGGGGATCGACCTGAAGCTCACGCTGGCGGGCGACCGGCACCACTACAGCCGCTACAGCAGCCTCGGCGACGCACCCGGTTCCGCGCCCGGCTCGGGCGACGGGCTGGGCCCCACCCACAAGATCACGGCGGGTGGGGGCGGGGCCTTCCTCCACCCCACGCACGACCTCCCCCGCCGGGTCACGGTGCGGGTCGACCCGGAGGTGACGGGCGACGAGACCACCTTCGGCATCCGGGCCCGCTATCCGGGCGTCTGGCGCTCACGCCGGCTCGCGCTGCGGGCGCTGCTGCTGCCCGTGCGCAACCTCCGCTTCACCGTGGTCCCCGGGCTGCTGTACCTCGTCCTGCTCTGGACCAACCAGTTCGGCATCCGCAGCCTCGACACCGTCGACGGCTCCTACACGCGGACCGCCGAGCGTTCCGGATGGTACGACCTGGCGCTGGGGCTGGTCCGGAACCCGGCGGCGCTGGTGGTCGTGCTGGCGCTGGTGGGCGGCCTGTGGGCGTTCGCCAAGCCGCCCTTGGTGCTCCGCCGGCGCTGGCGCCTCCCCGTGCGCCTCGCGATGGGGACGGTCCACGCTGCTGCGCACGTGGCCGCGGTCGTCGGCGTGTCGATCCTGGCCATCCGCATCGCCTCGCCGCTCGCCGCCGGGCTGCCGTTCACGGTGGGCGCCAGCGTGGCGGTCACCGTCCTCGGTGGCCTCGCCGGCTCCCTGGTGCTCGGCGCCTACCTGGCCGCAGCGAACCTGATGCCGGTCATCCCGACCCACGGCAACGAAGCGCTGTCGGCGGCCCGCGTCGAACGCTGCAAGAGCTTCCTGCGCATGCACATCACCGGCGACGGCGAGCTCGAGGTGCACGCCATCGGGATCGACCGCCCACCCCGCCGCTGGCGGCCGGATCCCGGCGCCGCCGACCCGGAGGCGGCATGGGTCGTGCCCGCGCGCCGCCGGTGCCGGCCCCACCTGATCGAGACCACCACGATCCGCTGACGGTCCCTGGAGCGAGGCGCCTCCGGGTGGGTCGGATTTTCCACCGCGTGCTGCCAGAATCGGTGCTCGTGCGGGCGCGAGGAGGCAGCACCCTGGACACCGACTGCACGAGGAGCTCACCGCGACGGGCCGAGCCGCCCGTCGCCGCGGTGTAACGCTCGACATGGTCACCACACCGACGCCGGCGCACCGCGACGCCGACGATCCGATGCCGGTGGGAGATGTCGCCAGCGAGCGCTGGCGGGTCCTGGTCGTCGAGGACGACGACGGCGACGCGCTGCTCGTGCGCGAGCTGTTGTCGATGGCCATGCCCGATGCCGAGGTGGAGCGGGCGGAGACGCTGGCCGAGGCACGGCGCCTGGTGCGGGGTGCGGCCTGCGTGGTCCTCGACGTCGGGTTGCCCGATGCCGACGGCACCGCCGGCGTGGAGCGGCTCACCGCCGACGCCCCGGAGACGGCGGTCGTCGTGCTCACCGGGGCGGCCAGCGAGCGGCTGGGCATCGCGGCGGTCGCCGCCGGGGCCCAGGACTACCTCGTCAAGGGGCGGGTCGACGAGCACCTGCTCGCCCGATCGATCCGCTACGCCGTCGAGCGCCAGCGGGCGGCCCGCCTGAGCCGCCACCTGGTCGTGTCCGAGCGGCAGCGCTCGGAGAACACCCGCATGGAGCGGGCGCTCACACCGCCGCCCCTCGTCCGCTCGCCCGACCTCGCCGTGACCGTGCGGTACCGGGCGGGCCGGGAGGGCGCCGAGATCGGGGGCGACTTCTACGATGCCGTCGAGGCGACGGACGGGTCGCTCCACCTGCTGATCGGCGACGTGGCCGGCCACGACCCCGACGCCGCGGCCCTCGCGGCGCGGCTCCGCAGCGCCTGGCGGGCGCTCACGCTCGCCGGCCTCGACCAGCTCGCCACCATCGAGATCCTGGACGGGTTCCTGCGCACCGAGGTCGAGGAGCTGACGTTCGCGACGCTCTCCACCGCGGTGGTCGCACCCGACCGCCGGGCGGCGTCGCTGCTCATCGCCGGGCACCCACCGCCGATCCTGGTGAGCGGCCGGTGCCGGCTCGTCGGCGACGCCCGGCCCGGCCACCCTCTCGGTGTCGTGCCCGCCCCCGTGTGGGAGCCGGTCGAGGTGGAGCTGGCGCCGGCGACCTCGCTGCTGCTGTACACCGACGGCCTCATCGAGGGCTTCGCCGCACCGGGCTCCCCGGAGCGGCTGGGCACCGAGGCCGTCCTGCAGATCGTGGAGGCGCTGTGCGGGCGGGAGGCCACGGAGGCCGGCATCCTCGACGCCCTGCTCGCCGACGTGGAGCGCCGCAACGGCGGCCCCCTCGCCGACGACGTGGCCCTCTGCCTGGTGTCCATGGGGGACGGGCCCGACCGTGGGGGGTGAGGGGGCGCCGCGCCGGTTCTCGCCGGCACGGTGGGGCCTGCGGACGCGGCTGCTGGTCCTGCTCGCCGTCGTGGGCGTCTTCCTCGCGGTCACGCTGGGTGCCCTCTTCTCGGAGATCGACGATCAGCGGCGCGAGCGGGACCACCTGCTCAACGAGACGGTCCCCGCCACCGAGGCCGTCGCCGACCTGCGCAACGCGGTCACCGAGCAGGAGGTCGGTGCCCGGGGGTACGCCCTCACCGCCAACGACGCGTTCCGGGAGATCTTCGACGACGGGGTGGCCCAGACGAGCGCCGCGCTCACGCGTACGGGGGCGCTGCTCGGTGCGACACCGGGGCTGACCGACGAGCTCGACGAGGTCCGTGCCCGGCTCGACGACTGGCAGCGGCTGGTGGCGGAGCCGTCGTTCGACGAGCGGGCCGAGGTGCGGGCCGAGATCGCGTCCCCGGAGTTCCAGCAGGTCGCGCTCAGCCGCATCCAGGCGGTGCGCGCGGAGATCGACCAGCTCGCCGACCGCGTCGACGCCGAGATGGCCGCGGGCGCCGAGGCGCTGCAGAACGCCGGCGCCACGGTGACGAGGGTGGTGATCGTCCAGGTGGCCGGGGTCGTGCTGCTCGGCGCCCTCATCGTCGCCGCGCTGGGCCGCCAGGTGGTGGCGCCTCTCCGGCGCCTCGGGC
The DNA here is from genome assembly GCA_046537875.1 of Acidimicrobiia bacterium. GTDB lineage: Bacteria > Actinomycetota > Acidimicrobiia > Acidimicrobiales > VFJN01 > JBKHJZ01. The sequence goes on along the minus strand of JBKHJZ010000055.1, from coordinate 9,348 downwards.
AGGACGCCCGCGCGGTCACCGCCGGCGACCTGACGCACGGGGTGGTCGGGCAGGGGCCTCCGGAGCTCGAGCAGCTCGGCGGTGATGTCGAGTCGATGCGGCGGCGCATCCTGGCCGAGCTCGAGGCGACGCGTGCCGCACGCGTCCGCCTCGAGGCCCAGGCCGCCGAGCTGCAGCGGTCGAACGCCGATCTCGAGCAGTTCGCGTACGTGGCGTCGCACGACCTGCAGGAGCCCCTGCGGAAGGTGGCCGGCTTCTGCCGGCTGCTGGAGATGCGCTACGGCGGCGCGCTCGACGAGCGGGCGGACGAGTACATCCACTACGCGGTCGACGGCTCGAAGCGGATGCAGGACCTCATCAACGACCTGCTCACCTTCTCGCGCGTGGGACGCACCACCGAGCGCTTCGAGCGCGTGGACCTCGACGACGCGGTGCGCGCCGCCTGCGAGGCGCTCGGCGAGGTGATCGACGAGTCGGCCGCCACGGTGGAGGTCGGCGACCTCCCGACGGTCAGCGGCGACCGTCGCCTGCTGGTGACCACGTTCCAGAACCTCATCGGCAACGCGATCAAGTTCCGGCGCGACGACCCGCCGGAGGTGCGGATCGACGCCGGCGAGCGCGACGGCGCCTGGGAGATCGCGGTGGCCGACAACGGCATCGGGATCGACCCGCAGTACCGCGATCAGATCTTCACGATCTTCAAGCGCCTGCACGCGAGGTCGGAGTACCCGGGCACCGGGATCGGGCTGGCGCTCGCCCGGAGGATCATCGAGTTCCACGGCGGCTCGATCACGCTGGCGCCGGCCGGGCCGCCGGGCGCGACGTTCGTCATCACGCTTCCGAAGGAGACACGGCTCCATGAAACTTGACGAGGTCCGGCCCATCGAGGTGCTGCTGGTGGAGGACGACGAGGGCGACGTCCTCATCACCCGCGAGGCGCTCGCCGAGGGCAAGGTGCTGAACAACCTGCACGTGGTGGGCGACGGCGTCGAGGCGATGGCCTTCCTCCGCCGGGAGGACGGCTACGCCGCCGCCGGCCGGCCGGATCTGGTGCTGCTCGACCTCAACCTTCCCAAGCGGGACGGCCGGCAGGTGCTGCAGGACGTCAAGAGCGACCCCGACCTGCGGCGCATCCCGGTGGTGGTGCTCACCACGTCCGACGCCGAGGAGGACGTGCTCCGCAGCTACGACCTCCACGCCAACGCCTACGTCACCAAGCCGGTGGACTTCGAGCGCTTCGTCCAGGTGATCCGCCAGATCGACGACTTCTTCATCTCGGTGGTGCGCCTGCCGGCGCGCGACCGCGGATCGGGCGCGGGCGACGGGTAGCCGCCGTCGGCGGTGGGACCGCCTCCGGGGTCACGTCCGGTTTCGCGACGCCACCCGTCACGGCGCCCGGTCCTGCGCGGGCCCGCTGACGGTCAGCGCCTGGGCACGGTCCACTCGAAGTCGCTACCGCCCTCGGCCCCGGGGCAGAGGGCACCCGCGCCACCCAGCCGTGCGGCCCGGGCGGCCATGTTGCGCAGCCCGTGCCCGGCGTGGACTGCGAGGTCGTCCGGCGAGGGTGGGCCGATGCCGTTGTCGATCACGTGGAGCACCACGTCGTCATCGGTCACCACCACGTCGATCTCGACGTGCGTGGCCCGGGCGTGGCGGGCCACGTTGCTCAACGCCTCGCGCAGCGTCACCAGCAGCTCGGTCGCGATCGTGTCGCTGACCCCGGTGTCGACCGGGCCGTCGAACAGCACCCGGGGCTCGAACCCGAGCGACGAGGACGCCTCACGCCCCACCTCCAGCACGCGGTCCCGCAGGCCCTCCGGCACCCCGGTGTCCGAGCGGGCGCTCTCGAGGCCGAAGATCGCGGAGCGGATGTGCTTGACGGTCAGGTCGAGGTCGTCGATCGCGGCCTCGATGCGCTCCTCGGCCGCCGCGGCGTCGGTCCGCACGAGCCGCACGGTGCCCTGGAGGGCCAGGCCGGTGGCGAAGAGACGCTGGATCACGGTGTCGTGCAGGTCGCGCGCGATGCGCTCGCGATCCTCGACCAGCGCCAGCTCCTGGACACGGGTGTGCAGGTCGGCGTTCTCGATGGCGACACCGGCTGCGGAGGCGAGGCCCACCACCAGCTCCTCGTCGACGTCGGTGAACACCTCGCCGGTGGTCTTGTCGGTGAGGTAGAGGTTCCCGAACACCGCATCGCGCGACAGGATCGGCACGCCCAGGAACGAGTGCATCGGCGGGTGGTTGGGCGGGAACCCGTAGCTGTCGGGATGCTCGGAGATGTCCGGCAACCGCAGAGGCTTGGCGTCGACGATCAGCGCCCCGAGGATGCCCCGACCCTCGGGCAGCGCACCGATCGCCCGGTGCGTCTCGTCGTCGATCCCCACGGTGATGAACTGGGCGAGGCGGGTGCCCGTCCGGTCGAGCACGCCGAGGGCGCCGTACCGTGCGTCGACCAGGTCCACGGCCGCCTCGACGATGCGGCGCAACATCGCGGGAAGGTCCAGGTCGGACCCGATGGTGACCACCGCATCGACGAGCCGGCGCAGCGCGCGGGGGCCGGCCACCTCGGTCACGGCCCCACGATAGATGTCGCCCCGCGCTCCGGCCGAGTCGGTCCGTGACCCCCACCCGCCCCTCACCCGTTCTGGCAGCGCTGCGTTCGCCCACCGCGACTGGCCGCTGCCAGAAACCCCGTGGGGCTCGCGGATCGCCGGAACCGACTCGTGGCGGAGCCGACCGGGCAGAATGGCGGCGTGACCCTGCGCGTGTTCCTGCTCGACGACCACGAGGTCGTCCGCCGCGGCCTGCACGACCTGATCGATGCCGAGGACGACATGGAGGTGGTCGGCGAGGCCTCCACCGCCGAGGAGGGTCTCGGTCGCATCCCCGCGACCCGGCCCGAGGTGGCGGTCCTCGACGTGCGGCTCCCCGACGGCGACGGCGTGGAGGTGTGCCGGCAGATCCGGTCGACGCACCCGGAGATCTCCTGCCTGATGCTCACCTCGTTCTCCGACGACGAGGCGGTGTACAGCGCGGTGATGGCCGGGGCCGCCGGCTACGTGCTCAAGCAGGTGCGCGGCAACGACCTCGTCGACGCGATCCGGCGGGTCGGCCGGGGGGAGTCGCTGCTCGACCCGGCGGTCACCGCCCGGCTGCTCGACCGGCTGCGCAAGGGCGACGAGGACGAGCGCCTGTCCGGGCTCACCGAGCAGGAGCGCCGCATCCTCGAGCTGATCGCCGAGGGCCTCACCAACCGCCAGATCGGCGAGCGGCTCTACCTGGCCGAGAAGACCGTGAAGAACTACGTCTCGAACATGCTGGCCAAGCTGGGCATGAGCCGGCGCACCGAGGCGGCCGCCTACGCGGCCCGCGTGGCCGAGCGGCGCGCCCGCCACCACGACGCGACCTGAGGTCTCTCCCCCGGACCCGAGGTCGGCCCGCCGGACCCGAGGCCGGCCCCACCACGACGCCACCTGGGGTCCCCCGCCGAACCTGGGCCGCCCGCCGGGGCTGCCCGGAGCCGCCCGTCCCCCTGCGCCCCGCCCGCCGGACCGCACCCGGCCCTCGCCACGATGGGTCGCTGGAAGGCCGCGTCCAGTGATGGGACCAACGTCACTTCATCAGGCGACCGTGGACCCTGCCTGCGGCCCCACCACCCCGCGCACGATCGTCGGCATGACCGGACGTCGCGACGTGCCGCTGGACATCATGCTGGTCGAGAGCCGGGGCGGTGCGGCCGAGGGCGCCGTCGCGGAGCTGACGGCCGCGGGCCACCGGGTGCACCGCTGCCACGAGCACAGTGCCTCCAGCTTCCCGTGTGCGGGGGTGCTCGACCACGACCGCTGCCCGATCGACCGCGGCGTCGACGTGGCCCTGCTCGTCCGGCGCGAGGAGAACGCCGAGCCCACCGTGTGGGAGCACGGCGTGAGCTGCGCGCTCCGGGCGGGCGTGCCGGTCGTCGAGGACGGGCCGGCCGAGCGGGACCCGTACCGCGAGTGGATCGCGGGGCGGGTCGGCGGTGGGAGCGTGGCCGCCACGGTCGAGGACGCCGCGCACCAGGCGTTCGACCCGCTGGTCCGGACCATCGAGGCCCGCACACGCCGCCTCATCGAGAGCGCGCACCTCGACCCGGACGACGTCACCTGGGTCGTCGAGAGCCACGGCCACGAGCTGGCGGTGCGGCTGCAGGGCCCCCGCATGACCAGGCAGCTCGAGCAGGCCATCGCCGTCCGGGTGCTCGACGCGCTGCGGAGCATCCCCCAGACGTACGGGCAGGTCGACGTGACGTTCGGCGGCGAGCCGGAAGCGGTCGCGCCGGGATCCGACTGAACCCCGGGCCGCGGGCAGCGGTGCGCGAGGCTGGTGGGATGGACAGCCGCGCCTGGGACGATCGCTACGCGGCCCAGGCCCTCGTCTGGTCCGCCGGCCCGAACCGGTTCCTCGTCGACGAGGTCGCGGACATCGCCCCCGGCCGGGCGCTCGATCTCGCGTGCGGCGAGGGCCGCAACGCCATCTGGCTCGCCGGCCGGGGCTGGGAGGTGGTGGCCGCGGACTTCTCCCGGGTCGGCATCGACAAGGGCCGGCAGCGAGCCGAGCACGCCGGGGTGAGCGTCGACTGGGTGGTCGCCGACGTGACCGCCTGGGATCCCCCGGGGCTGTTCGACCTGGTCCTCGTCTTCTACCTCCAGCTCCCCCGCCACGAGTTGGCTGCCACGTTCTCGCAGGCCACGCGGGCGCTCGCCCCGGGCGGCACGCTGCTCGTCGTCGCCCACGACCGCCGCAACCTCACGGAGGGCGTCGGCGGCCCCCAGGACCCCGGGTTGCTGACCGATCCCGGCGACGTCGCCACGATGCTCACCGGGCTCGAGGTCGACCGAGCCGTCACCGTGGAGCGGGCCGTCGAGGGCGCCGACCGGCCGGCCCTCGACACGCTCGTCCGTGCCCACCGGCCCGCCTGACGCGTCCGTGCCGTCCCATCCACCGGTCGATGCGGCACACTCGACGTCATGATGTTGCGACGCCCCGTACGCGTGCTGGTGCTGCTGGGTGCGCTCAGCCTGCTCCTCGCTGCGGCGTGCGGCGACGACGACGGTGGGGCTGACGTGGAGCCCTCCCGCCTGCCGCTGCTCGGCACGGAGGGCGACGTGCCCGACCGCATGGCGCTGGCGGTGAAGATCGACAACACCGAGCGTGGACGACCCCCGACAGGGCTGCGCAGCGCCGACGTCGTGTTCGAGGAGGTGGTCGAGGGCGGACTCACCCGCCTGCTGGCCGTGTACCACTCGGAGGAGCCCGACACCGTGGGACCGGTGCGCTCGGCCCGCTCGACCGACCTCGACATCCTCGCCGAGCTCGGGCGTCCGGCCTTCGCCTGGGCGGGCGCCAACCCCACGTTCGCCGCCGCCGTCGAGGCGGCCGACCTGATCGACGTCGGCGTCGCTGCGGCGCCCGACGCCTACGAGCGGTCCGACGACCGGCCGGCGCCCTACAACCTCTACGCGTCGCCCTCCGAGCTGTGGGCGGCCGCGCTCGAGGACGAGGACGCAGCGAGCGGAGACGGGGACGGCGACGGCGTCACCCGCCCGCGACCGCTGTTCGAGTACCGGGCCGGGGGGACGGCGCTCCGGGGTGACGACGTCGAGGAGACCGGCGGCTTCCGGACCACGGGCGGCGAGATCGCCACCGAGATCGTGTGGGAGTGGGACGAGGGCGACGCCGCCTGGGTGCGATCGCAGGACGGATCGCCGCACGTCGACATCGAGTCCGAGCGGATCACCGCCGCCAACGTGATCATCCGCTTCACCCCCTACCGCGACAGCGGCGTGCGCGATTCCACGGGGGCGGTCGTCCCGGTGGCCGATGCCATCGGCGAGGGCGAGGCCTGGCTGCTCAGCGACGGGAAGCTCCAGCGCGGCCGCTGGGTCCGGGCCGACGGCCCGGAGCGGACCGAGTTCCTGGATGCGGCGGGCGAGCCGTTGCGGCTCACCCCCGGCCCCACCTGGGTGGAGGTCATCCCGCCGGGAACGGGCGAGACGATCGCCCCCGCGTGATGGCCGTGATGTCGTCGCACGGTTGCGCCCAGCGTGGGGGCAGGCCCGCTGCACGTGACGAAATGTCATACGCGGCAGGCCGCCTGACCTGCGGTGATGACAACCGCGTGGATGACTTGTTACGGTCACGGCGTTGGTCGCGGTCGTCTGCCGGTCACCACACCGGCACCGGCCGCGCTGGGGGGAGCACGTCGCCCGGAGGTGAAGGAGCTTGACCGCCCACCGGAAGCTCACCCGTCCCCGGGTCCTCGTGGTCACCGGGCTCGTGGTGCTGATGATCGGTCCCGGCGCGGCCGCCGAGCCGGTCGGGGTCGGGCAGGCGGATCCACCCAGCGACGACGACGTCTCCACCGACCGGACGCTGGTCGCCATCGAGAGCGACGCCGGGGCGGCCGACATCATCAACGAGCTCGACGCGCTCGCGGAGCGGGTCTCGGAGCAGCTCGAGCGCCTGGAGGAGGCCGAGAAGGCGCTCGACAAGGCGATCTCCGACCTCGCCGACGCCGACGCCGCGCTGAACGAGACCGAGATGCGGCTCGAACAGCTCACGGTGATGAGCGACGAGATCGTGATCTCCGCCTTCGTCAGCCCGCCGGCACAGGACGCCCTCGACGTGCTCTCGGCCGAGTCGGTCGGTGACGCGACGATCAAGAGCGCGCTGCTCGACATCGAGGCCTCCCAGTCCGCCGACGTCCTGTCCGAGCTCGACGCCGTCCGCGCCGAGCTCGAGGAGCGGAAGGAGAAGCAGGAGGGCGCCCTGTCGAAGGCCGAGGCTGCGCGCGCCGACGCCGAGGCGGCACTGGCCGACCTCCAGGCCGGCGTCAGCCAGCAGACCGAGTTCGTCCTGCAGGTCATGGAGCGGGGCGACCTGGACCTCGCCGACCTCGACGCGGCGGCGCGCGAGCGCGAGGAGCGGCTCGCCGCGCGGCTGCGGGAGATGCAGGAGGCCGAGGAGTACGCCATGGCGCTCCAGAAGCTGAAGGAGGCCGAGGAGCGGGCCCAGGAGCAGGCCGCGGCCGAGGCCGAGGCCGCCGCCGAAGCGTCCAGCACCGGCTGGGTCTGCCCGGTGCGTGGGGAGCTCTCGTTCAACGACACCTGGGGCGCCGCCCGGTCGGGCGGCCGCAGCCACCAGGGCACCGACATCATGGCTGCGACGGGCACGCCGACCGTGGCCCCGGTGAGCGGTCGGGTCGAGCACCGCAGCTCGAGCCTCGGCGGGTACAGCTGGTACGTCTACGGCGACGACGGCAACACCTACTTCGGCACGCACCTGTCGGGCTACGAGAACCAGGGTGCCGGGCGGGTGGCCCGGGGCACGGTGATCGGCTACGTGGGGTCGTCCGGCAACGCCAGCACGCCGCACCTGCACTTCGAGTACCACCCGGGCGGCGGCTCCCCGGTCAACCCGTACCCCTACCTCCTCGAGGTGTGCTGACCCGCGGACACGGCGCAGGGCCCGACGGCCGGGGCTAGTCCCCGGTCCGCCTGTCGACCGCGTCGGCCACGTGCCGTGCAAGCACGTCCCGGCCCTGCGGGCTGAGATGCACGCCGTCGTCCTCCAGCAGCTCCGGACGGCCGGCGAACCACTCGTGGAACGGCAGCAGCTCGAGGTTGTCCCACCGCTCGGTCGCCGCGCGCAGGTCGGCGTTGATCTCCTCGGCGTTCTCCGGCGACGGCGCATCGGTGCGGACCGTGAGCCACAGGACCATCGGGACGTCCGAGAGGTCGGCCAGCAGCGCATCGATGGCGTCGGGCAGCGACGTGCAGCCGGGGCCGCAGCCGTTGGTGCCCAGCTCGACCACCGCCACCTCGGGATCGAGGTCGGGCACCGTCCCGTCGAGGCGCTGTGACCAGTCGACGTCGTCGACCCCGCCACCCTCGATGCCGGCCCCGATCTGCGCCTCGACCTCCACGCGCCAGCCCCGATCGCCGATCTCGCGCTCGAGCCGGGGCGACGCCTGAAAGAACAGCGAGTCGCCCACCACGAGCACCGTGCCCGGCGGCGCGGGCTCGTCGTCGCCGCATCCGGCGCTCGCTGTCACGGAGATCAGCCCAGCGAGCACCACGAGGCTCGGGACCTTCAGCGGTGTCACGGTCTGGAGTCGTACCCGCCACCCTGGCCGGGTAGCCGCCGGTGCCTCCGCTACGGAGCGCGATCTGCACGGAACGTGCGACCCCGCCTGCGGGGCCGCCGCCCCGCCCCCCGCACGAACTTCTGGCCGCGGTCTTGGTTGCTCAGCAACCAGGATCGCGGCCAGAAGCGTTCGGTCCCGTCACGCCGGGCGGGGCCGCCCGGGAGCCCTACGGTCGTGCACGTGGATCGCGCCACCATGCGCCGTCGAGTCAGGGAGGCCCGGGTCGCCCGGCTGGCCACGGTGACCGCCGACGGGCGCCCCCACGTCGTGCCCTGCTGCTTCGCCCTGGACGACGGGACCGACCCGGGGCGGCTGGCGCCGGGCGACGTCGTCTACTCGGCGATCGACGCCAAGCCGAAGTCGACGCTCGCGCTCCGCCGGCTGGAGAACCTGCGGGCCAACCCCGCCACCAGCCTCCTGGTCGACCACTACAGCGACGACTGGTCCGCCCTGTGGTGGGTGCGGCTGGACGGTGCCGGCCGGGTGGCCGAGTCAGGGCCCGAGCGCCGGCGGGGGCTCGACCTGCTCGCCGGCAAGTACGAGCAGTACCGGCGGGAGCCGCCACCCGGCCCGGTGGTGGCGATCGACGTCACCGGGTGGCGGGCCTGGCCCTGACCGGGGGCCGGCAGGTCGCCGGGGAGGCCGCACCCCACCCTGAGAACATGAAGCTGAGTGGAGGTCGAGTCCCGACGGGGTACCGTCCCGGGCGTGGAAGCCGAGCTGACCATCGGCGCGCTGGCCGAGCGCACCGGCGTCCCGCACTCCGCCCTCCGCTTCTACGAGGACCGGGGCCTGATCCACGCCGAGCGCTCCTCCGGCGGGCAGCGCCGCTACCCGCGAGACGTCATCCGGCGCGTGTCGTTCATCCGCATCGCCCAGCAGGTGGGGTTGAGCCTCGACGAGATCCGCGACGCGATGGCCTCCCTGCCCGACAACCGCACGCCCAACACCCACGACTGGGAGGTGCTCGCCCGGTCGTGGCGGCCACGCCTGGACGCGCAGATCGCGCTGCTCGAGCGGCTCCGCGACCGCCTCACCGGCTGCATCGGCTGCGGCTGCCTGTCGCTGCGGGCCTGCAGGCTCAGCAACCCCGGCGACGAGGCCGCCGCCCGGGGACCCGGCCCCCGGTGGATCCTGGAGGGCCGCGACTGACCCGGCGCCCG
>JBKHJZ010000054.1:0-17107 GCA_046537875.1 Acidimicrobiia bacterium | reverse complement strand
CCACCGATCTGTTCCCGAGGCGATGGGTTCCACCGACTTGTGCCCGAGGCGATGGGTTCCGGATCTGGAACCTGTGACCTCAACCTGCTGGCCCCGGAACCCATGACCTCGGGGAACGGCTGTCCCCGGAACCCATGACCTCGTGACGCGGGTGCCCGGGGAACGGGCGCACCCTCGTGACGACCAGGTCCCGGGTCAGACGAGCGCGAGGATCACGACCACCACCGCGACGCCTACGAGGAACCATCCCAGGTAGACCGCGAGCACCGTCCGGGGCGGCACCAGCACGGGCTCGGGGGCCGCCCGCTCGCCGCCCGCGAACGGTTGCGCGTCCCGCCACCGCTGCCGACGCTCGCGGGTGGCGGTGACGGCGAGCAGGGCGCCGGCGGCGCCGAGCACCACGGCGATCACGATGGCCAACGCCACCATCTCAGCCACCACCCCGGGGGCTTCGGCGTGCCGGGGACGCCCGGGACACAGGGCGCCGGCCGGTCCGGCCGCGTGCTCTCGTCGCTCTCACGACGGCCGTCTACCCGCCGGCGAGCGCCGTCACCCCCGGGCCACCGGCCGCGCCACACCGCCGGCGGGCGCCACCACGCCCGGGCCACCGCGCGCTCCCCCACCCGACCCGGGACCGCGCTAGGTTCCGGCCCGCTTCCCCCGCGAGCCGGCTCGCCGCGCGGAGGACACGTGCCCCCACCGCCCTGGACCCTCACCGTGCGCGCCCGGCGCGCGCTCGCACGCCCCCGGGTGCGCCGCGCCGGCGTCCTGGTGCTCGCAGCCGCAACCGGCCTGACGGTGGCGCTGCTGGTCGGATCGGTCGAGCGGGCACGTCGTCAGTGGGGCGACACCCGGCCCGTCGCTGTCGCCACACGCGACCTCCACCCGGGCGAGGTGATCGACGCCGCGACCGCCTCGGTGCGTGACCTCCCCGAGGTCGCGGTCGCCCCCGGCGCCCTGGACCACGTTCCCGGCGGGGCGATCGTCCGCGACCCGGTGCCGGCCGGCGAGCCGCTGGTGCCCACGCGCCTCGCCCCCCTGGGCCTCACCGGCGCCGCCGCGCTGGTCCCCGACGGCCATCGGGCCGTGGCCGTCCCCCTCGGCCCCACGGGCGCCCCGCCGCTCCAGGTCGGCGACCGCGTCGACGTGCTGGCCGTGACGGGCTCGGATCCCGGGCTGGGTGCCGGCCCGGTGCCCACGGGCCCGGCCGGCCGGGACGCCGGCGGCGGCGCCGGACCGGCGTTCCCGGTGGTGGAGGGGGCGCGGGTGATCCACGTCGACGAGGAGGTGGTCACGATCGCGGTCCCGACCGGCGACGCGCCCCGCGTCGCGCTCGCGGTCACCCGGGCGCTCGCGGTGCTGGCGCTCGCGGGCGGCTGAACGTCCCCTGCCTGCCCGTGCTCCCCGCGGGGACCCGGCTCAGCGGAACGTCGTGGCCAGCAGCAGGAGCACGGAGGCGCCCACCACCAGCCGGTACAGGACGAACGGCGCGAACGAGCGCGTGCGGATGAGCTTCAGCGTGCCCCACACGGCGAAGTACCCGGTGATCGCCGAGGTGGCGATGCCCCAGGCGAACGGCGCCGCGAACCCCTCGGGCACGCCGCCCTCGCCCGAGACGTCGATCCACTTGAAGACGAGCGCGCCCGCGATGATCGGCAGGCTCATCAGGAAGGCGAACCGGGCAGCCCCGTCGCGGCCCAGGCCGGAGAAGCGCCCCACCGTGATCGTGACCCCGGCGCGCGACACCCCCGGCTGCAAGGCGAGCGACTGGCCGACGCCCATGAGCAGCGCGTCGCGCAGCCCCACCTCGTCGATCGTGCGCTTGCCCCGCACGCCGTCGGCCCACGCCAGTGCCAGCGCCCCCACGATGAGCATCACCGCGATCAGCCACACCTCCTCGGTGTTCCGCTCGATGGGATCGGCCAGGATGGCGCCGGTGATCGCGGCCGGCACCGCGGAGATCGCCACGAGCCAGGCGAGACGCCCGTCCTTCGACCGGGGATCGAGGAACGCCGAGCGGGTCAGGCGCACGATGTCGTGGCGGAAGTAGGCGATGGCGCCGGACAACGTGCCCATGTGCAGAGCCACGTCGAAGGTCTTCTTCAGCGACTCGTTGCCGGCGAAGTCGTCCCACCCGAACAACCAGGGGATGAGGATGAGGTGACCCGACGACGACACCGGCAGGTATTCGGCGAGGCCCTGGGCGATCCCCAGGACGATGGCATGAAGGATCGGCACGGTCCCCCGTCTGCTTCGCTCAGGCCCGCACCGGGTGCGGAGCGGTCAGGATGACAGATCGTCACCGACCCGGTGCCCCGGCCGCAACCCCTGCACCGACGAGAGGCCGACTCGTCGCGGGACCGCAACCCATCACCGCCCCAGGTGGGCACCGATGCACCGACCGTCGATCGTCTCGCCGACCCGGTGCTCAGGTTCCGCTGAGGGTGACGCCCGGGATCACGAGGGCCGCCGACCCGGTGCCTCCCGGGGTCCACTCCCGGATCCCGCCGACGGCCGCGACGTCGAGCAACATCCGCTGGAGCGTGGAGGCGACCGTGGCCCCCCGCACCGGCTCGGCGGTCGCCCCGTTCCGGATCATCAGGCCCTCGACTCCCACCGAGAAGTCGCCGGACACGGGGTTGACCCCGGAGTGCAGCCCGGTCATCGACTGGACCAGCACACCCCGCTCCACGCCGGTCACCAGGTCGTCGAGGGTGGTTCCCTTCCCGAGCGTGAGCGCCAGCGCCTGGGGGCCGACGCCCGGCGTCGAGCGGTAGCTCCGCACGGCCGATGCGGTCGACGGCACCCCGGCCCGCCGCCCGGTCATCGTGTTGTGCAGGAACCCCCGGAGGACGCCGCTCTCGATCAGCGGCACCCGGCGGGTGGCGAGACCCTCCCCATCGTGGGTGTCGGCGCCGAGCGAGCAGGGATCGGTCGGGTCATCGACCAGCGTGACCAGCGGCGACGCGATCTGCTCGCCCACCCGGTCGGCGAACGGCGAGCGGCCCTTCAGCACCGACTCGCCGTCCAGCGTCCCCGCCACCACCCCGAGCAGGCCGGCCGCCGTCCGGGGCTCCAGCACCAGCGTCACCGTCCCGCTCGCCGGTTGGCCCGCGCCGAGGAGGCGCGTCGCGCGCTCGACGGCGTCGGCGGCAGCCTCCTCCACGTCGACGTCGCCGGGCTGCCGCCCGGCCGACACGCCGTACCCCGAGGTGGTCTCCCCGCCGTCCTCGGCCAGGGCGAGCACCGACAGGTGGCACACCGTCGACCGCCCGGTCACGGTGATGCCCGTCGAGGTGGCGACCGCCGCCTCCCCGGCGCTGTCACCCCAGGCCGCGGTGCGGACCCCCGCCACCCGGGGGTCTCGCGCCCGCACGGCCCGCTCGAGCTCGAGCGCTCGATCGACCTTGCGTTCGATCGGCATCGCGGGGAGCGCGTCGCGCCACGGGTCGATCCCCGGTGGGGCGACACCGTCGGGCTCGGCCAACCCGACCCAGTCCTCGGGCTCGACGAAGGCGAGGTTGTCCCGGGCGTCCGCGAGCACCTCGGCCACGACCGCGTCGTCGAGCGAGCCGGCCCACGCGAAGCCCTGCCGACCATCGTGCACCACGCGGATGCCGATGCCCGCCGAACTGGCCCGGGTGAGCGACTCGACATCGCCGCCGTGCACCCGCACGCTGGTCGAGGTTCCGCGCGCCGCGAACGCCTCGACCTCCTCGCCCGGTCGCGCGGCACCGGCCACGCGAGCCGCGATCGTGCGCAGATCCTCGGCCACGTCCGGTCCGTCGCCGGGCAGGTGAGCCGTGCTCCCGCCCTCAGGCACCCGACACCGACACGTCGCGGACGACGAGGGTGAGGCCCGCCGCGCTCATCGGCAGCCACGTGAGGTCGGCACCGACCGCGGTCACGTCGCGGAGCAGGCGCTGCACCGTGGACGCGATCGTGAACTCGCGCAGCGGCTCGGCCAGCTCGCCGCCGCGGATCCGCAGGCCCTGCGCCCCGGTGGACAGGTCGCCCGACACCGGGTTCACGCCGGAGTGCAGGCCCGACACCTCCTGGACGAGCACCCCGTCGCCCACCCCGGACACCAGCGACGCGGTGTCGCCCGTGCCCGGCGCGAGGGAGACGGCCCGGCACCCGACGGCCGGCGTGGCCTTGAACCCCGCCCGGAGCGCGGATCCGGTGGACGCCGCGCCCATGCGCCGGGCAGTCCACGTGCTGTGCGCGAAACCTGCGAGGGCCCCGTCCACGATCAGCGGGACCCGCCGGGTGGCGAGGCCCTCGTCGTCGATCGCGGTGGCGCCCCACGATCGGTCGTCGGTCGGGTCCTCGACGAGCGTGACGGCGGGCGCCGCCACCTGCTCACCCACCCTGTCGGCGAACAGCGACCGGCCCTTGATGACCTCGTCGGCGGCCAGCGTGCCGGCCACCAGGCCCACGAGCTGGGCGGTGACCCAGGGGTCGAGAACCACGGTCAGGCGCCCCGAGGGCGGCTGGGATGCGCCGAGCATCCGCAGCGCCCGGTCGACCGCGTCGCGGGCCGCCGCCTCGACATCGAGGTCGTCGACCGTGCGTCCCACCGAGAACCCGAACCCCGACTGCATCTCGTCGCCCTCGGCTGCCAGCGGGTAGGCCACCACGTCGCAGCCGGTGGCGCGCGACGTCCGCCGGATCCCCGTGGTGGTCACCACCGCCGACTCCTCGAGCGTGTCCGCGTAGTCGGACGACTCGACGCCGACGAGGCGCGGATCGGACGCCAGGATCGCCCGCTCCAGCTCGATCGCCAGCGCCACCTTGCGGTCGGTGGGCACGGTCACCAGGTCGTCGCGCCACAGGTCGAGCGATGCGGGCTCCACGCCGTCGGGCTCGGCGACGCCTGCGTGCTCGTCGGGCTCGGCGAACGCGGCGTTGTCACGCGCGTCGGCCACGGTCTCGGCCACCGCCTGCCGGTCGAACGAGCCGCAGTAGGCAAAGCCCTGCCGGCCGTGGGTGACGACCCGCACGCCGACGCCCATCGAGTCGGCCACCGAGAGCTGCTCCACCCCGCCCCCGTACACCCGCACCGACGTGTCGGTCGACCGGGCCACGTAGGCCTCGACCTGCTCGTCGTCCTGCGCCAGGCCGACCACTGCGTCGGCCACGTCGAGCAGGTCGCTCATGCGGCGGTCCCGCCGACGGTGAGTGCGGCCACCCGCAGCGTCGGGACACCGTCGCCGACCGGGACGCCCTGGCCGTCCTTGCCGCACGTGCCCGGGTGGCCCATCGAGAAGTCGTTGCCCACGGCGTCGATGTCCTGCAGCACGCGGGGGCCGTTGCCGATGAGGTTGCCCTCCCGGATCGGCTCGGTGATCCGACCGTCCTCGATGAGGTAGGCCTCGGTCATGCCGAACACGAAGTCGCCCGTGGCGGTGTTGACCTGCCCACCCCCCAGCGACGACACGTACACGCCGCGCTCGGTCGACGACAGGATGTCGCCGGGATCGCTCTCGCCCGGGCGCAGGTAGGTGTTCGTCATCCGCACCATCGGCAGGTGCTGGTAGCCCTGGCGGCGGCCGTTGCCCGAGCGGGGACGACCCTCCTTGCGCGACCGCAGGTGGTCCCACATGTAGTCGGTGAGCACCCCGCCGTCGATGAGCACGTTGCGTTGCACCGGCGTGCCCTCGTCGTCGATCGCGGTCGTGCCCCACTCCTCGGCCACCGTGCCGTCGTCGACCAGGGTCACGAGCGGCGAGGCGACCTGCTGCCCGCGGCGGTCCTTGAACACCGAGGCGCCCTTGTCCACCAGGTCCTTCTCGAGGCCGTGGCCGCACGCCTCGTGGAAGAGCACCCCGCCCCCGCCGGGGCCGATGACCACGGGCATCGTGCCCGACGGCGCCGGGCGGGCCGACAGCTTGGTGAGCGCGCGGCGGGCGGCCGTGCGGGCGATGTGCTCCACCTCGTACCGGTCGAACAGCTCGAAGCCGATGGTCCGACCGAGCGACTCGTAGCCCGTCTGCATGCCGGTGTCGCCGAACGCCACGGTGGACACCACGAACAGGGTGCGGACCTGGTCGTCGCCCGTGAGGAGCCCCTCGCTGTTGGCCACCTGGATCCGGCGGCGGGAGTCGCCGTAGCGGGCCCGCACCTGGCGGATCGACCCGCCCTCGGCCCGGGCGGCCTCGTTGGCCCGGCGCAGCAGGTCGACCTTGTCGCCCTTGGCCACCGTCTCGGGCAGCACCGCCACCTCGTGCGGACGGGGCGAGTGGGACGGGGTCAGCGCCACCGTGCGGACCCCCTCGCCGCCCGAGCGGGCGGCTGCCGCGGCGGCCTCCGCGGCCGCCCGGAGCCCGGCGTCGGTGAGGTCGGCGGTGTGGGCGAACCCCGTGCTGTCACCGACCACGACACGGATGCCGGCGCCCCGGTCGCGCCCGGAGGAGATCTCCTCGACGCGGCCGTCGTCGAGCGTGGCGGACGTCGAGCGCTTGTCCTCGACGAACACCTCGGCGAAGTCGCCCCCCGTGCGCAGGGCGGTGGCGAGTGTGCGCTGGATGGTGGACTCGTCGAGCACGGGCGACCTCGTTTCGGAGCGGCTGGAAGACCCGGGGCGACACCGGCGTGCCGGGGCGGCGGAGGACCCAGCTTTCGCGCGCCGGCACCTCGGTGCGTACTGTACCCGGGTGCCTCTGCAACCCGGCCTGGCAGCCACCGCCGTGCTCGACGTGACCGAGGGCGACACCGCGCTGGCGTTGCGCTCCGGGGACGTCCCCGTGCTCGCCACCCCCCGGCTCATCGCCCTGTGCGAGGAGGCGGCGATGCGGGCCGTCGCCGCCGAGATGCCCCCGGGAACCACGAACGTCGGCATGCGGGTGCAGGTCGATCATCTGGCGCCGACCGGGGTCGGCCACAAGGTGACGGCCGAGGCGACGCTCGAGAAGATCGAAGGCCGCCGCCTCACCTTCACGGTCTCGGCCACCGACGACCGGGGACTGATCGCCGCCGGGAAGGTCACCCGTGTCATGGTCGACATCGAGCGCTTCCTCGAGAAGTCCACCTGAGCGGCCGAGCGAATAGGGATGGACATCGACGCCGAACCGTACGGGATTTGCTGCGTGAGCCACGGCTGTACAGCGAGGCCGCCCGGCAACACTCCCTATAGATCGGCACTCCCCCGAACTCGTCTTGCCTTCTACAGGTGTCGATCTATAGGGACTGACCACCTCGAGCCACCGCGGACGTTCCTATCCGCGCAGTTCCTGAGCCGCGCCCGGGCGCCGGGATCCTCCAACGGCTGATCGGCGGCCGGGAGCGCGCACCGCCCGGCGGCGCGCGCTCGGGCGGGCCGCCCACGGGCGGCTCAGCGGCCGGGGCGGCGCACCACCTCGGACGCGTCGACCACGTCGGCCGGCTCGGGCGGGGTGATCCCGGGGTCGACGCCGACATCGTGCAGCTCGAAGGTGGTGGTGAGGCCCTCGGGCCCCGATCCGCCCACGAGCTCGTGATCCAGGCGCACCTCCAGCCGACGGAGCACCTGCCCGGCGTCGATCCACACGTCCACGGGAAGGTCGCCGACCCCGGCTGCGTGCAGCCGGGCCGTGAACGTGTCGCGCCCCGACCGCTCCGGGTCGAGGACACGTGCCGCAGCCAGATCGAGCGTGGCCGCGATGTGCACGGCGTCGACACCCCCCGCCACGCCCTCGCCCACCACCCGGATCGCCCGCACCGGGGTGACGAGCACCTCGATCATCCCGAGCGGAGCGAACAGGAGTGCCGCCGTCTCGCTGTCGATCCCCTGGTCGAGCACCGAGTCCAGATCGCGCCGGATCCACGATCCGGGACTCAGGCCCAGCTCTCCCGCCAGGGGCCCGACCTGCGTGTAGACCGAGTCGCCGTCGACCACCATGCGTGCCGGGCGGGTGTAGTCGGCGGTGGCATCGGCGGCCACCGTGGCCAGGTCCGACATGTCGGTCTCCGCCGCGGCCCGACCGGCGGCCCGGTCGAACACGGCCCGGTGGACCATGCCGACCGCCTCGACGCCCTCCGGCGCCCCGTCGGCACCACCGAGCCCGGTCAGCTCCGTGCGGACCTCGACGCGACCGCGCTCGACCGTGGCGGTGACCCGGACCGCGCGGCGGAGGGTCGCCGGGCGGACATGCTCGGCCCACGCCGGCCGCCGGCCGCCGCCGGTCTCGGGCACGGGCTCTGGGCCACGACCTGGCTCCTCGTGTGCGGTCATGGCGACGATGATGGCAATCGGATCGTGCCGGTGGGGCGTAGACTGGCCCGCGGCCGTGATGCCAGAGGTGACCGGCGGTGCCCGCTAGCGTGCAGCCCGCCGTGGAGGGCCTGCGGCCATCGCGCCGCGGCCGGCACGCCGCGGCGTGCCGTGTGGTGTGGAGGTTGCGGTGAGCAGGAGGCAGGCGGTGACGCTGGGAGTGCGGCTCGCCGTCAGCGCGGTGATCCTCGCGGTGCTCGTGGCTCAGGCCCCCTCGTTCGACTGGCGCCACCTGGTGCCCCGGTGGACCGTCGGGGCCACGCTGTGGCTCGCCGTGGCGGCCGCCCTCACGCTGGCCGGCATCGTGCTCTCGGCCCTGCGGTGGCAGAAGGTTCTCGAGGCCCTCGAGATCCCCACCCGCCTACCGCGGCTCGTGTCGCACTACCTCGCCGGGCAGTTCGTGTCGAACGTTCTGCCCACCACCATCGGCGGCGACGTGCTGCGGGTCAGCCGGCTGTCCCGCGACACCGGCGAGTCGCCGGGGACGTTCGCGTCGGTGGTCCTCGAGCGGATGACCGGCTGGCTGGTGCTGCCGGTCATCACGTTCATCGGGTTCGTGGTCAACCCCGGGCTGCGCCACCTCGGCTCGGCCACAGACGTGGCGCTGGTGCTGGCCGGCACCACGCTGCTCACGCTCGTCAGCGTCCTGGCCGTGGCGGGCAGCGACCGGGTCGGCGGCCGGTTCGCCGCCCGGGCCGGCTGGCGCCGCTTCGCGGGCGCCGTGCACCTCGGCATCGACCAGCTGCGCAACCGGCCGGCCGCTGCCCTCAACGTGCTCGCGGCAGGCTTCGCCTACCAGCTCGCGCTGGTGCTCGCCGCGGTGGCGGCGGCGCAGGCGCTCGGACTGCGGCCTGCGGGGCTCACCGCGCTGCTCGCCTTCTTCCCTGCGGTGCTCATCGCCCAGGTCCTCCCGATCAGCATGTCGGGCCTCGGCGTGCGGGAGGGCGCCTTCGTGCTCTTCCTCGGCCCGCTCGGTGTCGCCAAGGAGGAGGCGATCGCGCTCGGCCTGCTGTTGTACCTGCTGAACCTGGTCGTCAGCCTGCTCGGTGCGCCGGCGTTCGCCACCGGTGGGGCCACGCGCCAGTCGCTGGCCACATGACTGTCGCGGAGGAGGCCACGGCCGGCCGGGCGCGCGCCCGCGACCTGCGCTGGTGGCGCGAGGTGATCTACATCGTCCTCGTCTACCTGGCGTACTCGGCCGTGCGGAACCAGTTCGGCTCGGGTGCCGGCGCCGCGGTCGACCCCGACCCCGCCTTCCATCACGCCGAGGCGATCATCCACATCGAGCGATCGCTCGGCCTCTACTTCGAGCAGCGCCTCCAGTCGTGGTACCTGGACCTACCGCTCGACGGGCTCATCCGGGTCTGGAACGTCTACTACGGCATCCTCCACTTCGTCGTCACGGCCTTCGCCCTCGTCTGGCTGTTCCACCGCGCACGTCACCGGTACCGGCTCTGGCGCAACACGCTCGCGGCCACGACGCTGCTGGCACTCGTGGGCTTCGCCGCCTTCTCGTTGATGCCGCCGCGGCTCATGGACGATCCCGGCGTCTACGGGGGCTGCCAGGTCTACGCCGACGCCCCGCCGGGCGACCTCCCCGACCGCGCGGGCGAGCCGCCGTGCGACGAGTACGGCTACGTCGACACGGTCGCGCGCTACGGCGGCTGGGCCTCGTTCGGGAGCGACGAGATGGCCCGGGTCTCCAACCAGTACGCGGCGATGCCGAGCATGCACATCGGCTGGTCGGCGTGGTGCGTGTTCGTGCTGGTCCCGATGCTCCGCCGCCGCTGGCTCCGAGCGCTGGTGGTCGCCTACCCCGTCGTCACGCTGTTCGACATCATCGTCACCGGCAACCACTGGTGGATCGACGGCCCGGCCGGGCTCGCCTGCCTGGGGCTCGGGTACCTCGTGGCGTTCGCCGTCACCCGCTGGTACGAGCGTTGGCGGGGCCTGCAACCGGTGGCGGCAGAGGTTCCCGACCGCGACGGGGGCGACGGTCCCGAGGGCGCGCCCGCCCACGCCGGCCAGCGCGGGGGCGCCGACGGCCCGGGCGACCGGCGCCCGCCGGCACGCGCCGACATCGGTCTCTGACGAGCGACGCCGCGTGCCGGGATGACGGCACGGAAGGTACGGTGGGCGCCTACCCAGGGCGCACGCCCTTGCCCGACCGCGACCGGCGGAGCCGCCTGCATGCTCCTCGACTCGATCACCCATCCCTCTGATCTGCGAGGGCTCTCGTTCGAGCAACTCGACGAGCTGGCCGGCGAGATCCGGGGGCGCATCATCGACGCGGTCTCGGCCAACGGCGGTCACCTGGGATCCAACCTGGGCGTGGTCGAGCTCACGCTCGCCGTCCACCGGGTGTTCGACTCCCCCCGCGACATCGTCCTGTGGGACACGGGCCACCAGGCCTACGTCCACAAGATGCTCACCGGCCGGACGAAGGACTTCGACCGGTTGCGCCAGGCCGGTGGCCTGTCCGGCTACCCGTCACGCGCCGAGTCCGAGCACGACTGGGTCGAGAACAGCCACGCCTCGACGATCATCAGCTACGCGCACGGCCTGGCCTCGGCCCACCGCGTGCAGGGCATCGACGACCGGCGCGTCGTGGCCGTGATCGGCGACGGCTCGCTCACCGGGGGCATGGCCTTCGAGGGCCTCAACAACCTCGGCCACTCGGGGGCGCGGGCGGTCATCGTGCTCAACGACAACGGCCGCTCGTACGCGCCGACCGTGTCGAAGCTCGGCGAGAGCCTGGGCCGCCTGCGGCTCAACCCCCACTACATCCGGAACCGCGCCCGGTTCGACAAGCTCCTCCACGAGGTGCCTCTGGTGGGCGAGCACCTCGAGCGGGGTTTCGAGAGCGCGCTCGCGGCGGTGCGGGAGATGTTCGAGCCGCCCGCGTTCTTCGAGACCCTCGGCGTCCGCTACACGGGCCCGTTCGACGGCCACGACATCGCGGGGGTCGAGAGCGCGCTGCGCCACGCCGCCGAGTACGACGGCCCGATCGTCGTCCACGTGCTCACGCAGAAGGGCCGTGGCCACGCGCCCGCCGAGAACGATCCGATCAAGTGCCTCCACGACATGTCCGACGCCAAGCCGGGCAGCTACACCGCAGCGTTCACCGAGTCGCTCATCAAGGAGGCCGAGACCCGTCCGGAGCTGGTGGCGCTCACCGCCGCGATGCCCGACTCCACCGGGCTGCTGCCGTTCAAGGACCGGTTCCCCGACCGGTTCTTCGACGTCGGCATCGCCGAGCAGCACGCCACCACTGCGGCGGCGGGGATGGCGATGGGCGGGCTCCGGCCCGTGTTCGCGGTCTACTCCACGTTCCTCAGCCGCGCGTTCGACCAGGTGAACCTCGACGTCGGGCTGCACAGGCAACCGGTGGTGTTCTGCATCGACCGGGCCGGCATCACCGGTGACGACGGACCGAGCCACCACGGCGTTCTCGACATGGTGCTGCTGTCGAAGGTGCCGGGCATGACCGTCTTCGCCCCCTCCTCGTACGCCGAGGTCGGGGTCATGCTCCACGATGCGCTCGAGCTGTGCGCCGACGGGCCGGCGGCGATCCGCTGGTCGAAGGCCATGCCGCCGGACGCATCCGACCACGGAGGCCACGCGTCCGGCAACGGCCACGCCGAGGAGGTCGGCGTCGGCCTCGCAGGCCGCAAGGTCCGTGCCGGCCACCACGCCTGCGTCCTGGCGGTCGGCAACATGCTGACCGCGGCCCGGGACGCCGCAGAGCAGCTCGAGGCCCAGGGCATCGACGCCACGGTCTGGGACGTCAGGATCGCGACGCCCCTCGATCCGGAGATGCTCGCCGACGCAGGTCGTCACCCGGTGGTGGTCACGGTCGAGGACGGCTACCGGGAGGGCGGCGTGGGCACGGCGGTCGCGGCGCGACTGGCCGAGGCCGAGGGGTCGCCGCCGCTGGTCGGCAACCTCGGCGTGCCGCTGCGGTACGTGCCCCACGGCAAGCCGGCCGCGATCCACGCGGCGCTGGGGCTCGACGGCACCGGGGTGGCGGCCGAGGTGCGGCGACTGCTGGCCGTGGCCCGCGACCGCGCGTCGGCCTGACCGCGACGCCGGCCCGCCGCAACCGCTTCACCACGCGTCGTGCCAGCGCGCCACCGCTCGCTGTCAGCGGGATTCGCCGGACGGCACCTGGCGGCCGTGGCGAGCGCGCGACGCGGAACGCGCGACAAGGCCCGGACCGGATTCCTCCGGCCCGGGCCTCTCCCCCTGGTCGCCCCCAGCGGTGATGGCGTTACCTTAGTAAATCCAGGTGTCGCCTGTCACATGGTAGTTATCGACGGAAGCGGCCACGAGGTGACGGGTCCACGCAAATCCGCGCGAATCACGTGTAGTAGGGGTTCTCGCCGAGGCTGTGATCGGTCACGTCGACCACCTCGCGGACCTCGTCGACCGCCTCGGTGATGGAGCGGGAGATGCCCTCGCGCAGCGTCATGGCCGAGACGGCGCACCCCTGGCAGCCGCCGCCCATCGTCACGTACGCCACGTCGCCGTCGACCTTGTCGAGGCCCGCCCATCCGCCGTGCATGGCGAGCGCCGGGTTGATCTGCTGGTCGAGCAGCTGCCGGACCTTCTCCTCGACGGTCCCGGTGAGCTCGATGTGGGCGCCCGACAGCGGGTTCGGTCGGTTGGGGTTGCGGAGCACCAACCCGGCCTGCCCGCCGGTCGACGGCAGGTCGAGCGTGGCGCCCTGCAGGGGGTCGCGGCTGCCGGCCGGCACGATCACCGGCAGATCGCCCTGCTGTTCGACCACGTCGCCGGCCGCGACGTCGGCATCGGCCACCGGGTCGAAGGTCAGGTCGTAGGTGTACTCGACGCCCTGGACGCCGGTGACCTCGACGCGAAGGCCCAGCGCATCGGGAGCGTCCTCTTGCGCCCGCAGCTCGAGGATCTTCTCGCGGGCGGGCTCGGTGACGGTCAGGACCATGCCTCCACGCTACCGCCCGCGGGTGCGGCCACACCCGGTGACGGTGCCCGGTCCACGGGGTCCGACCCTCCGGCCGCTCGGCGGCGCGTCCGCGCACCCGGGGCAACGTCACGTCGTCGTCGCCGAGGCCCCTCCCCGGGAACCTCGCGTCGTTGGCCGGTGACTCGTCGACGCCCGGAGCGTCGACGGCTCAGGTTCTCAGGCCAGCCGCCTCGGCCTCTTCGGCCAGCGCGAGCCACCGGTCCTCCGCGGCATCGAGCTCGGCCGCCACGGCGGCGAGATCCTCACCGACCCTGGCCAGCTCGACGTGGTCGCCGGCTGCGCCGGCCAGCCGCTCCTCGAGCGCCGCCCGGCGGTCCTGCAGCCGGCGCACGTCATGCTCGGCGCGGCGCATCATGTGGCGCAGGGTGCTCGGGGAACGTCCGGTCCGCGGGCGGCGCCGCGCGGGCCGCCGGCGGGCCTCGGCTCCCGCCGCACCGGCCGCGGCATCGTCGGTGGCGGAACCGGGACCCGCCGCATCGCCCCCCGCGCCACCGGTCGGCTCGGCGGCCACAGATCGCCGCTGCCCAGCCGGCGTGGTCCCCCGGTCGGGCACCCCGGCGACCGCACGAGCGCGGCCCCGCGGGCGGCGCGCGCGATGCTCGGACTCGTAGGCCGCGTACCCGCCGGGCACCCGCCCGGCGGTCCCCCGACCGTCGAGCACGACCACGTCCTCGACCGTGCGCTCGAGGAACGCCCGGTCGTGGCTCACCACCACCAGAGTCCCGGGCCAGGCATCGAGCATCTCCTCGAGCGACCGCAGCGTGTCGAGATCGAGATCGTTGGTCGGCTCGTCGAGCAGCAGCACGTTCGGCTCCTGCCGCAGCACCAGCACCAGCTCCAGCCGCCGCCGCTCGCCGCCCGACAGCAGGCGGACTGGCGCCCACTGCGCGTCGCGGTCGAACCAGAGCCGCTCGAGCAGCGCGGCGTCGGTCCCGTCCGGTCGCCGGGCCGGGCCCGCGACCACGTCGCGCACGCGCGCCTCGAGCGGCAGGTCGATCCCCCGCTGGTCGAGGTAGCCGAGCCGCACGGTCGTGCCCCGGACCACCGTGCCCGCCCGGGGCGTGCGACGCCCGGCGATCACGTCCAGCAGCGTCGACTTCCCGGCGCCGTTCGGTCCCACCACCCCGAGCCGGTCACCCGGTCCGAGCGCCAGGTCGAGGTCTTCGAAGAGCAGGTGATCCCCGAAGCCGTCGGTCACCCGCTCCAGCTCCACCACCGTGCTGCCGAGGCGGGGGGTGTGGGTGATCTCGTGCAGCGGCAGGTCACCCACCCGCTCGGGGTCCGGCGCCCGGCCCTCGACGACGGCGCGGGCGGCCGCCACCGCGGCCTTGGGCTTGCGCGTCCTCGCCGGTGCGCCGCGGCGCAGCCAGGCGAGCTCGGCTCGGGCGAGGTTGCGGCGCCGGGCCTCGCTCTCTTCCCGGCGCGCCGCCCGATCCGCCCTCGCAGCCAGGTACGACGCGTAGCCGCCCTCGTGGACGTGACCCGTCCCGCGGTCGAGCTCGAGGATGCGGGTCGTCAGCCGGTCGAGCACGTGGCGATCGTGGGTCACCAACACCAGCCCGCCGCGGAACGTCGCCAACCTGTCCTCGAGCCAGGCGATCGCATCGATGTCGAGATGGTTGGTCGGCTCGTCGAGGATCAGGAGGTCGCCCTCGGTCGAGCGCTCCACGGCCACCAGCGCCCGGGCGAGCGCCGCTCGCTTGGCCTGACCCCCGGAGAGCGTCGCCACGTCGGCGTCGACGAGCGCGGCCATGCCCAACCGGTCGAGCACGGCCTCGCCCTCCCAGCCACCACCCACGGCGGCACGCACCGTCCCGGCCGGGAGCCGGGCGGCCTGGTCGAGCGCCACGACCCGGGCGCCACGGCCGTGGCGAACGGTCCCGGCCTCCGGTGTGACATCGCCCGCGAGCACGCCGAGCAGCGTGGACTTCCCGGTGCCGTTGATGCCCACGAGGCCGAGCCGGTCACCGCTCGCGACGGTCACCGACACCCCATCGAGCAGCGGCCGGCCCGGCCTGCTGACCGAGAGGTCGCGAGCGTCGACGAGGATCATGCCGACCGACGGTACCGCCGCGCCGACCGCTCGCCGCAGGGCATCCGGATCGTGGCGCTGTCCACGGCGGGTCCGGGCCGACCGCCTGGCTGCGCCCGGCGCCGGTGCCGTCCGCGATCGCATCGCTCAGCCGCCTGCCCCGGGGGCGGTGTCGGTGCTGGCGGCAGCCTCGCGCAGCGCCCGCTCCAGCAGCGGCTGGTCGCCGAGGCGGCGCCGCAGCTCGCGCTCCAGGCCGGCGATGGGATGGAGGTTCTGCGGCGCCCGCGGGTCGTTGTGCGGCTGGGTGGCGAACCGTGGGACGGTGGCCGCCACCCGGTCGGCCAGTGCGCTCGCCTCGGCCCGGCCGAGGTCGCCGGCCGCCTCGCAACGCACGACGCCCCACCACGGGTGGGTGGCCCGACCGGGCAGCCGGAGGTACCACGAGTAGCGGTACCTCCGATCGCCGACCGTGAACAGCGGCGTGCGCTCCCCGGGGCCGAGGGCCGTGATCACCTGTTGCTGCTCGGGCGGCAGGTACGAGAGCTGGTGGCTCTTGACGTAGCCGACGGCCCCGGCGATGTGCCGGCGATCGCCCAGCGGCCCGTCGACGATCAGGAGCTCGGCGGGCTCGCCGCCGGGCCGCATGCTGACCGCCACGCGACCCTCGAGGTCGCCCCGGGCGCGGCCCACCGCCTGGTGCACCGGGTCGCCCTGGGCGCCCGGCACGGGGTAGGGCTCGTAGGTGCCGTGCCGGGTGACGATCGGGTCGACGGGCTCGCCGGGGCACAGGACGCCCCGCCGGACCTCGCCGCCCATGTACCGCGCCCGCCCGGCGCACCGGACGGCACCGGCACCCCACGTGGCGCACACGCCCACACGTGAGGGGCCGCCGTCGTCGGTGACCCAGACCCGGGCGTCGATGCGCTGGACGCCGTCGACGAAGAGCACGGCACCGGCCGGATCGGCGGCGGGCGCAACGGGAGCCCACGAGGCAGCCGGACGTTCGACGTCGAGGGCGACCGTGGCGGTCGACTCGTCGAGAACGCCGGCCTCCACGGGCGCGCCGTAGTCGGGTGCCCACGTCTCGATGGCGAGCCGCGCCATCAGCCCGCCACCCGCTCGACGGTGGCCGAGCCACCGACCTTGCGGACCTCGAACCGGACCGGCAGCCGCTCGGCCAGCTCGCGGACGTGGGTCACGACCCCCACCATCCGTCCCCGTGCCCCGAGCTCGTCGAGCGCGGTGGCGACCACGTCGAGGGTCTCGGCGTCGAGGGTGCCGAACCCCTCGTCGAGGAACAGCGCGTCGAGCCGGGCCGCGCCCGCCGCTGCCAGGCCGGCCACCTGGTCGGCGAGCGCGAGCGCGAGCGCCAGGGACGCAAGGAACGTCTCGCCGCCCGAGAGCGTGCGGGCCGATCGGGCCTGCGAGGCATTGGTGTGGTCGATCACCTGGAACCCGCCGGACCCCCGGTCGACGGCGAGCGCGTACGCGTCCTGGGAGAGCTCGCCGAGGATCTGGGACGCCCCGGCGACCAGTTGGTGGATCGCCTCGTCGAGCAGCCACTTCTCGAAGCGGTTGGCGGCCAGGTGGCCGGCGAGGGCGTCGGCGACCTGCTGCGCCTCGGTGGCCGCGACGCGCTCGGCCCGAAGGCGCTCGGCCTCGGCCATCTGCCGGTCGATGCGGTCGACCGCCTCCTCGGCGCGCGCCAGGACGGCGGCGACGAGCTCACCCGGCCAGGCCGCGGCCGCTCCGGGAGCCTGCGCCGCCGCGTCCACCTCGACGCCCACCTCGTTGCGACGCATGAACGGCGGCGTCCACG
>JBKHJZ010000248.1:0-4261 GCA_046537875.1 Acidimicrobiia bacterium | reverse complement strand
TCGACCGTGGCTCCGCGACAAGTCAGCCCGCACCGAGCTCCCGGCTGCGCTGGGCCGCGGCGGTCACCGCGTCGAGGAGGGCGGCCCGCACACCGGCCGCCTCCAGGACCCGGAGCCCGGCGGCCGTCGTCCCGCCCGGCGAGGTCACCGCGGCCCGGAGCGCCTCGGGACCCTCGCCCGACTCGTCGAGCAGCCGGCCCGCACCGAGCAGCGTCTGCCGGGTCAGGGTGACGGCGACGGGGCGGGGCAGGCCGGCGAGCACGCCGGCGTCGATCAGCGCCTCGGCCACCAGGAAGACGTAGGCCGGCCCCGACCCCGACAGGCCGGTCACCGCGTCGAGCAGCGGCTCGGCCACGCGGACCACCTTGCCGACCGCACCCAGGATCCCTTCGGCCCAGGCGAGCTCGTCGTCCCCGGCGGCGCTCCCCGGGGCCACGGCGGCGGCACCTGCGCCGACCAGCGCCGGGGTGTTCGGCATCGCCCGCACGACCGGGGTGCCGGGCGCGAGCGCCCCCTCCAGGCGGTCGAGCGTCACCCCCGCCGCGATCGAGAGCACCGGCGCCTCCGACCCGACCGACGCCAGCGCCCGGCACACCCCGTCGACGTCGCCCGGCTTCACGGCGACGACGTGGCCCTGCGCCGCCTCGGGCTCGTCGCCCACCGCCAGGCCGGCGAACCGCTCGCGCAGCTCCGCCGCCCGGTCGGGCAGCCGCTCCACCACCCGCAGATCGCCGGCGGGTGCCCAGCCCCCGGCCAGGAGGCCGGCGACCAGCGCCTCGCCCATCCTGCCGCCGCCGATCACCTGCAACCTGGGCATGACCATGCCGGGGACCCTACGTGCCGGTGGCGGCCCCGGGCGACGCCGCCGGGGCGGGGCGCGGGTGCCCGCCGGGGGGCGTGCCGGACGTGCGCCGGTCAGGCGCCGGAGCGGCGGCCGACTTCCCCGATCGGCCACCGCCCGGCAGCGCAAGCCTAGATCTGGAGTGCATGGAGATCAATGAAAACCATCAACAGTTCGACGCCCGCCTCGCCGTGTCCCCTGGGGCGAGTGCTCGTCCGGTCGCCAGGGCGCCGGCCAGTCCGGTCGCCGGCCGGTCACGTCGCCGGCCGGTCACGTCGCCGGCCGGTCAGATCGCCGGCCGGTCACGTCGCCGGCCGGTCAGGTCGCCGAGAGGCCCAGGCGCGAGGCGAAGCCGATCCTGAGCGCCGGGCGGAAGAACTGTTCGGTCCAGGCGTAGAGCGAGCCGAGGATGCGGTCGAGCTCGTCCTCGTCGACCCACCGGTGGTCGATGCGGCCGACCAGGAAGACCGCGTCCTCCTCGCCGATGGCGAAGGCGGCGCCGTAGAGCTTCAGGTTCCGCCGGAGGAGGTGCTCGTAGAACCGGGCGTGGTTCTCCTCGGGGGCCGGCATCACGTAGGTCTCGTAGTGGAGGGTGCGCTGGCGCAGGTGGAACCAGATGGTGAAGACGTCCTTCTCCTCGCCCCGCACCCGCACGAACCAGCGGCGCTCACCCGACTCCTCGTCGGGCACCACCGCATCGACCACGGGGTTGTCGGTCGCCTGGCGGGCGAGCCAGGCCTCGATCCGGGCGCTGGTCGCATCGAGGTCGTGCTCGGCGGAGGTGTGCCCGGCGGAGGGATCCCGCTCCATGGCCCCGGACGCTACCCGGACCTCCCCGGCGGACCGGGCGCGCCGGTCGGCCGCTCAGGCCCGACGCTCCACCCGCTCGGGCCCGGGACTCCACCCGCTCGGGCCCGACGCTCCACCCGCTCGGGCCCGGCACTCGACCCGCTCGAAGCGGGCAATGGACTCGCCCCGGCCGACGCTCCACCGGCTCGGGTCGGGCACTCGACCCGTTCATGCCCCGCCGGTCGGCCCGTCTCAGGCCCGGCACTCGACCAGCGAGCGCGCGGTGATGTCCGCGTAGATCCGGCGCAGGCGTGCGGCCGTGGTGGACCACGTGTAGCCCCGCGCCCGGGTGGCCGCCCGGGTCGAGAGCTCGCGGGCGAGCGCGGGGTTCCCGGTGATCTGCTCGACGTACGCCGCGAACACCGCCGGATCGCGGCCCTCGACGAGGAACCCGGTCCGGCCGTGGTCGACCAGCGTGCGGAGCCCACCGACCGCGGCGGCAACCACCGGCGTGCCGCACGCCGCGGCCTCAAGCCCCACCAGGCCGAACGACTCGCTGCGGCTCGGCACCAGCACCACGTCGGCCGCCCGGTAGAACGTCGAGAGCAGGTGGTGGGGCTGCGGGTCGGTGAAGCGCACGCGGTCGCCCACCCCGGCAGCCGCGGCCAGCTTCTGGACGCGCTCGACCTCGGCGCGCCCGCGCTGCCCGCTGGCCCCACCGACCACGAGCAGCACGGCCCGCTGGTCGTCGAGCTGCGCGAGCGCCCGGACCGCGACGTCGAGCCCCTTCAGCGGTTGGATGCGGCCGACGAACAGCAGGACCGCCCCCTCGAACGGGCCGAGGTGCGCGAGGGCCGCCCGCGCCCCGGCACGATCACCGGGCGAGAAGAAGGCGTGCTCCACCCCCGGGGGCACGATCTCGATGCGCTCCGGGTCGGCCCCGTAGAGCTCGCGGAGCTGCGCGGCCTCGGCGGTGCAGCTCGCCAGCAGCGCGTCGGAGCAACCGATCACCTCGGCCTCGGCACGCACCCGCCGCTGCGGCTCCGGGTCGCCCGTCTCGGCCTTCACCCGGGCCAGCGTGTGGAACGTCGACACCAGGGGAAGGTCGAGGCGGTGCTTCAAGGCGTGGCCCGCCACGCCCGACAGCCAGTAGTTGGCGTGGAGCGCATCCGTGGCCGGATCGATCGCCCCGTGCACGCCGGCGGTGAACGCGTCGACCACCTCGGCCAGCGCCTCCTTCGGCAGGTCGGGCGGCCCGGCCTCCACGTGCACGACGCGGACGCCGGGCTCCACGTCGACCGTGGCCGGCAGGTCGTCGCGCCAGCGGCGCGTGTACACGTCGCTGGCCACGCCGGCCTGCGCGAGCGCCGACACGAGCTCGCGCACGTAGACGTTCATGCCCCCGCTGTCACCGGACCCCGGCTGGGCGAGCGGCGACGTGTGGAGCGAGAGGACGGCGAGGCGGCGCACCAGGACGGTCAACCGCGCCGGCCGGTCGGAGATTCCTGGTCGCACTCGGTGCTGCGATCGCGCATGCCCAACCGTTGCAGCCGGTGGCCCCGTCGCGCACACCCGGCGGTCGCCGCCGGCCGGGCGACCCACGCGTGTCCGACGTCATCGGTCGCGGGTAGGTTCGGGCACGTTCGTCCCGGACAACCCGCGACACCGAGGAGGGCCCATGGCCTTCGAGCTTCCGCAGCTCCCGTACCCCAAGGACGCTCTCGCCCCGCACATGAGCGAGCAGACGCTCAGCTTCCACCACGGCAAGCACCACCAGGCCTACGTCAACAACCTGAACAAGCTCATCGAGGGCACCGAGCACGAGGGCCGCGGGCTCGAGGAGATCATCCTCGCCGCCGGGCCCGGCGGCCTGTTCAACAACTCGGCGCAGGTCTGGAACCACACCTTCTTCTGGAACTGCATGTCGCCGAACGGCGGCGGCGACCCCGAGGGGGCGCTGAAGACCGAGATCGAGAAGTCGTTCGGCTCGGTCGACGAGTTCAAGCAGACCTTCGCCGACAAGGCCAAGACGCTGTTCGGCTCGGGCTGGACCTGGCTGGCCAGGGGCGACGACGGGCTCGAGATCATGCAGACCAAGGACGCCGACCTGCCGCTCAAGCACGGCAGGACCGCGCTCATCACGATCGACGTCTGGGAGCACGCCTTCTACCTCGACTACCAGAACGCCAAGCCGGCCTACGTCGACACCTGGATCGAGAACCTGGTCAACTGGGAGTTCGCCGCCCAGAACCTGGCGAACGCCTGAGCACCTGACGCCTGCCGCAACAAGCGCCTGACGTCGGCGTCCGGCGGCGGGCCACCCCGGGCGCCGCATCTCGCGGGGGTCCCGGGTTCTGGGCAGCGCTGGCTTCGTCGACCGCGAACCAGCGCTGCCAGAACGCCCGGACGCCCCTGCGTCTTCCTGGCTCACCGGCGCTGGCCCCGGCACCGCCCCTTCTGGCAGCGGCCAGTTCGCTCCCCACGAACCAGCGCTGCCAGAACGCCGGGGGGCCGCGGACCCGGGCATCCCAGTGCGCCTCCCCGTACGCTCGTCCTTCTGGCAGCAACGGCTTCGCTCCCCGCGAACCAGCGCTGCCAAAACGCCGGGGGGCCGCAACCAGGCCAGCACGA
>JBKHJZ010000247.1:0-4268 GCA_046537875.1 Acidimicrobiia bacterium | reverse complement strand
GTCCTGCGGTGCCGGGGAGCGTGCCGCCGGGGCCTGCCCAGCCGGGGAGCGTCCCGCCGGGACCTGCCCCGCCCGGGAGCGTCCCCCCCGGGAACGTCTCGCCCGGGCCGGACGCGCCCGAACCACCGGCCTCGCCGTTCGCCCCGGGACCCGACAGCGTCGGCCCGTGGATGCCTCCCGAGCCGCGCCTGCCCGGCCGCGAGCCGCTGGGCCAGCGCCCGGACGCGGGCGACGTGCCGCCGCCACCCCCACCATCCCCCGACGATTTCGCCCGGGGCGTCGGCCCCGGCGGTCGACCGAGCCGCCCGAGCGAGTGGGGACGGGCGATCTTCGACGACGGCGGCGACGACGACCAACCCGACCGTCGGTAGCCATCGCCCACCGGGACGCACCGCGTCCGCCGCCGGTGCCGCGCGGCCGGCGGCCACTCAGGCCCGAGCGATCGTCACCGCCACCTCGTGGCCGTCGACCGTGCGCACGTGGTCGCCCCGCTCCGACCGTTCGAGGTCGACGGCGAGGATCTCGCCCATGACGTACTCGCGCTGGCTGTCGATGGCGTTCCACACGTCGTCACCGGCGGCGAGGGCGAGCGACACGCGGT
The DNA here is from genome assembly GCA_046537875.1 of Acidimicrobiia bacterium. Classification (GTDB taxonomy): domain Bacteria; phylum Actinomycetota; class Acidimicrobiia; order Acidimicrobiales; family VFJN01; genus JBKHJZ01. The sequence goes on along the minus strand of JBKHJZ010000247.1, from coordinate 3,667 downwards.
CGGCGATCGCGAAGCCGAGCTCCTTGCGCAGGTCGTTGAGCATGCGGACGACCTCCCGCACCAGGCCCTCGCGCCGGAGGTCGTCGTCGAGCTCCAGATCGAGCGCCACGGCCCAGCCACCGTCCTCGACGAGCGCGAACGACTCGTGGCGGGTGGCCCGCACCTCCACGTCGTCGCGGGTGAGCCGCTCACCCGCCACCTCGATGACCCCGTCGGCCTCGAGACGCCGCTGCAGCTCCGAGCCGTCCGCCGCCGCGAGGGCGTTCTTGACCTCGGTCGTCTTGGGACCGAGCCGGGGACCGAGCACGCGGAAGTTGGGTACGACGGTCCACGACATCAGCCCGGAGAGCGTCTTGACGTCCTCCAGCTCCTTGACGTTGAGCTCGGCAGCCACCTCGGCCAGCACACCGTCGCCGAGCGACGTGCCCGGGTGCAGGAGGTAGGCCCTGCGGAGGGGCTGGCGGACCTTGACCCGGGCATCGGTGCGGGCGGCGCGTCCGAGCGCCACCAGCCGCCGTCCCGCCTCCATCTCGGCGGCCAGACGGTCGTCGCGCCGGCCGGCGGGCACCGGCCAGTCGGACAGGTGCACCGACGGGGCCCCGGTGAGGGTCACGTAGATCTCGTCGGCGAGGAACGGGCAGAACGGCGCGAGGAGCTGGCTGGTGACGACCAGCGCGTGGTGGAGCGTGGCGTGGGCGTCGGCATCGCTCGCCTTCCAGAACCGGGGCCGGCTCCGGCGCACGTACCAGTTCGACAGGTCGTCGACGAAGCGGGCGAGGCGTGCGGTCCCGCCGAGCGCGTCGAAGTCCTCCAGCGCGGCGGTCACGCCGGCGACCGCGTCGTCGAGCTCGGACAGGACCCACCGATCGAGCAGGTGCGTCGGAGCGGGGGCCCCGGCCTCGCCCGGTGGCGGCCGCCACCCGTCGATGTCCGCGTAGGTCACGAAGAAGCTGAGGACGTTCCACAACGTGAGGAGCGTCTGGCGGGTCGCGTCGTGGATGCCGTCGGGGGAGACCCGGCGCTGACCCCAGGGCTGGCCGGCCGAGAAGAAGTACCACCGCAGCGCATCGGCGCCGAACCGCCCGACGATCTCCCAGGGATCGATGATGTTGCCGCGCGACTTCGACATCTTGTAGCCGTGCTCGTCGACGAGCAGGCCGAGGCACACGACGTTGCGGTACGGCGTCGAGCCGAACACCAGCGTGTTCACCGCCAGCAGCGAGTAGAACCACCCCCGGGTCTGGTCGATGGCCTCGCAGATGAAGTCGGCGGGGAAGCTGGCCTCGAGCGCGGCCCCGTCCTCGAACGGGTAGTGCATCTGGGCCGACGGCATGGAGCCGGAGTCGAACCAGGCGTCGAGCACCGGCAGCACGCGCCGCATGGTGCCCTGGCACGACGGCTCGGTGCAGGTCCAGGTGACCTCGTCGACGTACGGCCGGTGCAGGTCGAGCGCGGCGAGGTCGCGCCCGGCCAGCGTCGAGAGCTCGGTCACGGACCCGACGCAGGTCTCGTGGCCGCATCCGGCGCACCGCCAGACCGGCAGCGGGGTGCCCCAGTAGCGGTCACGGGACAGGGCCCAGTCGATGTTGTTCTCGAGCCAGTTGCCGAACCGCCCGTACTTGATGTGGTGGGGGTACCAGGCGATCCTCTCGTTCTGCGCCAGCAGGTCGTCGCGGCGCTGCTCGGTGCGGACGAACCACGACGTCTTCGCCCAGTAGACGAGCGGCGTGCCGCAGCGCCAGCAGTGGGGGTAGCTGTGCTCGTAGGGCTCCTCGGCCACGAGCAGGCCGCGGGCACGCAGGTCGGCGATGATCCCAGGGTCGGCGTCCTTGACGAACCGCCCCTGCCACGGCGGCACCGTGTGGTCGAAGCTGGCGTCGGCGTCGACCGGGTTGAGCACGGGGAGGTCCTCCTCGCGGCCGACCCGGGCGTCGTCCTCGCCGAACGCCGGCGCGAGGTGCACCACGCCGGAGCCGTCGTCGTCGCTCACGTAGTCGGCTGCGACGATCCGCCACGCATCTGCGCGGGGCGGGGCCTCGACGATGTCGAACGGACGCTGGTAGCGCCATCCGACCATCTCGGCTCCCGGCCAGCGCTCGATCACCTCGGCCTCGGGGAACAGGCGCTCGGCGGCGCGCTCGGTGAGCACGAGGTCGCGACCGCCGCCGGGCGCAGCGACGCGCACGTAGGTGAACGCGGGGCCGACAGCGGCGGCGACGTTCGAGATCAGCGTCCACGGCGTGGTGGTCCACACCAGCAGGTCGGCGTCGGGCGCCCCGCCTCCCGACAGCGGGAAGCGCACGTAGATCGAGGGATCGACCACGTCCTGGTAGCCCTGGGCCACCTCGTGTGAGCTGAGCGCGGTGCCGCAGCGCCCGCAGTAGGGGGTGACCCGGTGTCCCTCGTAGAGCAGGCCGGCATCCCAGAGCTGGCGCACCAGCCACCAGACCGACTCGATGTAGTCGTTCGACAGGGTCCAGTACGCGTCGGCCGTGTCGATCCACACGCCGAGCCGCGACGTGAGCGACGCCCAGTCCTCGACGTAGCGCTGGACTGACTCGCGGCAGCGGCGGTTGAACTCCTCGATGCCGTAGGCCTCGATGTCGGCCTTGGTCTCGAGCCCGAGCTCGCGCTCGACCTCGAGCTCAACCGGGAGCCCGTGGCAGTCCCACCCGCCCTTGCGGGGCACGTCGTGCCCTCGCATGGTCCGAAAGCGCGGGAACAGGTCCTTGAACGCGCGCGCCCACACGTGGTGCAGGCCCGGCCGCCCGTTGGCGGTGGGCGGCCCCTCGTAGAAGATCCACGGCTCCGCCCCCTTGCGGAGGCGTGCGACCTCGTCGATGACCTGCCGTTCGCGCCACCGGTCGAGCACCCGCTCCTCGAGGGCGGGCAGGTCGAGCGATGGGGCCACGGGACCGAATGGCATGCGGCCTAGGCTACGGCATGTCGCCAGGCGCTCCCGCAGCAGAAACGGGCAGGTCAGTCCCGGTTCCACGCCACGCACCGAGGGTGTCGGCGGCGTCGCGGACGGCCTCGTGACGATCGACCGTGACGGTGCGGCGGTGATCGGTGTCCACGCGCAACCCGGTGCCGCCCGCACGGGCATCCGCGGACGGCACGGGGACGCGCTCAAGGTCTCCGTGACCGCCCCGCCGGCCGACGGTCGGGCCAACGCCGCGATCGCCGCGGTGCTGGCCGAGGCCCTGGGGGTGCGACCGTCCGCGGTGACGCTGGTGTCGGGCGCGGGTCACCGTCGGAAGCGGTTCCGGGTGACGGATCGCACACCCGAGGAGGTGGCCCGAACCCTGACCGCCGTTCTCGCACCCTGAGCGCTGGATGCCCCACGCTTGGTAGCCGCACCGGGGGCGGTGCGCCGTTGCGCCCGGGCCCGGTTGGAACGCGCGTCGGACGCCCTAGCCTTGCCTGCCATCCCTTGACCCCCCTCCGGTGGGTCGCGTACGATCCGGCACCCTTTCCCCCCGAGGACGGCGACGACGATGCCCAGAGCCACCAAGGCCGCAACCGCCACGTCGGCTTCCGCCAAGAGCAAGAAGAGGTCGGCGACCTCCCGCAAGGGCACAGGCACAGCCCGCTCGGCGGCGGGTGAGAAGTCCCGCACGTCGGCGGCTGCGAAGTCCCGCACGCCGTCGGCCGCGAAGTCCCGCAC
>JBKHJZ010000053.1:0-17197 GCA_046537875.1 Acidimicrobiia bacterium | reverse complement strand
GGCTCTCCGGCCGGTGCCACCCGTCCTGACCGACCACCCCCACCCCTCTTACGCGCCCCGGGGAGATTTCTTCGGGGGCATCCTTGACCGGCTGGAGGAGCCGATGGCCGTCACGTGACGGCCAGGCGCACGTAGCGTGCGCGCTGTGGATGTCCCGTGACCGAGCGGGCCCGGCAGGTCCTCGAGAGCGCGGTCCGCCCGGCCGACCAGGACTGTGACTACGCTCCGCCCGTGGCGTCGACCTGCTTCTGCGGCCATGACCTGCCGGTGAAGGGCTTGCGGCTCCGAGCGACCAACACCGTCGGGGCCCGGATGAAGACCGACCTGGAGGTCTTCGAGGGCGTCCTGGGCGAGGGCCTCGTCGACGATCGCCAAGCGGCCATCCGTGAGATCGTCGCCACCGGGCGGCCGCTCCTCGCCGAGATCTCCTCGGTGGTCCACGGTGGGGTGAAGGCGAGTGACTTCAAGGCCCGCGTCAGGGCATGGATGAGCCAGGCGGGTGACCACCGCACCCGGGCCGAGATGGCGGTTCGGAAGAGCGGGTTCGTCGGGAAGTGGTTCGGCATGGCCGGCGAGAAGGTCTACGGCGGCACCCGGGTCGACGGCGTCGTGGCGCGGGTCCGCGACACCGGGACCACCGTGAACGACGACCCACGGATCGAGTTGACGGTCCGGGTCCCTGGCCCCCACGGCGAACCCCTCGAGCTCACGCGGAAGCTGCTCGTCGCCCGGGTCGGCATCCCCCGCCCGAACGACCCCGTCGAGGTGGCCTACGACCCCGAGGACCCGTCGGAGTTCGTCTTCCGCCTCCGAACGATCACCGACACCAAGGACGGGGATGCCGAACGGATCGAACAGCTCGAGCGGTTGGCGCGTCTCCACGAGACCGGCGCGCTCAACGACGAGGAGTTTCAGGCCGAGAAGCGGCGCGTCCTGGGTGGCGGCTGACACGACGGTCGATGGTCCGGTGACGCGCCGGGTCGACGGCTAGATCATCACGAGGTCGCCGACCGGGTAGGCATCGCCGAAGGGCGTGCCCGCGGGCGGGTGGCGGCCACCTCGGAAGGCCGGGGATGGCCGACGGCCGGCGGGCACGCCGATGTCGGACTCAGCGGTGGAGGTCGGGGTCGAGCTGCACGGCACGGGCCCGGATCGTGAAGACGTCCTCGCCGGAGAGGACGGCCCCGCGGGCGAAGGTCCGCCCGCGCTCCCAGTTGGACAGCCCGAGCTCGGGGCGGCCGAGCGCGTACTGGCCGTCGACCCAGCGCGTCATGCCGTTCCCGACGAACGGGGCCTCCACCGTGGCGTAGAACCGGCGATGGGCCTCCTCGTCCTCGCTGACGAGGCTGGCCACCAACCGCGGCGAGTGCTCGTTGCACAGCGCCACGGCGTGGTCGGTCGAGTCCACCAGGCAGAGGCTGACCTCGGGGCTCCCGTCCCACTCCCACTCGTGGGTCAGGTCCTCCGTGGCGATCACCTCTGCTCGGGGCTCGACCGCGGGCCCGGTGGGGCGGGTGATCTCGGCCGGTTCCCACCAGTCGCTCGGGACGGCCCACTCGCCGCCCTTGGTGACGTGCAGCTTCGGGTTGGTGCCCCGCGCCGCGCCCGCCCGCGACAGCGCGGCCAGGAACGCGGGGACGAGATCGCCGGCACGATCCCGCGGGATGCAGCACACGTTCAGGGTGTTGCACACCTTGCGGTCGAGGGAGTGCTCCACGGCGGCGGCGAAGGTGTCGGCGTTCGCGGTGCCGTCGGCGATCAGCCAGGCGCCGCCGGTGCCGTGGAGCGACACGGGCAGGCCGGCCTGGCTGGCGACCGTGCCGAGCTGCCTCGTGGCCGGCCCCGAGCCCCGCGCCACCGCCAGCGCCAGCCGGGGGTCCGAGAAGAGGGCGTAGCCCGCCGCCCGGGAGGTCGCGTCGACGAGCGACACCGCGCCCGCGGGCAGCCCGGCCGCGGCGAGCGCGGGATCGAGGACGTGCGCCATCAACGCCCGCGCCGTGCCGAGGGCATCGGACCCGATGCGGAACACCGCCGTGTTGCGGGTGCGGACCAGCCCGACGGCGTCGACCAGCACGTTCGGCCGGCCCTCGAACACGAAGCCCACCACGCCCAGCGGCGCACGGAGCTGCTCGACGTACCAGCCGTCGTGGGTGATGGTGTCGACGAGCTCGTCCGGCGGGGCCCGGTCGAGCCAGGCTCGCACGCCGTCGTGCATCCCCGTCCGCATCTTGTCGGTGAGCTCGAGCCGGTTCGTCGCCCGCCCACGTGCGCTCGCCGAGGCGACATCCGCCCGGTTCGCCTCCAGGACGGGCGCGATCACCCCGTCGTCGGCGAGGTTGCCGGCGAGCCGCCGGAAGAACTCGGCGATCGCGTCGTCCGGCGTCTCGCGCAGGGCCGAGAAGGCGCCCCACGCCCGGTCGATGGCCACTCTCGCCGCCTCGACGTCGGCCCTCGGCACGTGCAGCAGTGCCCCGGTCGACTGGTCGACCACGAGGTGGTCCCCGGGCTCGAAGGCCTCGGCCAGCTCCCGGGGCACCCGGGTGCACCTGTCGCCCCCGAAGGGGATGAGCATGCCCTCGTCCAGCGCGGTCAACGGCTCCACCTGCGCCATCATCGCAGACCCCGGGGGCCGCTCCCGAGTGGAGACTGCCCGGCGCACCGGCCGCCGCGCGTTCCGGTCGCGAATCCGGTTGCTGAGCAACCACATCCGCGGCCGGAACCGATCCGGCCCTCGCCGAGGTGCCCGAGCGGCGACGGGGCGTTTCTCGCCGAGCGCGGTGGGAAGAAGGCGGACGTCGCGACGACCAGGGAGTGCTGCCATGTCGAGGTTGAGCTGGTTGGGGGAGAAGGCCGCGAGCGGCCTGCGGGAACTGCCGGACAACGCGAGATGGGTGGTGTCCCGTGCCGGATCGGCCGTCGAATCGGGCGGTGCCGGCGGGACCCGGGCCGCCTCGTCGACCGCGCGTGACCTCGCCGGTGGTGCCCGGGGCACCGCCCGGCGGATCCGGGAGACCCTGCCGCTGATCGGCGGCGACAACTCGGTGGAGACGGTGCTGCGGCGGGCGCACGAGGCGGCAGACGAGGCCCAGCGGACCGAGCAGCGCGCCCTCGAGCTGGCCGAGGAGGCCAAGAGCGCCGCGGACGACGCGCAGCGGGCCGCCCGCGACATCAGCCGCCGGGCGCGGGCTGCCGAGCGCACGGCGCGCGACGAGGTCGCGGCGCGCGTGCAGCGGGCGCAACGCATCGCCGACGACGACGTCGCGGCGGCCGAGGCGCGGGCCTCCCGGATCGTCCGCAACGCGATCGAGCGCGGCAAGGTCCGCGTCGCCGCGGAGCGCGAGGCGGGCGCCCGCGTGGTCGCCAAGATGGTCGCCAAGGAGCGAGCGGCGGCCGAGCAGAGCGCAGCCAGCGTCCGCGAGGTCGCCGAGGAGGCACGTGACCGGGCCCAGCAGGCCGTCGACGAGGCCAGCGCCGCGCTCGTCCGCGCCCGCGAGCTCGCCGAGCAGGCGGCGGGACTGGCCAGGAACGCCGCCACCGAGGCGAGGCAGGAGGCCGAGCGGCTGGCGTCCCGGTCGCGCCAGCGGGTCGACGAGGCCCGGCACCTGGCCGACGTGGCCCGTGCCGAGGTCGAGGGAGGCAACGGCGCCGGCAACGGCGAGGCCCTGGAACGCCTCACGAAGGCGGAGCTGCGGTCCCGGGCGGCCGAGAGAGGGATCGAGAGCCGCACGTCGATGACCAAGGCGGAGCTCGTGAAGGCGCTCCGGCGGGCGAGCCGCCCGGCGGCGACGAAGGGAGGCTGACATGGCACTGCTCCGGAGAAAGCCACCGAGCAACATGGCTCGGGCCGTCGGCGTGGCGAGGGCCGTCGGCAAGACGATGAGGACCGGCAGCGCGGTCCGCGGCGCCGTGGCGGGTGCGGCGACGCTCGTGGGGTTGACCACGGCCAGCGCGGTCGTGTCGACCGTCCGGGACCGGTCCGGAGCCGAGGATGGCGGCCACCGGCAGTGACGCCGGAGGTGGTGAGCTCCTCATCGCTGGCCGCATCCATGCCCGCCTCCTCGGCCTCGGCCTCCTCACGCTCGACGCACGCGTGACGGTCGGCCCGCTCGGCGGCAGTGGGGCGCTGCCGGTGAGCGGCCGGCTGCACCCCACCCGTCGTCGCCGGTTCCGTGGCCGGCGCCGGCTCGGGAGCCGGGCGGTCCCGACGGGTGGCGGGCGCCGCCGGCGGGTGGCGCCGCCGGGGCCGGCCATGAACGGCGGCAGGGAAGATGGCCGGCAGCCCGTCGGTGACGGGCTGGCACGGTCGGAGGACCTGGTCGGCCAGGCCACCGCCCTGCTCGCCGAGGTGAGCGACCGCTGACGAGCGCACGTCACCGGCAGGCTCGGTGACCGGTGACCACCAAGAGCCAAGCCGACGTTCCTATCCGCGCATCCTCCTGGCGGTCGGCTCGGTTTCGCCGTCGGTGGGCGTCTCGCCGTTGGTGGGCGCCCCGGTGTCGCTGGGCGCGGGGCCGTCGCTGGGCGCGGGGCCGTCCACCCGCTGGGTGTGCAGGTGCCGGTCGTTGGATGTGAGGCATTCGCCGGTCGCCAGGTCGAACTGCCATCCGTGCATGGTGCAGGTGAGCACGCCGTCGTCGACCTCCCCGAACCGCGAGAGGTCGGCGCTGAGATGCGGGCAGTGCCGTTGCACCAGGTAGCCGTCGAACCGCACGAGCTCCTCCACCGACCGGTGCTCGCGGTAGTAGGCCTCGGTGTGTCGCATCCTCTCCGGCGAGAGCGACTTGAAGAAGTTGTAGACGTACTCGTTGAACGGGCCCTCGCGGCGGGCGGTGAAGCGGCAGGAGAGGAAGAGCTCGTTGACCCAGTCCTCGACGTGGCGGAGCACGCAGGACTCCACGAGCGCGCGCTGGACGCGGAACCGGTACCGCACCGGCTCGCCGTCCCAGCGGTGCACCCGGCGGTCGAGGAAGTCGATCAGGATCGGCTCGTCGTCGGCCTCGATCAGCACCCGCCCGTTGACGCCGGCGCACGTCATGTCGGCGTCCCGGAGCAGCGGCTCCCACCAGTCGCGGAGCGCGCCGACGAGGTCGTCGACCTCGCCCTGCGGCCACGACTTGCGTTCGAGCTCGATCCTGGTGCGCTGGCGCGCCTGGTAGGCGCGCAGGTAGCGCTCCTTCTGCGTGAAGATCGCCTCGATCTCGTCGTCGGGGGCGGGGTGCTCGATGTCGCAGCCGCGCGCATCGAGCGTGATCACCGAGCCCGACACGATCAGCCGGCCGTTGTCGATGCCCGCCGCCCGCAGCTCCTCGAGGAACACGGTCTGATCGGGGAACACGTTCGCGTCGTCGCGGGTGGTGTCGTTGAACGCGTACAGGTCGTCGTCGAGGAACGCGGGCGGCCCGGCGAAGGGGAACACGAACGACGCCCCGAGCTGCTGGATGTAGCGCCTGGCCCGGCCCATCCCGTTCGCCCGCTTCGTCCGCCCGAGCTGGCGCTTCGCCGGCTCGGGCAGCTCGTACACCATCGGGTACCAGATGGCCCCCGAGTACTGGAGGAAGTGGCCGGCATAGGCCCCGAACTCGTGGAGGGGCCCGAGGTCGATGGGCCGCGAGTCGTTCTGGTTGAAGATGCGGACCTCACCGTCGTCGACGGCGAGGCCCGAGTCGCCGATCGGGCCGTCGGTCGGTGCGGTGAGCGCCACGATCAGTATGCGCAACCCGTGGTCGAGCTCGAGCGGCTCGGCGTTGCGCGTCCTCGCGAACCGCTCGAACCCCAGGTCGACCAGCGCCCGCTCGAGGAGGTCGATCGGATAGTCGGGGAGGAGGACCGTGGTGTCCTTGGAGACGTGGTCGCGCAGGAAGGTGGGGTCGAAGTGGTCGTGGTGCAGGTGCGACACGTAGAGGTAGTCCGGATTCGAGATCGCCTCGACGTCGATGTCGCTGTTGTCGGGGAACGGGAACCACGAGGCGAAGTAGGCCGGGTTGAACCACGGGTCGCAGAGGATGCTCGCGTCCTTCGTCTCGATGAAGAGGCCCGCGTGACCGATTGACGTGATCCGCATGCCGGCCTCTCACTTTCGGACGATCGATGCGCAGGAGCGACGCGAACGCCCGCGATTTAAGCACGTGGCCCGCGAGCCACCGGAGCACCCCCTGAACCGGTGCCGCCACGCGGTGGCGTGGACGGGCGGGTCCCGCCGTAGTGTCGTTCGGGTGGTCAGAGGGCGCATCGTCATGGGCTTGCTGTTCTACCCCCGCGGCGGGTCGGCTCAGGTCACGCGCTACCTGTCGTCGGCCCTGTCCGACGCAGGCTGGCCGGTCTCGCTGGTGACCGGCTCTCTGGGTGTACCCGGTGAGGACACCTACGCCCCCACCTTCTTCGCCGGCTCCCGCGTGCACCACCTCGACTACTCACCCGCGATCCGCGGGAGCCGGGTGGCACGCGCTGTGGCGCGTGCGGGAGCGAGCGCTGGGCCCGTGCCGATGCATCCATCGTACGAGGACAGGGAGGACGCCCCCGATCCCGTGTTCGCCGCCGTGCCCCCGGAGCGGGGGGAGCACCTGGCGGCGGTGTGGGAACCGACGTTCCGCGCCGCCGGGGCAGACCACGCGCACGTGTTCCACCTGCACCACCTGACCCCGCAGCACGACCTGGTGGCCCGGCTCTGGCCGCGGGTCGCGGTGGTGGCCCACCTCCACGGCACCGAGACGGCGTTCGTCGAGGCGGTGGACGAACGGGTCGCGGTGGCCCGTGCCGTGGGCACCTCGCTCGCCGGCATGGCCGAGTGGGTCCGGACGAACCCCGACGGTCACCGCCGGCTGGACGAGCGGCAGCACGCGCTCCTGCAGGCGACGCGATGGGAACGGTGGCGGCACGGCGAGGCGTGGCGCGACCGGTTCCGCCACCAGGCGCAGGCTGCGGACCACGTGGTGGTCGTCTCGCCCGCCGGCCGCGGGCTCGCAGCGGAGGTTCTCGGGACCGATCCGGAGCGGATCTCGGTCGTCCCCAACGGCGTGGACGTCTCGCGGTTCCGTCCCCGGTCGGTCAGCCCGCGGGAGCGCCGCGTGAGCTTGCGACGGTGGCTGGTCGAGGCCCCGCAGGGCTGGGACGAGAGCGGGGTCGTCGGGTCGGTCGCCTACGGCGAGGACGACCTCGACCGGTTGCTCGGCCCCGAGGGCGACGCCCTGGTGCTGATCACGGTCGCCCGCTTCACGTCGGCCAAGCGGCTGCCGCTGCTCGTGCGGGCGTTCGCCCGCGCCGAGCGGCGGGCCGAGCGCCCGGTGTCCCTGGTCGTCTGGGGCGGGCATCCCGGGGAGTGGGAGGACGAGCACCCCGTCACGGTGGCCCGGCGCGCCGGTGCGCGCGGTGTGTTCTTCGCCGGCTGGCGGGGCCACGACGATCTCCCGGGCGGTCTGGCCGCGTGCGATGCGCTGGTGATGCCGTCGGTCGACGACGCCTACCCGCAGTCGGCGCTCGAGGCCATGGCGGTCGGGCTGCCCGTGGTCGGCACCACCAGCGGGGGCTTCCCCTTCATGGTCAACGTCGACCCCGCCCGGCCCACCGGTTGGCTGGTCCCGCCCGACGACGAGGATGCGCTCGTCGACGTGCTGGTGGAGATGACCGAGCGGCCGGAGGAGATCGCCGAGCGGGGCAGCGCGGCGCTCGCGTACGCGCAGGCCAACCTCTCGTGGGCCGGGCGCGTCGAGGCCCTCGAGGAGGTCTACGCCCGGGCCAGGGACCAGGCGGCGCACCGGACCGGCTGGGCACGCCGCAGCACCCGCTGACAGACTGCCTGGCGCGCATGGCATCGCACCCCACCGCCGCACCGGCCGTCACCACCGACCACGGCGGTGCGCTCGCGCTCGCGACGCTGCGTGGCTTCGGGGTCGACACCCTGTTCACGCTCTCGGGCGGGCACGTGTTCCCCTTCTACGACGCCGCGGCACAGCGCGAGCCCACCACACGCATCGTCGACGTCCGCCACGAGCAGGCCGCCACCTTCGCCGCCGAGGGGCTGGCTCGGCTCACCCGGCGCCCCGGCCTCGCCGTGCTCACGGCCGGCCCGGGGGTCACCAACGGCGTCTCGGCCGTCACCCAGGCTCGCTTCAACGGCTCACCGGTGGTGGTGCTGGGCGGGCGGGCCCCGCAGGGACGGTGGGGAGCGGGGTCGCTGCAGGAGCTCGACCACGTGCCCCTGCTGGCGCCCGTGACCAAGGTCGCCCGCACCGTCGGCACGGTGGAGGAGATCCCCACCGTGGTGCACGAGGCCACCGTTGCGGCGCTCACGCCCCACCGGGGCCCGGTGTTCGTCGACTTCCCGCTCGACGTGGTGTTCGCCCAGGGGGGCGCCCCCGTCCCCGATCCGGTCGAGCCGGCCGCCGCGGAGCCCGACCCCGACATCGTGCGGAAGGTGGCGACGATGATCGCCACCGCCGAGCGGCCCATGCTCGTGGCCGGCAGCGACGTGTGGTGGGCGGGCGCAGAGGCCGAGCTGGTCGCGGCGGTGGAGCACCTGGGGGTGCCGACGTTCACCAACGGGCAGGGGCGCGGCTGCCTGCCGGCCGACCACCCGCTGGCCGCCAGCCGCACCCGGGGACTGATGAAGAGCGAGGCCGACCTGGTGGTCGTGGTGGGCACGCCGCTCGACTTCCGGCTCTCGTTCGGGTCGTTCGGCGACGCCACCGTGGTGCACGTGGTCGACAGCGCCGAGGGTGCGGCCGGGCACGCCGACGCGCTGACGCTCGCAGGCGACCTGCGCACGGCGCTGGCCGGCCTGGCCGGGCACGAGGGCCGGCGCACCGACCACGAGCCGTGGATCGCCCGGGTGCGCGAGGCCGAGGCGGGGGCGGCCGAGGCCGACCGGGCGCTGCTGGCGTCCGATGCGTCGCCGATCGTGCCCCCTCGCGTCTACGGCGAGCTGACCGCCCGGCTCGACCGCGATGCCGTCGTGGTGTGCGACGGGGGCGACTTCGTCTCGTACGCCGGTCGGTTCGTGCCCGTGCACCGGCCGGGGTGCTGGCTCGACAGCGGGCCCTACGGGTGCCTGGGGACCGGGATGGGCTACGCGATGGCCGCCCGGGTGGCGCACCCCGACCGCCAGGTGGTGGCGCTGCTGGGCGACGGGGCGGCCGGGTTCTCGCTCATGGACGTGGACACGCTGGTGCGCCACCGGCTGCCGGTGGTGATGGTGGTGGGCAACAACGGCATCTGGGGCCTCGAGAAGCACCCGATGCGGATGCTCTACGGCTACGACGTGGCGGCCGACCTCCAGCCCGGGTGCCGGTACGACCGGGTGGTGGACGCGCTGGGCGGTGCGGGCGAGACGGTGACCGAGCCCGACGGCATCGGCCCGGCGCTCGATCGTGCCTTCGCGTCCGGCGTGCCCTACCTGGTCAACGTCCTCACCGATCCGGCCGACGCCTACCCCCGCAGCTCCAACCTGGCCTGACCAGCGGCGGCTGCCGCCGGCCGTCGCCGGTCGCCTGAGGTCTCACCCTGTCATGAAGCGTGCATCGCTCCATCATCAGGTGTGATGCACCGGCGACGCCCGGCGATTCGCAGGGCCACGGCGGCGGCGGGAACGGTCGTTGAGCAGGCCGGCCCACCCCGCCTGCCGTCCCCCGGGCTACCGGTCGCACCGTCGTGGCACCGCGGCGGCCGCCGACGTGGCAGGCTCGGCGGCGACCGGCAGCGACGCCGGTCCGTGACACGCAAGGGGGGCACATGGGTTCGGGGCTCGAAACCAGCGCGATCGACATCGCCGAATCGGTGCGGCGGGGTGAGCGGCGCGCCACCGAGGTGCTCGAGGAGGTGCTCGCGGCGATCGCCGCCGGCAACGACCGGCTGGGGGCCTTCGTGCACGTCGCCGAGCCGCTGGCGCGGGCCGCAGCCGAGGCCGTGGACGCGGAGGTCGCGGCCGGACGCGACCCGGGGCCGTTCGCCGGGGTGCCGATCGGGGTCAAGGACCTCGAGGACTGCGCCGGCATGCCGACCACGTTCGGCTCGCTGGCCTACGCCGGGCGGGGTCCGGTGGCCGCGGACTCGGTCCACGTGGCACGGCTCCGGGCCGCGGGTGCGGTGCCGGTGGGCAAGACGGCTGCGCCCGAGTTCGGCACGCTCAACTTCACGAAGACCAAGGTGTTCGGCGTCGCCCGCAACCCGTGGAACCCGGACCGGACGCCCGGTGGGTCCAGCGGGGGCAGCGCCGCGGCCGTGGCCGCCGGCCTGGTGCCCGCCGCCACGGCGAGCGACGGCGGGGGATCGACGCGCATCCCCGCGGCGTTCTGCGGGCTGGTCGGCTTCAAGCCCAGCTACGGCCGCATCCCGCACCCGGGCCCCAGCGGGTCCGAGACCTCCGTCTACGGCCTGCTGACCACCAGGGTGGCCGACAGCGCCCGCCACCTGGACGTGACCGCCGGGCCCGACGACCGCGACCGCTTCTCGTTGCCCCGCCCCGCCGCGTCCTACGAGGCGGCGATCGAGGACCACCCCGTCGCGGGCCTGCGTGCCCGCTGGTCACCCGACATGGGCTTCGCCCGGTGCGATCCCGAGGTGCGGTCGATCGCCGAGGCCGCCGCGACCCAGCTGGCCGATGTGGCCGGACTCGTGATCGATGCGGAGCCGGTGTCGCTCACCGACGCGGTGCGGGCGTGGCTGGGTGCCGGGGCCATGGATCTGTGGTTCGGCCTGGAGGAGGGCATGTGGCCCGGGGTGCGGGACGACCTCACGGCCTACGTGCGGTCGGTGCTGGAGCGCACGGCCGATCACACGATCCCCCGCTACGCGCACGCGGTCCGCCGGCGCGAGCGGCTGGTGGCCGACGCCGCCCGGCTCTTCGAGGAGGTCGACGTACTGCTCACCCCGACCGTGGCCGTGCCGGCCTTCCCCGCCGGGGGCCCGCCGCCCGAGGTGATCGACGGCGAGCCCGCCCACCCGCTCGGGGCGTCGGCGACCCCGTTCACCATGCTCGCCAACCTCTGCTGGAACCCGGCGATCTCGCTGCCGGCCGGGCTCACGGCCGGTGGGCTGCCGGTCGGGTTGCAGATCGTGGCCCGCCGCCACCACGACGAGGTCCCGCTGCGGCTCGGCCGCATCTGGGAGCAGGTGCGGCCGTGGCCGCGGTGGGCGCCGTGATCGCCCGTCCCTGACGACGAGCGGGCGCCCGGGCTGGCGACCCGCCTCCCTCGCGGGCGCTGGGGCACGATGGGCCCCGTGATCGACGCGGCGCCCCCGGTGACCGATCCGTGGCGGATGCGAGCCGCCGAGGTCGCCGAGAGCCTGGGCACCGATCCGGAGGCCGGGCTCACCGGCGCCGAGGCGTCCGCCCGGCTGGCACGGTACGGCCCCAACCACCTCGAGGGCGCGCCGCCCGTCCCGGCGTGGCGGATGGTGCTGAGCCAGTTCGAGAGCCCGCTGGTGCTGCTGCTGCTCGGTGCGGTGGGGATCTCGCTGGCGACCTGGGCGATCGAGGGTGCCGAGGGTGCGCCGTTCGACGCGATCGCCATCGGCCTGATCCTGGTGGTGAACGCCGTGCTGGGCTACGTGGAGGAGGTGCGGGCCAGCCAGGCGGTGGCCGCCCTCCAGCGCATGGCCGCGGCCACGTCCACCGTGGTGCGCGACGGGGCGGAGCGCGAGGTGCCGGCCACCGAGCTCGTGCCGGGCGACGTGCTGTGCGTGTCGGAGGGCGATGCGGTGAGCGCCGATGCCCGGCTGGTCGAGGCGGCGGCGCTGACCGTGTCGGAGGCACCCCTGACCGGCGAGAGCGAGCCGGTCCTCAAGGACCCCGCAGTCCTGGAGGGTCCGGTGGCGCTCGGGGATCGCGTGAACATGGTCCACCGCGGCACGGCCGTGACCCGCGGCCGGGGTCGGGCGCTGGTGACGGCGACCGGGCGCGCCACCGAGACGGGCCGCATCGCCGAGCTCCTCGAGGCGACCGAGGAGGAGCGGACACCGCTGCAGGTGGAGATCGACCGCGTCGGACGGCTCCTCGGGATCGCGGTGATCGCGATCGCCGTGGTGGTCGTGATGGCGATCCTGCTCACGTCCGACATCACCGGCGCCTCCGACGTGGCCGACGTGCTGTTGATCGGCGTCTCCCTCGCGGTCGCTGCGGTGCCCGAGGGCCTCCCCGCGATCCTCACGGTGGTCCTCGCGCTCGGCGTGCAGCGGATGGCCCGGCAGAACGCGATCGTCACCAAGCTCTCGTCGGTCGAGACGCTCGGCTCGGCGTCGGTGATCGGCTCGGACAAGACCGGCACCCTCACCCGCAGCGAGATGACGATCGAGCGGATCGTCACCCGGTCGGGCGACGTGACCGTCACCGGCACCGGTTACCGGCCGGAGGGCCGGTTCCTCGCGGATGGTTCGCCCCTCACCGGCGGGCCGCTGCTCGAGGAGGTCCGCTACCTGCTCGGTGCCGGGGGCCTCGCCAACGACGCCTCGCTGTGGGAGGAGAACGGCGCCTGGCGGGTGCAGGGCGACCCGACCGAGGCCGCGTTCCTGGTGGCCGAGCGCAAGGCGGGGGTGACCCTCGAGTGGGAGGCGCGCTTCACCCGGGTGGGCGAGCTGCCGTTCACGTCCGAGCGCAAGCTGATGACCACCCTCAACGTGGATGCCGAGGAGGCGGGCCGGATCGCGGTCGCGACCAAGGGCGCGCCCGACGTGCTGCTCGCCCGGTGCACGCACGAGCGGGTGGGGTCGGGCGTCGAGCCCCTGACGGACGAGCGCCGGCGGGAGGTCGCAGCGACCGTCGACGGCCTGGCGGACCAGGCACTGCGGACGCTGGCGGTCGCCTACCGGCCGCTCGCCTCGGCGTCCTCCGGGGAGGCCGCCGAGGACATCGAGCGCGAGCTGATCCTCGTCGGCGTGGTGGGGATCATCGACCCGCCCCGAGCGGAGGCCCGCCCCTCGATCGCCGAGGCGCAGCGTGCGGGCATCCGCGTGGTGATGATCACCGGCGACCATCCCCGCACCGCGGCCCGCATCGGTGCCGATCTCGGGATCGCGGAGCCCGGAGCGGCCGCCGTGTCAGGCGTCGAGCTGGAGGGCCTCGACGATCGGACGCTCCGGTCGGTGGTCGCCGGCACCTCGGTGTTCGCCCGGGTCGCGCCGGAGCACAAGCTGCGGATCGTCGACGCGCTGCAGGCCGACGGGAGCATCGTCGCGATGACGGGTGACGGGGTGAACGACGCGCCCGCCCTGAAGTCGGCCGACATCGGCATCGCCATGGGCAGGGCCGGCACCGACGTCACCAAGGAGTCGGCGAAGATGATCCTCGCCGACGACAACTTCGCCACCATCGTGGCCGCGGTGCGCGAGGGGCGGGCGATCTTCGCCAACATCCGCAAGTTCCTCCGCTACCTGCTGACCTCGAACGCCGGCGAGGTGCTGACGATGTTCCTCGGGGTCGTGGGTGCGGCGGTGATCGGGCTGGACATGGCCACCGGGGTGGTCGCGCCGCTGCTGGCCACGCAGATCCTGTGGGTGAACCTGCTCACGGACGCCGGTCCGGCGCTCGCCATGGGCGTCGACCCGCCCCCGGAGGACGTGATGTCGCGCCCGCCGCGCCCGCTCGGTGCCCGGCTGATCGACGCGCGGATGCGCCGGAGCATCGGCTTCATCGGCCTGGTCATGGCCGTGGTGACCCTGCTCACGCTCGACATCGCCCTGCCCGGCGGGCTCGTCGAGGGGTCCGACGGCCTGACCGAGGCCCGCACGATGGCCTTCACCGTGCTGGTGCTCGCCCAGCTGTTCAACTGCTTCAACGCGCGTTCCGGGCGGCGGAGCGCGTTCCACGACCCGTTCTCCAACCGATGGCTGTGGGGTGCCGTCGCCGTGTCGGGGCTGCTCCAGGTGCTGGTGGTCTACGCCCCGTTCCTCCACGAGGCGTTCGGGACCACCCCGCTCGACGGCCCCGACTGGCTGCTGTGCCTGGCGATGGCGAGCGCGGTGCTGTGGGCCGACGAGCTGCGCAAGCTCGCCGAACGGGTGCGGTCGGTGCGGTCGGCGCGGACCGGGTAGCCCCGGACGGGAACCGCCCCGGGAGGCCCGAGGTCAGCGGTGGACGGCGAGGGGGAGGTGGCGGGGGCCGCGCACCTGGCCGTGCGACCACGTGACGGCGCCGGGGTCGACCAGCGAGAAGCTCGGGATCCGGGCGAGCCAGGTCTCGAGGGCGACCCGGAGCTCCATGCGGGCGAGGTGGGAGCCGACGCAGCGGTGCACGCCGAGGCCGAACGCGGCGTGGCGGTTCACCTCGCGGTCGATGATCACCTCGCCGGCGTGGTCGAACACGGCCGGGTCGCGGTTGGCCGCGGGGAACGGCAGCAGCACCCAGTCGTCGGCCGTCATCGGGCAGCCCCGCCAGTCGATGTCCTGCTTCACGAGGCGGGCCATCGTCACCGGTGCGTACGCCCGCAGCAGCTCCTCCATCGCGGTCGGCAGCAGCTCCGGCTCGGCGACGAGGCGCTCGCGGTCGGACGGGGTGCGCGCCAGGTGCCAGAGGGAGGCACCGATGGCGCTCCAGGTCGTGTCGATGCCGGCGATGAGGAGCAGCGCGATCGTGCGGATGACGTGGAACGCGTCGAGCTTCGTCCCGTCCATCTCGGCGCCGAGCAGGTAGCTCGTCAGGTCGTCCCGTGGCCGCTCGATGTGGTCGTCGACCTGGGCACGGAGGTAGGCGAACAGGCCCTGCATCGTCTCGAGCCGCTGCTCGAGCGGCTCGTTGATCCGTTCGAGCACGTCGTGGACGAACCCGCGGAACACCTCGGCGTCCTCGCGGGGGAAGCCGAGCATGTCCGCGATCACCCTGACGGGGATGTGCTGCGCGTACTCGGCGGCACCGTCGACGACGTCGCGTCCTTCGAGCGCGTCGAGCAGCTCGTTGCAGTAGGCGCGGGTGCCCGGCTCCAGCCGGTCGATGGCCCGGGGGGCGAAGGCCGGCAGCAGCACGCGCCGGGCGGGCTGGTGGAAGGGCGGGTCCGACGAGATCGGCGGGGAGATGCCGGCGGGTGCGAGCTCCTTCGGCGGGCGGTGGTGGGTGACGACGACCGACAGCGACGAGAAGTGCTCGGTGTCGTGGGCGATCGCCGCCACGTCCTCGTGGCGGGTCGGGAGCCAGGCGCCGCCGAAGCGGTCGGTGTGGGCGACGGGGCACCGCTCGCGGAGGTCGTCCCAGATCGGGAACGGATCGGCCGCCCACTCGTCGGAGGTGTGGTCGAAGTCGCTGGCCCAGTCCGAGACGGGTCCCCGGATGATCTCGCCGGGCGCGGGCCTCGGCATCTCGGAGACCCGCTCCTCGAGCCGGGCGAAGCGGTCGTCGGTGCTCATCCCTCGCCGTCTTCGAGCGTGATCGCGTACTCGGGGCAGTTCGCGACGGCCCGCCGGGCGGCGTCCTCCTGGCCGGGCGGAACGGTGCCGTCGCCGATCTCCGAGCTGTTGCCGAGGTCGTCGGGCTCGAACAGGTCGGGCGCCAGGCTGTAGCAGCGCCCGTGGCCCTGGCAGAGGCTGCGGTCGACGTGCACCTTCATGGGTTCCTCCGTCGGGCGGGGCGGTGGGTCGGGGTGGCGAGTCACCGGCACGGGTGAGCGGCGGGGCCGCCGCCGGGCACCGGCGCGGCGTCGGCGCCCGGCTCGTGGGCGACGGGCACGATTGGAACAAGCGGTCACCGTGCGCGTCAACGCGGTGCACCGGCCGGTGGCGGCGGACCTCGCGGGCCCCGGTCTCACGCGAGGGGCCCGAGCTCCCGCTCGGCCGCCCGCACGATGTCGCCACCGGCGACGAGCCCGCTGGACACCGCCAGCTCCGGGGCCACCGGCCGGTCGGGCCCAGGTGGCCCGACCCCGCCGGCGCGCAGTGCCCGGAGCGCGGCGCCCGTCCCCGGCGCCGGGGCGAGCGGGGCGCGCAGCTCGATGCCCCGGGCGGCGGTGACGAGCTCGATGGCCAGCACCCGGCCGAGATGGACCAGCGCGGTCCGGAGCTTGCGCGCCGCCGACCAGCCCATCGAGACGTGGTCTTCCTGCATGGCCGACGTGGGGATGCTGTCCGCGCTGGCCGGGACGGCCAGGCGCCGGCACTCGGCCACCAGCTCCGCGGCCGTGTACTGGGCGATCATCAGCCCGCTGTCGACGCCCGGCTCGTGGGCCAGGAACGGCGGCAGGCCCTGGCTGCGGGCGGTGTCGAGGAAGCGGTCGGTGCGCCGCTCGCTCATGGCCGCGACGTCGGCGACCACGATGGCCAGCAGGTCGCAGGCATGGGAGAGCGGCGCGCCGTGGAAGTTCCCGACCGACTCGACCCGCCCGTCGGCCAGCACGACGGGGTTGTCGATCGCGGCCGCGAGCTCCCGGTCGGCGCATGCCCCGGCGTACGCCAGGGCGTCGCGGGCGGCCCCGTGCACCTGGGGCGCGCACCGCAACGAGTACGCGTCCTGCACCCGGGGATCGTGGGTGCGGTGCGATGCCACGATCGCCGACCCGGCGAGCAGGCTGACCAGGTTGGCGGCCGACGCCTGCTGCCCCGGGTGCGGGCGCAGCGCGACCAGCTCGGGGGCGAACGCCCGGTCGGTGCCGAGCAGCCCCTCCACGCTCATGGCCGCGGCGATGTCGGCCGTCGTGAGCAACCGCGCCAGATCGGCGCACGCCAGGACCAGCATGCCCAGCATGCCGTCGGTGCCGTTGATCAGGGCGAGGCCCTCCTTGGCCTGCAGCGGCAGGTCGAGCGCGGCGCCCACGTGGGCGAGGGGGGCGAGGTCGCCGCTGCAGCCAACCGACCCGAGCTCGGGGACCTGCGGCAGCCGCCCCGGTGCCAGCAGATCGAGCACGGCCTCGGCCAGCTCGGGCCGGGCGCCGGTCACGCCGGTCGCCATGCTGCGTGCCCGCAGGAGGATCATGGCCCGCACGACCTCGGGGTCCACCGGGTCACCCATCCCGGCGGCGTGCGAGGCGACGAGCGACCGCTGGAGCCGGTCGCGGTGTTCCCGCGAGATGTGCGTGGTGGCGAGCCCGCCGAAGCCGGTCGAGATCCCGTACACCGGCTCGTCACCGGCGTCCATCGCCTCGACGTGCGCACGCGTGGCGGCCATGGCCTCCCGCGCCTCGGCGGACAGCACCGCACCGGCGCCGTCCCGGGCGACGGCCACGACCTCGTCGCGGGTCAGCCCCTGGGGCCGGAGGACGACGCGCACGGGCGTGACCGTACCCACGCC
>JBKHJZ010000246.1:0-4284 GCA_046537875.1 Acidimicrobiia bacterium | reverse complement strand
GCGTTCACCGAGGCGCGCTCCCACGCCGACCGGGCCGTCCAGGCCTGGCGGGCCGATCTCGAGGCCTGGCTGGCGCGGCTCGACGAGCACCGGCTCGCCGACGGCCTCCCCGCGGTCGACCCCGCCCCGCTCGCGACCCCCGACCTCGCCGGTGACCGCGACGAGGTGGCCGCCGCGCTCCACGACGCGGCACAGCAGACCGTCGACCACCACCGGCAGGTCGACGCCACCCTCCGGGCCCGGCGCTCCTCCGAGCAGGCGACCATCGACGACCTCGCCGGGCAGCTCGACGAGCTCCAGCGGCGCACGCTCCCCGACCCGCCGGCCGGCGACTGGCAGCGGCACGACCGCGGCGCCTGCCTGGCCGACCTCATCGACTTCCGGCCCGACCTCGACGAGCCCACCCGTGCCGGCCTCGAGGCGGCGATGGAGGCCGCCGGGCTGCTCGGGGCCGAGCTCGGCGACGACGGCACGCTCGCCCTGGCCGACGGCCAGCTCGTCGCCCGACCCGGCAAGCCCGCCGACCAGCCGCTCAGCGCCCTGCTCGCCGTCACGGTGCCCGACGACCTCACCGCCGCCGTCGACGCCCACCGGGTCGAGCGGGTGCTCGACGCCATCTCCACCTCGCCCGACGACCTCGCGACCGACGGCGACCGCACCGTCGTCACCGTCGACGGACGGTTCCGCGCCGGCGTGCTCCACGGACGCCACGCCAAGCAGCGGGCCGAGCACATCGGCGTCACCGCCCGACGCGCCGCGCTCGAGCGCCAGCGCGCCGAGGTCGCGGCCCGGCTCGACGAGGCGCGGGCCGTCGTGGCGGGCACCGACGCCGAGATCGCCCACCGGGCCGACCTGATCACCGACGCCACCCGGCTGCGCCAGGCGCTCCCGCAGGTGGCGCCGGTGACCGACGCGCTCGTCCGCGCCGAGCACGCCGAGCGCCACCTCGACGACGCCCGCACGCGCCTCCGCACCTGCCGCGACGCGCAGCGGCGGGCGGACGCCGCCCACGCCGAGGCCGTCGACGCCAGCCGTCGCATCGCCTCGACGCTCGCCCTGCCCCCCGACCGCACCCAGCTCGACGCCGTCGAGCGGGCCGTGGGCGAGGCCGCCGGGCGCTGCGACGCCGTGGACTCCGCCACCAAGGCCCTGGTCCGCTCGGTCGCCCACTGGATCGAACGCGGCACGGCGTTCGAGCAGGCCGTCGACGACGAGCAGGCGAGCCGGGCGGCCCACCGCGAGGCGACGGCCCGCCGCGCCGAGGTCGCCACCAAGCTCGCCACCCTCGAGGACACCGTCGGCCTGGAGTACGACGAGATCGTCGCCACGCTCAGGGTGAGCCAGCGCGACCTCGACACGACCACCGCCGACCTCGACCAGGCCCGCCGGGCCCACACCGCCGCACACGGCCGGGTGACGGCGCTCGCCCGCGACGCCGAGAACGCCGCCGGCGACCGCCGCACCGCCGAGGCACGCTGCGTCGCTGCGCTGGCGCCCCTCCGGCGCACGCTCGCCGTCCCCGGGCTGGTCGCCTCGGCGCTCACCGATACGTCGACCGATCCGACGTGTCCGACGGCTCTGGCCGGCGAGGCGACGGCGGTCCCCACGCCCGCCCGTGCAACCGCGCCCCCGGCGGACGACCCGGCCCACGAGCCGCGCGAGCCCGACGGCGACGACCCGGCCGACGAGTCGGGCGGCGTCCCCACGTCCGGCGAGGGCGATGCCGAGCGTGGGGCGACGACCGTGCGCGACGACGCCGAACCCGTGGCGGCGTTCCCGGCGGTCGCCGAGACGCCCGACGGCGTGCGCGAGCTCGCCACCGCGATCACCGCCCGGATCCCGGCGCCCGACGGCAGCCAGACCACGGCCGACGGCGTCCGTCAGTCGCTGCGCCAGCGACGCGACGCGCTCGGCGCCGGCTGGGACGCCGAGGACCGCCAACCCGACGAGGCGCTCCCGCTGCACATCGAGGTGACCGGGCCCCTCGGGCGCATGCCGCTTCCCGACGCGCTCGAGCGCGTCGACATCCAGCTCCGCAACATGAGCAGCCTGCTCTCCGCCAAGCAGGACCAGGCGCTGCGCAACCTGCTGCAGGGCCTGATCGCCCGCGAGGTCGCCCACAAGCTCCACGCGGCCCGCGAGCTGGTCGACCGCATGAACGCCCGGCTCGACACCATCACCACCTCGCAGGGCATCGGCGTGTCGCTGCGCTGGACCCGCCGCGACGACCTCGACCCGGCGCTCGCCGACACCATCGGCCTGCTCGCCAAGCCACCCGACCTCCGCACGGCCGACGAGGACCACCAGCTCACCAGGGCGCTCGCCGCCCGCATCGCCGACGCGCGCCGCGAAGACCCCGAGGCGCCCTACCGGGAGCTGATCGCCCGGGTGCTCGACTACCGCGCCTGGCACCGCATGGCGCTGTACCTGCGCCGGCCGGGGCGATCCGACGAGCGCATCACCCGGCGCACCGCCCTGTCGGAGGGCGAGAAGAAGATGGTGTCGTACCTGCCGCTGTTCGCCGCCGTGGCGGCGTCGTGCGACGCGCTCGCCGAGTCGGAGCCGGCGGCGCCCCGGTTCGTGCTGCTCGACGACGCCTTCGCCAAGGTGTCCGAGGACAACCACGCCAAGCTGTTCGGCCTGCTCGTCGAGCTCGACCTCGACTTCGTCGCCACGAGCGAGCGCCTCTGGGGCACGCACGACACCGTGCCCGAGCTGGCGATCACCGAGGTGCTGCGCGACCCCGACCTCCGCGTCATCGTGCTGGAGCACTCCCGGTGGGACGGGCGGCAGAGGACGGCGGCGGCATGACGGCCGCCGACGCCGAGGAGGCCGGTCGCCGGTTGTTCCGCTACGTCACCGGCGACGAGTGGCGCGAGTACCGGGCGATCATGCGGATCTTCGCCGGCACGTTCTTCTCCGAGTTCACCCACGAGCAGGTGGCCGATCGCCTCGCCGCCAACGGCGTCGCGCTCGACCCGGCCGTCGTCGCCGACCGGCTCGAGAGCCTGAAGCGCTGGGGGAACCTCACCGTGTCCAGCGCGGTCGGCAGCCCCACCAGCCTCGCCGACTACTACCGCCGCCGGAACCGCTACCTCATCACCCGGGCCGGCCAGGAGGTCCACGAGGTGGTCGAGGGTGTGCTCACCCGCGTCGACGAGGTGCGCGACGTGTCCACCGGCCGCCTGCGCGCCCTCCACGACGCCCTCGTCGCGCTCGCTGCCGCCGATGTCGCGCAGGTCGACCCCGTGCGCCTCGCCGATCTCGTCCGTGCCGCCTTCGACCCCCACCAGGCGTTCACGTCCGAGATCACGCAGTTCTTCGCCGCCATCAACCAGTGGCAGAGCCGCTACGACCTCGACGCCGACGAGCTGCGCTTCTTCGCCGAGGTGCTCGTGGGCTACGTCGCCGAGCGGCTCGACGAGATCGAGCGCACGTCCCGACCGATCGGGCGCCTGCTCCAGGAGCTCGCTCCCCGGATCCCCACCATCGTCGAGCGTGCCAACCGGGGGCTGGCCGCCCGGGTCGAGGACGCCGGGCTCGACGGCAGCGTCACCGTCAGCCGGGTCTTGGGCTCGACCATCGACGACTGGGTGCACCTCACCGGCTGGTTCGTCGGCGGGCCGGGCGACCCGTCCCGCATCGAGCGGCTCGGCCGCCAGGCGGTGTCCGCCATCCGGACCCTCACCCTGAACCTGGCCCGGCTGTCCCGGGTCGGCATCGGCGCCTCGTCCCGGCGGGCCGACTTCCTGCGCCTCGCCCGGTACTTCCACGATGCGCACCCCGCCGACGTGCCCCGGCTCGCCGTCGCCGCCTTCGGCTTGGCACCCACCACCCACTGGGGTGTGCTCGCCGAGGACGCCGACGACCCGGTCGGTCCCGCGACGCCCTGGTGGAGCGCACCCCGGGCCCTCGTGCCCGACTCGCTGCGGGAGCGCGGCGACACCACCAACCGGGGTCGCGCGACGCCGCTGCGCGATCGCTCCCGCGAGCAGGCCGCCGTCCGCCTCCGCCGGCAGCGCGAGCGCGAGGCGGCGCAGCGTGTCGACGCCGAACTGCTGGCACTCCCTGCGGTCGACGGTGGCGCCGTGTCGCACCCCGCCCTCGTCCGCCTCGAGCACCTCCTCTCCGGGGCGGTGCACCGCATGGGCGTGCGGGGGGCGCGCCACGAGCACGTCGACGGGCCGATCCGCTGCACCGTCGCCCGCACTCCCGGGCGCGACACCACCGTGTCGTCCCCCGAGGGCACGCTCACGCTCCGGAACCTGACGGTGGCGCTCACCG
>JBKHJZ010000052.1:0-17342 GCA_046537875.1 Acidimicrobiia bacterium | reverse complement strand
CGACGACGGTGGCGACGGCGGCGGGGACGCCCCGGGCGGGGACGCCCCCGCCGGGGCCGAGGCCGGTCGCGAGGTGCGGGTCGAGACCATCGAGGTCGGCGCGGGGCCGGGCCCCGACGAGTACCAGCGCGTCCGTGTGGTCGAGCACGGCCCGGGTGACGCCGAGAACGTGCTGGTGCTGGTGCCCGGCACGTCGGCCGGCGCCGCCTACTTCACCCCGGTGGCGCTCGACATCGTCGACGCCCTCGACGGCGGGTGGCAGGTCTGGTCGATCGACCGCCGGGAGAACCTGCTGGAGGACCACAGCGTGCTGGAGCGCCGGGTCGCCGGCGAGGTCACCTCGCAGGACGTGTTCGACCACTACCTCGGCTGGCTCGGTGACGACTCGATCACCGACCACTTCGAGCCGGTGGGTGGCCCGGCGGGCGACGAGCAGTCGGTGGACTTCGCCCGGGAGTGGGGCATGAGCGTGGCGATCGACGATCTCCACGCGGTGATCCAGGAGGCGGGGGAGCTGGGCGGCGAGGTGGTGCTCGGCGGCCACTCGCTCGGCGGGTCGATCACCGTGGCCTACGCAACGTGGGACTTCGATGGGCAGCCGGGTGCCGACGACCTGTCGGGCATCGCGCTGATCGACGGCGGCAGCGGCGCCGGCCAGGCACCGTCGGCCGACGAGGCGGAGGCCCAGCTCGCGGAGCTGGCCGCCGGGCCGGCCTTCAACGACATCGTCGGCCTGGGGCTCCCCTGGGCCGCCGGGGTGTTCAACGCCCTGGGGTCGACCGCGGCCGTGCTCGAGCCCGACGAGCCGTCGCTCGCCTTCGACTCGCCGCTCATCCCCGGCAACCTCAAGCCCCCGGTTCACCCCACCAACGCCGCGCAGTACGGCTACGCGCTCGACACCGACACCAGCCCCGAGGGACTCGAGCTGGTCGAGATGCACATGGGCCGGCTGGCCGACAGCGGCGACCCCCGCGGCTGGGTCGACGACGACCTCGTGCCGGTGGAGCGGGCCGCGCGCATGTTCTCCGGGCTGATCGAGGGCCCCGACGGCGACGAGCGCATCGACGGCATCGACGGCACCGCCTGGTACCACCCGCTCCGCCTGTCGCTCGACAGCGACGCGGTCAACGGCGGCATCGAGAACCCCGCCCAGGAGGTTCTGGGCGTGCGGGCCGTCCACGGCACCGAGCTCGACCTGCGGATCTACGCGCTGGAGACCGGCTTCGGGGCCGGGCGGGTGCTGGCGGGCGCTCGGTCGCTCGCCGAGCAGTCGGGCATCCCCGAGGGCGACCTCACCCTGGTCGACGAGAGCGACCGGCTGACCCACACCGATCCCATGGGGGTCGAGACGTCGCAGAACCCGCTGGTGGAGACGCTCGTGCCGTTCCTCGACGACCTCGGGTGAACGGGCGCGCCCGAAGCGCCGACCGGCGCCGGGTGACGCGGTGATGCACGCGCATCACCGGCGGCCCCGCCGTGGTCCATGATGGGTGGGGAGGCGCCCGTGGAGAGGCCCGTGGAGAGATCGCCGGAGACCACCCGCGACCGGCTCGTCGCCGCGGCCGAGCGGCTGTTCGCGGAGCACGGGATCGACGCCGTGAGCCTGCGCGAGATCAACCGGGAGGCGGGTGCGCGCAACGCGATCGCGGTCCAGTACCACTTCCGCGACCGGGCCGGCATCGTGCGCGCCGTCCTCGACAAGCACCGGCCCGCCATCGAGGCGGCCCGCCACGCCGCGCTCGACCGCATCGAGGCCGAGGGCGCCACCGACCTGCGGGCCCTGGCCGCTGCGCTGGTCCGGCCGGAGGCGGCCGAGCTCGACGATCCCGACGGCGGCCCTCAGCACCTGCAGATCTGGGCCGAGCTGGTGAACCGCCCGCGCCCGCGGGTCCCGGTGCCCTCCGGCGACCAGGCCAGCATCCACCGCTGGCGGATGCTCGTGGCGCCGTTGCTCGACCCGCAGGCGGCGCGCCTGCACCGGCGGTTCACCGCGATCCGCTTCGCCGCGGCCGAGCTCGGGCGGCGCGCCAGCTCGGGGCCGCACACCGACGACCGCCTGTTCGTGAGCCACTTGATCGACCTGGTGACAGCCATCCTGGCCGCCCCGGTGTCGGACGAGACCGTTCGCCTCGCCGACGAGCGCGACGGGGCCCTTGGTGTCACGCCGCACCCCGTGAGCGGCCCACCCGGCCGGGAGGCGGGCACGCGCCCGTGAGGCGGTGGCGCGCCGGTCAGTGCCGGCGGCGCATGCCCAGCGCGGCCAGCATGCCCACGACGGCGAACGCGGCACCCACCGCGAACGCCGGCGGGAACCGCTCGACATCGCCTGCGTAGATGGTCGCCAGGATCGTGATGCCGAAGGCCACCCCCACCTGGCCGGTCAACCGCTCGGCGGCCCCGGCGACGCCCAGGTCCCGCTCGTCGACGGCGTTGGCGAGCGCGGTGCTGATCGCGGGGCGCAGCAGCCCGAAGCCCACACCCTGGCAGAGGAACCCGACGCCGATCACGAGCAGCAGCGACGAGGCCGCGCTCCCCGCGGCCAGCCCGGTCAGGCCGCTGGCGAGGGAGATCGCGCCGGCGATCGCGGCCGCCCGGTTGCCGGCCCGACCGGCGAACGAGCCGCCCACGGGGGACGACAGGGCGAAGAGGGCGGGCCGGATCGCCAGGATCGGGACCGCGCTCGTGAGCGAGTAGTCGAACTGCTCGACCATCAGCAGGCTCGCCAGGAAGAAGCCGCCCATGTACGCCGCGCTCGTGAAGAAGGAGCTCAGGAGCGACGAGCCGGCGCTGGGGGAGCGGAGCAGCTCGGGTGGCAGCAGCGGCGCCGGTACCCGTCGCTCGATCGGCACGAACAGCGAGAACCCGATCATCGCGAGGGCGGCGCAGGCCACGACCGGCAGGCTCGTGAAGCCCCACTCGGGTGCCTGGTTGACCCCCAGGAGCAGCGGACCGACACCGAGGGCCAGCGTCGCGGCGCCGGCGATGTCGAAGCGCGCCAGCCGGCGGGGCGTCTCCCGCAGCACCAGCCACGACGCCAGCACCGGCACGGTCATCAGCCCGGCCTGCAGCACGAACAGCATCTGCCATCCGACGGCGTCGATGACCGGTGCACCGATGGTGAGACCGATGACCGGTGCGCCGGCGGCGATCATCGACCACCACCCCATGGCCCGGGCCCGGCGCTTCCCGTGGTGCACCGAGTTGATGAGGGCCAGCGAGCTGGGGATGGTGCTGCCCCCGGCGACCTGGCTCACCGTGCGCCAGGCGATGAGCACCCCGGGAGCGGTGGCGGTGGCCGTCAGCGAGGTGGTCACCAGGGCGATCGCGAAGCCGGTGAGGAACACGCGCCGGTGGCCGTAGAGGTCGCCCAGCTTGCCGAGCACCGGCAGCGCGAGCGCCGAGCACAGCACCGGCAGCGTGATCAGCCAGGCGAGGTCTGCCTGGTTCGCGTCGAGGTCGTCGGCGATCGTGGGGATCGCCAGCGTGAGGACCGTGATCGGGAAGGTCGTGGCGAACATGCCGGTGAGCGCCACCAGCAGCACGGCGCGCGGGTAGCGGCCGCGTGCGTCCAGGTGCGCCGCGACCCGGTCGGGGAGTGTGGCCTTGGCGGTGGGGAGCAGGTCGGCCGTCACCCGGCCACGCCGCCGCCGTGGAGGAGCATGGGTCTCAGTATGTGAGGCGCGCGCATCAACCCCCGCATCGGAGATGAGTGTCCGGCACACCCCGGGCGTAGCCTGTCCGCATGAGCGCGACGCCGGAGCCCACCTACTGGCGGGGCGTGCACCATCTCGCCCTCGTCACCGACGACATGGATGCGACGGTCCGCTTCTACCACGGGGTGCTCGACGCCCGGCTGGTGATCACGCTGGCCACACCCGCCTTCCGTCACTACTTCTTCGAGTTCGACCAGGGCAACACGGTGGCGTTCTTCGAGTACCGCGACCAGCAGCTCGACACGTTCGCCAAGCCCGCCGGGGTGCCCGACCCGCAGGCCTCGCAGTTCGACCACCTCTCGCTGGCGCTGGCCGACGAGGAGGCGCTGCTCCGCCTCCGCGACCGGCTGAAGGAGCACGACTGCGAGGTGACCGACGTGGTGGATCACGGGATCCTCCGGTCGATCTACTTCACCGATCCCAACGGCATCGCGCTCGAGGCGTCGTGGTGGACGGCCGATCCCACCGGTCGGCCCGTCGACCACGCCGACGAGCGGTTCTTCTCCGACCCCGACCCGGTGCCCGCGGTCCGCGAGCTGCGGAGCACCGGCAGGCTGGCGTCCACCCCGTCGACCCGGCTGGTCGACGAGGTGACGAGGGACCTCTACAAGCCTCCCGCCACCGGCTGAACGCCCGGTGGTCGACGGCGGAGGCCGGCCGACGCCGCGACGACCCTCAGCGGGTGGCGGACCGCAGCATGTCGCGCACCCGGTCGATGACGCCGACCACCGGGCCGACCGCGAGGTTCCCGAGCGCGCTCTCGGGCGCCAGCTTGTGGGGGTGCGTCGGCGCGATGGACTCGACGAGCTGGAGGGCCGACGTCATGCGTTCGAGCTGGCGCTCGTCGGTGGTCCTCTCGAGCAGGGGGAACAGCTCGCGCTCCTCGTTGCGGGCGTGGGTCTCCACCGCGTCGCGCAGCGGTGGGAGGCGGGCCGCGAACTCGGGCGAGGAGGGATCGTGCTTCTCGATGTCCGCGAGCATCTTCTTCGCCTTGTCCTCCTCGTCGAGCCGGGCGGCGACCACCTGGCGCGCCTCGTCGCCGGCGAGCCGCGCGGCCGGGTGCACCACCACCTCCTCGGCGGTCTCGTGGACCGCCAGGAGCCGCACCAGTTGCTCGAACGCCTCCCGCCGGGTGTCGTGGTCGCCGGTGGCCACGGTGGCGAAGAGCTCGCGGATGCGGTCGTGCTGCTCCTGCAGGAAGCCTACGGCGCTGGTGCGCGTCGATCGGGCCATGAGATCGCCTCCTGAGCTCGGACGGTGTGGGCGGCGTCCGCCTTGCGCACGGCAGAACTTCCCCCCGGTGGGTCCGCTGATGCGCGTCGCCCGCAGCGGTGCGCCGGGACCCGCACGCAGGGTGCGAGCCCGGCGATGGGAGCACGGGCGGCACTGCCCACTCGGGGCGCTGCGGTGAGGCGACTCCGCGGGCTCGCCTACCCGGCGTACCGGGCGGCCGAGCGGCTGGCGCTCGCGCTCCCCGCGCCGGCCGTCCCGTGGGCGGCCGCCGTCGGCGCGGCCGTCGCGGTGGTGACCATGCCCGGGCGACGCCGTATGGTCGCCCGCCACCTGCGGCGGGTCCACGGGCCGGATCTGCGGGGTCGGGCGCTCCGGCGGTCGGTGTGGCAGGCGTTCCGGTCGTACGCCGCCTACTGGATCGACACGTTCCGGGTTCCCCGGCTCGACCCGGGGGAGCTCGACGCCCGGGTGCGAGTGGAAGGCCGGGAGCACCTCGACCGGGCTCTCGAGGCCGGCGCCGGCGCCGTGATCGCCCTGCCCCACCTCGGGAGCTGGGATCTCGCCGGTGCCTGGGGCGCGGCCCAGGGGTACCCGCTGGTCGTGGTGGTCGAGCGGCTGGAGCCGCCCGAGCTGCTGGCGTGGTTCCGGGCAGCCCGCCGCCGGATGGGGATGGAGGTCGTGGTCCGCGGGCCGGGTGTGACCGAGAGGCTCGAGGCGGCTTTGCGGAGGAACCAGGTGGTGGCCCTGGTCTGCGATCGCGACCTGAGCGGCCGGGGCGTGGCGGTGGAGCTGTTCGGGGAACGGACGACGTTGCCGGTCGGTCCCGGTCTCCTGGCGCGACGGTGCGGTGCGGCGCTGCTTCCCGCGGCGGTCTACGACCAGGAGGGTGGCCGGAACCGGGCGGTGGTGCGCCCGCCGATTCCGGTCGAACGGTCGGACGACGAACGCCACGACGTGTCGGTGACCACCCAGCGCCTGGCCCGCGAGCTCGAGGTGCTCATCCGGGCGGCACCCGAGCAGTGGCACCTGATGCAGCCCAACTGGCCGAGCGATCGCGAGACGGACCGGCGGGGTCGCCGGGCCGCGCCGGGGTCACACCCCCCGACGACGCCGCGGTTCCGACCGGGCCGGGGTGGTCCAGGGAGGTGACGGGCGGTGCCCAGCGGCCTACGCTACGGGCGGGATGTGGTCGGCCGATCGCCTCGCCGGGCGGAGCGGTGGCAGGTACCCGGCGCGGCCGGGTGACGGGAGGCGACCCGGAAGTCGGTGCTGATGCGAGAGCACGGGGGACCATGACGGTGCGTGGTGACGGCGGCGCGGACGAGCGCCTGCCACCGGAGATCGCGGCGCGGCTGCTTCGGGCCCTCGACCGGGCGCCGTCGACGGTGGTCACGTTCGTGGACGCTCAGCTGAGGACCCGGTGGATGAGCCGGTCGGCAGCCTGGGTCATGGACACCGACCCCGACGACCGGATGGGGCGGGCGTCGCTGGAGCGGGTCCATCCCGACGACGCGGAGCGCCTGCTGCACGGCCTGAGCCAGCTGCGCGCCGCCGCCCGCGCCGGCGGTTCGCCGGCGATGGACGTGATCGAGCCGCTGCGCTACCGCAAGCTGCGGTCCGACGGCACCTGGATCACCATGGAGGGCCAGGTGCTGAACCTGCTCGACGACCCGGAGGTCGAGGGCGTGGTGATCGTCTCGCGACCCCTCGGCGGCGAGGCCGAGGGGGTGGGCCACGTCCTGGACCTCCTCGTCGCCGACGCACCGCTGCCGTCGGTGCTGGCGGCATGTGCCCGCCTCGTCCCCGACTACCTCGGCTCGGGCGCGGTGGTGGGGCTCGTCGACGGTGCGCCCGTGGTCGGGGCGGTCGAGGGCAGCCCGGCGGCCCGCCTGATCGCCGACGAGAGGTGGTGGCGACCGGCGGTGGCCGACGGGGAGGCCCGGGGCTCGGCGGACTTCGCCGACTACCCGTCCGACCTCGCCCAGGTGGCCCGGGCCGAGGGTTTCCGCTCGGCGTGGGCCATCCCGCTCACCAACGGGACGGGCGGCGACGTCATGGGCTGCATCGTGGTGTGGGTGTCGATCGACGTGGAGCGCAACATCGGCACCGACCACGGGCTCCGCCAGGCCGCCCGGCTGGCGAGCCTGGTCATCGGCGAGCAGCGCCGCCACCACCTCCTGCGGCGCGAGGCGGTCACCGATCCGCTCACCGGGGTGGGCAACCGCTCGGCGCTCCGGCGCCGCCTCGACGCGGCACCCGACCCCGTCACGGTGGCCCTGCTGGATCTCGACGACTTCAAGTCGGTCAACGACAGCTTCGGCCACCAGACCGGGGACGCGGTCCTCGGGGTGGTGGCCCAGCGCATCGTCCGGGCCGTGCGCGAGGACGATCTGGTCGTGCGGTTCGGGGGCGACGAGTTCGCCATCGTCTTCGCCGACGGCACGTCGAGCGCCGGGGCCATGCGCTCGGTCGACCGGGCCGTGCACGCCGTCCGCCGCCCCATCAGCTGCACCCCGGACCGCATCGTGTCGGTGGGCGCGAGCGCCGGCGTCGCGTCGGGCCGGCCGGCCGAGGTCGTGCGGCTCGCGGACGCCGCCCTCTACGAGGCCAAGCGGGCACGGCGGCCGACGCCACCCGTCCCGCCGACGCCGGCCGAGCTCTGAGAAGCCTCCCCGGGTTCAGCGGGTGAGGTCGTAGTCGTCGGGGTCGGGTGCCGCGGTGCGCTGCCAGTACTCCAGCAGCGTGAACGGCCAGTTCTGGGACACGTGCCCGCGCTCGTTCTTGTACCAGCTGTTCACGTCGGAGGCGCCCCACGCCATGCGCCGGTTCTCGGCATCAACCCGCTCGTTGAACTCGTCGTGGACGTCCTTGCGCACGTCGAGCGCCCGGTGCCCGCCGGAGAGCAGCAGGCCGAGAAGGCCGAGGATGTACCGGACGCCGCACTCCGAGAAGTAGACGATGCTCCCGTTGATGACGATGTTCGTGTTCGGGCCGTAGAGGCAGAACAGGTTGGGGAACCCGGGGATCGTCACCCCGAGGTAGGCGCGGGCGTCGCCCTGCCAGTGCTCGTGGAGGTCGACGCCGTTGCGGCCGGTCACCCGCATGGGGGTGAGGAACTTCGAGGCCGTGAACCCGGTGCCGTAGAGGAGCACGTCGACCGCGTGCTCCTCGCCGTCGTCGGTGACGATGCCGGCGGGGGTGATCTCGCGGATGCCGGTGGTGATCAGCCGCACGTTGTCCCGCTTGAGCGTGCTGGGCCAGATGCCGTTGTCGCGGATCATCCGCTTCGCGCCCGGGGGATACGTCGGGGTGACCTGCTCCAGCAGGTCGGGCCGGTCGCCGAACTCCGACTGGATGTGGCCGAGCAGGAGCTGCCGGATCATCTCGTTCATCGGGCCGATCGAGCCCGGCTGGGTCCAGGTCGGGTCGACGGTCACGGTGGGGATCGTGCCGTCGCCCATCCGCCAGAAGATGCAGAACCGGTGGAACTCGCTGTACGAGGGCAGGTGGTTGTACAGCCAAGTGCGGCCCTCGGGGACCTCGTCGTGGTACTCGGG
Source organism: Acidimicrobiia bacterium (assembly GCA_046537875.1). GTDB lineage: Bacteria > Actinomycetota > Acidimicrobiia > Acidimicrobiales > VFJN01 > JBKHJZ01. The sequence continues at coordinate 8,839 of JBKHJZ010000052.1, read as the reverse complement.
GGTGGGCACCATCCAGGCGGGCGTGCGCTGGAAGACCAGCAGCTCGTCGACGTCCCCGGCGATCTCCGGGATGAACTGCATGGCGCTCGCGCCCGTGCCGATCACGGCGACCCGCCGGCCGGTCAGGTCCACGCCGTGGTCCCAGCGCGCCGAGTGGAACGCCGGTCCGGCGAAGGTGTCGCGGCCCGGGATGTCCGGGTAGTTGGGCCGGTTGAGCTGGCCGACGGCGCTGATGACGGCGTCGGCCTGCAGGGCATCCTCGCGGCCGTCGGCGGTGCGCACCACCACGGTCCAGCGCAGGTCCTCCTCCGACCACGTGGCCGAGACCACCTCGGTGCGGAAGCGGATGCGGTCGCGCAACCCGAAGACGTCGGCGCAGTCGCTGAAGTACCGGTGCAGCACCGGTTGGGTGGAGTAGTGGTAGGGCCAGTCGTGGCGCTGCGCGAACGAGTAGCTGAAGTTGTGGTTGGGGTTGTCGACGCGGCAGCCCGGATAGGAGTTCTCGTACCAGGTGCCGCCCACGTCGTCGTTCTTCTCGATGACGACGTGGTCGACGCCCGCCTGGTTCAGGCGGTGGGACGCCAGCAGGCCCGACATGCCGGCGCCGATGACGATCACCCGGAAGTCGACGTCGGGGGCGATGTCGTCCTTCCGCCAGGTCGGCGCCCGGCGGTCCTCGCCCCGGTGGGCGAGCTCCTCCTCGAGCAGCGGGAGGTACGCCGCCATGTCGGCGCCCCCCACCGCGTACTCCATGATCCGCAGCACGTGCTCGTCGTCGGGGACCGGCGCCGGTACCGAGCCACCGTCCCGGAACCGGATGAGCACCTCGAGCGCCAGCTCGCGGATCGCCTCGGCCTGCTCGTCGGTGAAGCCGCCCTGCGGCAGCGCCAGCATCAGCGGGTCGGGACGCAGCTCGTCGCGCAGCAGCGTCAGGTCGCCGGTGGCGTACGCGAGCGCGGGAAGGAGCGGCTGGATCTCGGCGTCCTCCAGGTGCCGGCGGATCTCGTCGTCGGAGGCGGTGACGGGTTGGATCCCGGCGACGAACGGGCTGGCCGTCCACGTGGTGGTCTCAACCATCTGTCGATGACACCCCCTTCGGGGCCTGCTGGGACATGAAGCCGAACAGGTAGCCGGCCACCCGGCGCATCTGGATCTCCTCGGCCCCCTCGGTGATCCGGTAGCGGCGGTGGTGGCGGTAGATGTGCTCGAACGGCTCGTGGCGCGAGTAGCCGAGGCCGCCGAAGATCTGCATCGCCCGGTCGGCCGCCTCGCAGCACAGCCGGTTGGCCCAGTAGTTGCACATCGACACCTTGTCCGACACGGAGAAGGCGCCGTAGGTGTCCATCTGCCAGGCGGTGCGCTGCACGAGCGCCCGGAGCATCTCGCACTGGGTCGCCAGCTCCACGACCGGGAACTGGATGCCCTGGTTGGTCGCCAGCGGCTTGCCGAACGGCGCGCGCTCCTTGGCGTGCTCGATCGCCCGGTCGAGGCAGTACTCGGCGGCCCCGAGGCTCGAGGCGGCCTGGCGGATGCGGTTCTCGTTGAAGAAGTGCTGCACCACCTGGAGGCCCCGGCCCTCGCCGCCGAAGACCGCGCCGGCGGGCACCCGCACGTCGCGCAGGCGGACGTGGGCGTGATCGGTGGGCATGTTGAAGGTCCAGAGGAACTCGAGGATCTCGAAGCCCTCGCTGTCGGTGGGGACCAGGAACGCGGTGATGCCGTGGGCGTCGCCCGGTGCCCCGCTGGTGCGGGCGAAGACGAGGTCGTGGTCGGCGCGGTGGATGCCCGTGTTCCAGGTCTTCTCGCCGTTGATCACCCAGCCGTCGCCGTCGCGCACCGCGGTGGTCTCCATGTGGGTGGCATCCGAGCCGTGGGCGGGCTCGGTGATCGCGAAGGCGAAGCCCCGCCGGCCCGCCGCGAGGTCGTCGATCCAGGCCGCCTTCTGCTCGTCGGTGCCGTAGGTGAGCATCAGCAGCAGGCCGACGTTGTTGCCCACGATGGCGTGCTCGTTCTGCAGGTCGCAGTGCAGGCCGAGGCCCTTGCGGGCCAGGTGCTCGCGGATGACCGCCATCCCCAGGTTGCTGCCGTCGCGCCCCCCGTGCTCCGCGGGGAACGGGTAGCGGTAGTGCCCGGCGGCATCCGCGCGCCGACGGGCCTCGGCGAGCAGCGCCTCCCACTCCTCGTCGGGGAGCCCGCCGCGCTCCCAGTCGGTGCGAGCGTCCTCGCGCCGGTGGTCGAAGAACCGGATGTTGTCGTCCTGCTGCTCGAGTGGCCGGATCTCGCGCTCGATGAAGTCGTCGAGCTCCTCGAGGTAGTCGGCGAGGTCCTTGGGGATGTCGAAGTCCACGGCGCAGCCTCCCCTCATAACTTAGCGTTCGTTCGGTCGCGGCGGCGGGCCGCGCCCGCCGTTGCGGTTCGAACCAACGTGACATGTGCACCTGCCGGAGGAGAGAGGCGGACGGTTAGCGTTGCAGGATGCCCCGGCGGACGCTGGCCCGGTCGCGCTCGCGCGTCGTGCACGTGCCGGGCCCGGGATGCCCGGCGGCCCGACCGACCGGCGCGCCCAGGTGAGCGCCCTGCGCACGGCACCCGGCGCACCGGAGCCACGCCCGATCGGCGTCCGGGAGCTGACCGCGCTGCTGTCGCTGTCGATGGCGCTCGCCGCGCTGGGGATCGACCTGCTGCTGCCGGCGTTCGACGAGATCCGGGTGGACTTCGGCATGGCGCCGGGCGCCACCGCGGTCACCGGCCTGGTGACCACCTACTTCCTCGGCCTGGCGATCGGCCAGCTGTGCTACGGCCCGGTGGCCGACCGGTTCGGTCGGCGACGGGCGCTGTACCTCGGCTACGGCATCTACGGGGTCGGCGCCGTGCTCTCGGCGCTGTCACCGAACCTCGCGCTCGTGCTCGCGAGCCGGTTCGTCTGGGGCCTCGGCGCCGCCGGGCCGCGTGTCGTCACGCTGGCGGTGGTGCGCGACCGGTTCCACGGCGAGCGGATGTCGCGGGCGATGTCGTCGATCATGGCCGTGTTCATCCTGGTCCCGGTGCTCGCACCGGCACTCGGTGCGGGCGCCCTGGTGCTCGTGTCGTGGCGCTGGGTGCTGGGCGCGTGCGCGGTCGCCGCCCTGGCGATGTCGATCTGGGCCAGGCGCCTCCCCGAGACGCTGCGCGCGGAGGACCGCATCGAGCGGCTGCGATTCGGCCCCGTGCTCCGGTCCGGGAGGGTGGTGATGTCGCACCGCCGGACCGTCGGCTACATGCTGGCGCTGACCTCGCTCTACGGCGTGTTCACGTCGTACCTGGGCAGCTCGGAGAACATCATCGGCGAGACGTTCGGCCGGGCGGAGCTGTTCCCCCTGATCTTCGGCGTGCTGGCCGCCGTCATGGGCGTCGCCATGCTGGTGAACGGCAGGATCGTGGAGCGGATGGGGGTGCGGCGCCTGGCCCACACCGCGCTCGTCACGTACGTCGCCCTGGCGGGCGCCTACGCGGCGGTCGCGGTGCTGACCGGGGGCCGGCCGCCGCTGGCGGTGTTCCTCGTCGGCACGGGGGCGATGCTGGCCGCGCACAGCTTCCTCATCCCCAACTTCAACGCGATCGCCATGCAGCCGATGGCGCGGGTGGCGGGGACGGCGTCGTCGGTCATCGGATCGATCCAGATCGCGGGCGGTGCGCTGCTGGGCTCGGTGCTCGACCAGTCGTTCGACGGCACCATCCGGCCCCTCGTCTTCGGCTTCCTCGGCTACGGCGTGCTGGCGCTGGTCCTGGTGCTCTACGCCGAGCGGGGCGAGCTGTTCGGGGACAGGCTCGGCGTGTCCGACGGGGAGCCACCGGAGGTCGTGGTCGCCGGGACACCCCGGGCGCCCGACCCTGACTGAGCGGTCGTTCGGTCGCGGCCGGTGACCGTTAGAGTGCGCGGCGATGAGCGTCGCCGAGGTGCCCGGCCGGCGGGAGCGACCGGGCAAGGTCGCGATCATGCGAGCCGCCGTCGAGGTGATGGGGGAGGACGGCTACGAGGGCGCGTCGATGCGCGACATGGCGGCGCGGGCCGGTGTGAGCGTCGCCGCGCTCTACCACCACTTCCCGTCGAAGCTCCACCTGCTCCGCGAGTTCCTCGAGGAGGCCTACCACGTGGTGCTCGCCCGGATCGAGCGCCGGCTGCTCGATGCCGGGCCCACGCCGCCGGCCCGCCTCGACGAGATCGTCGCCACCCTGATCGCCTCGCTTCTGCACAACGAGTTCGCCCGGTTGGCGGCCAACGTGGCCTGGCGCGAGCACAGGCGCCTGCCCCCACCCGAGCGCTCGACCATCGACGAGACGCGCGACCGGCTGCTCGACCTCGTCGAGGGCGTGGTGTGCGAGGGAGTGGCGAGCGGCGACTTCACGGTGGACGAGCCGCGCGAGGCGGCGCGGGCGATCGTCACGCTGTCGACCTCGCTCGTCGAGCCGTTCGGCGAGATGGGCCGCCCGATGAACGAGGTGGTCGCCCTCTACCAGCGCTTCGCCCGCGCCATCGCCTGCGCGCCGCCGGCCTGAGCAGCGCCCTCCTGCGCGCCGCCGGCGTGAGCTGCGCCCGCCCGGGCGTCGCCGGTCGCCTGCCCCGGCGGTCGCGCTCAGATGCCGGCCCGCGTGCCGACGGGCACCCCGTCGACCACCTGGTCGAGGTACTCCGACATCCCCGCCCCCACCAGGTCGCCGCAGCGCCAGGTGGTCATGCCCTCGGTGATGCGGGTGACCATGCCGTCGCGCCGGTTGCGCAGCGGGATGGTCGACCACACGTCGCCGCGTACGTCGTACACGTGGTCGTCGGTGGTGAGCCGGGCACGGACGACGCGCGGGAACCACTCGTCGTCGTAGTCGGAGTCGAGCTCGACGGCCCGGATCGGCACCCACCGGTCGTCGCCGTAGCGGTCGACGTCGTAGAGGAAGCCGTGCGACCGGCGGGCGTCCGGGTCGTCCTCCCGGCCGGTGAGCGTGGCGGCGAACCCGAGGCCCCGCCCGAGGTTGGCGGTGAGCCAGCGGTACCACCAGACGCTCTGCCAGTAGCGCGGGCCCCAGGAGTGGTCGCGCAGGCCCAGGCCGTCGGTCAGCTCGAAGGTCTCGCCCCCGATCGTCACGGTGCCGGTCACCGCCATGTGCTGCTCGGTATGGCCCCGGACGAACGAGCGCTCCGGATCGAGCTCCGGCCGCTGCTCGCCCTCTTCCCACTCCGGCTCGCCGCCCCAGGGCCGCCCGACGGCCCGCAGGTCGAGATCGATCGTGCAGCGCTCGTGGGGGTTGGCTGCGAAGGCGGCGCGGGGATCGGCCATCTCCCGCGGGTCGGCGAGCACGCACACCGACCCGTCGTAGGTCACCCGGTGCCGGGCGAACGGCTCCACCACCTCGAACCGGAGCCCGCCGGCGTCGTGGGCCTCGTGGCCCTCGATGCGCGGGCGCTTGAACATGAACGCCACCCGGGGTCGCTCCTCGGCCGGATCGTCGGACCGCGCCGGCAGGTACAGGCAGACGGTCATCTCGGCGTAGCCCTCGTTGGGGCGGTTCCCCATCCGCACCCAGCCGCCGAGTCCCGACGGCCGGTCGAACACGTTGTAGTAGCGGCTCTCGTTGAAGTTGGTCGCCTCTTCGACGGGGTGGAGGAAGTCGTCCTCGGGTTCGAGTCGTATGCGCACCGCCGTCCCCTGTGATGAACTGAGCGATCGTTCAGGAACGGTACCAACCGGAAGGGGACGGATGGCGACGAGCGTGACCGACGACCTGCCGGCACGGGCACGCTCGCTGGCCGGCGCCATCGAGCCCGTGGCCGCACAGGTCTACTTCGCACCCGAGTGCCACGAGGGCTACGCCGGGCTCGGCTTCGGTGCCAGCCCCGGCTCGTTCGCCGGCGTGGCCGCCCCGGACGGCCCGGCCTACTTCTGCAGTCGGGGCTCGCTGCTGGGCCAGGTGCCGGGGGAGGTGGTCGCCGCGGCGTTCGCCGTGTTCAACCCGGCCGTCGTGGTGCCCGCGGTCGCCCACGGCTGGTCGCTCACCGACGCCGCGACCATTCGCGAGGTCCGCACCTCGGGCGCCGTGGCCCAGCTCCGCCGGATCCTCGGCGACGAGCCCGAGGGACTCGAACGGGCGACGGCGCTGCTCTCCCGGGCCGTCGAGCCCCTGCGTGCGGAGGGCCGCCCGCTGTTCGCAGGGCTCCGGGCGCTCGGCCTGCCGGGCGATCCGCTCGGCGACGCCTGGCGCCTCGCCGACATGCTGCGGGAGTACCGGGGTGACGCACATGTGGCCGCGTGGACCTCGGCCGGCTTCGACGCCACCGAGATCGGGCTGCTCACCGAGGCCTGGTGGGGGCTGGGGCTCCGGACCTACCTCCGGACCCGTGCCTGGAGCGCCGCCGACCTCGACGCCGCCGAGGCCCGCCTCGTCGAGCGCGGGCTGCTGTCCGACGGGGCCCTGAGCCAGGCCGGTCGCGCCGAGCGCGAGGCGGTCGAGGTGGCCACCGACGCGAGCTGCCGGCCCGCGATCGAGGCGTTGGGCGACGACCTCGACGACCTCCTCGGCATCCTGCGGGCGTGGGGAAGCGCGATCCGCGAGCAGCGCGGCTACCCGGCGGCCGGCCCCCACGACCTCGCCGGGGCGATGGCCCGCTGAGGTCCGGCAGCGGCGTCAGCCGTGCTCGGCGTGTGCGCCGTGATCGGTGACCTGGGCCTCACCCCAGCGATGGAGCGCGCTGACGAGGGCGGGATCGGTGGTGGTGTACGCGATGCGCGCGCCGCCCTCGATCTCGTCGTAGGCGATCCGGATCCCACCCGCACCCGCCTCGAGCTCGGCGAGCCCGGGCATGTCGTGGCCGTGGATGGTGGCCGGGTCGCCGAAGTCGCCCTCGGTGAAGCGGTCCGCCTCGTGCGTGAGGTGCTCCCGGATGAGGCCCACCTGCTCGGCGTCGCCGGGGTCGTCGGCCACGACGGTCTGGATCAGACCGTCGTCCACCGGCGCGAAGCGGTGGGTGGTGGCGTCGAGGTCGAAGGGCATGACCTCGGCCCCGCGGGCCGCGACCGCGTCCTGCCGGTCGGCATCGTCGCCGCCGCCATCGCCGCATGCCGCGACCAGGAGAGCGGCGACGGCCACGCCGGCCGCGGCCACCGCCCACCGGCGGTCGCCTCCGGCGATCGGTGCGTGGCGGCTCACGGGGCGCTCCTCGGGTCTCGGGGTGTCACAGGCGGCTCCCTGACGTGGTCCGGCGGCGGACGGCGCCGGCGAGCGTAGATGCGGGGCGGTGGCGAGCGGCCGCACTCGGATAGGTTGCCGCCCGACCGAACGTCGACCGCCCAGGCCCGGCCGGCTCACGGCCCTCCCCGAAGGCTTCCCCCGATGGACCACGACCCGGCGCCCGACGGAGCGCGATCCGCCATCCGTGAACGGCCGAGCGGCCACGTGGCGCTCGCCGTGGTCGTCACGCTGGCGATGGTGTTCGGGACGGTGACGCCGTTCGTCGTGGGGGCGCTCAGCCCGTTCCTCCTGCCTGCGCTGTCGCTCTCGCGGTCGCAGCTCGGGCTGTTCGTGACCGTCAACTTCACCGTCGCGGCCCTGGTGTCGATCCCCGGCGGGCGGCTGATCGACCGCATCGAGAGCCGCGCCGTGATGACCGCGCTGTTCGTGATCAGCGGTGCGGCGATGCTGGGCGTCGCCGCGAGCACCTCGGTGGTGATGTTCCTCCTGTTCGCGATCCCGGCGGGGGTGGTGCAGGCGGCCTCCAACCCGGTGACCAACCTGCTGGTCGCGAGGTACACCCCGCGCCGCTACCGGGGCGTGGTGCTCGGCGCCAAGCAGGCGGGCGTGCACATCGGCGGCACGCTGGTGGGGGTCATCCTGCCGGCCGTCGCCCTCGTGGCCGGCTGGCGGGTCGCGGTGGTGCTCGCCGCGGCCACCGCCTTGGTGGCGCTGGCGGCCTCCCGCCGGGTGGTGCCGGTCGGGGGCACACCGGGGCACGTGGCCGGCGGGGACGGGGCGCCGTTCCGCTGGACGGACGGCGGCGTTCCGTACCTCACGCTGTACGCCTTCTTCATGGGGGGCGGCGTCTCGGCGGTGATGCTCCACCTGCCGCTCTACGCCCACGAGCGGCTCGGCATGGACGAGGCGACCGCCGGATCGGTGCTGGCCACGTTCGCCTTCACCGGTGTGGTCGCCAGGTTGCTGTGGGGCTGGGTCGGGGACCGGGCGACCCGCGTCGCCCAGGTGCTCCTCGGCCTGGCGGCGGGTGCCACGGTGGCGACGCTCGTGCTCTGGCAGGCCGAGAGCGGTGCGACCTGGACGGTCTGGCTGGCGGCGGTCGCGCTCGGGCTGAGCGCGGCGGCGTGGAACGCGGTGGGGATGCTCGCGGTGGTGCGCGAGGTGCGCCAGGCCCACGTCGGGCGGGCGACCGGGCTGGTGACGATGGGATTCTTCGCCGGCTTCATCGTCAGCCCTCCCGCCTTCGGGGCACTCGTCGACGCCACCGACGCGTACACCCTGGGATGGGTGGTGATCACGGCGCACTTCGCCCTGGCAGCCCTGCTCACCGGGTGGTGGTGGCTGCGGTCGCCGGGACCGCGGGCGGGGTCGCCCGGGCCCGCGCTGCGCACGGGACCGGCTCAGCCCGGCTGACCTCTCGTGAGAGCGGGGCCGGCGCTGTCGCAACGGGGGTGGCGTCGGCTGTGCGCCTCACGGGCGCCGGCTACTGCTCGAGCTCTGCGACCAGCTCCCGGGCATCGGCGAGTGCAGCGGCGGCCTCGTCGCGCTCCTCCGCGGCGGTGTCGGCGTCGCGTTGCGCGTCCTCGGCGGCGCGGCGGGCGGCCCCGGCCCGCCCGGTGGC
>JBKHJZ010000245.1:0-4322 GCA_046537875.1 Acidimicrobiia bacterium | reverse complement strand
GTCGGCGTGGGACATCCACGCCGCGAACATCTCCGCGTAGCGCCCACCGTTCGCGACCAGCCCGTCGTGGGTGTCCACCTCGACGATCCGGCCCCCGTCCATCACCACGATCCGGTCGGCCCGCCGGGCGGTCGACAGCCGGTGGGCGACCAGGATCGCGGTCCGGCCCTCGAGCAGGCTGTCGAGCGCGGCCTCCACCTTCGTCTCGGACTCCAGGTCGAGGTTGGACGTCGCCTCGTCGAGGACGAGCACGCGGGGGTGCGCGAGGAACGCGCGGGCCAGCGCGAGGAGCTGGCGCTCGCCCGACGACAGCGACACGCCGCGCTCGTGCACCGGGGTGTCGAGGCCCTGGGGCAGCCGCTCCACCAGGTCGGTCAACCCCACCCGGCGGACCGTCTCCCACAGCTCGCCGTCGGTGGCCGTGGGGCGGGCGAAGCAGATGTTGTCGCGCACGGTCCCGCCGAACAGGAAGGGCTCCTGCGGGACCACGCCGAGCTGGCGCCGCAGCGACTCGATGGTGACCGTGCGCAGGTCGTGGCCGTCGAGCAGGACCCGACCCGCCGTCGGGTCGTAGAGGCGGGTGACGAGCTTGGCCACCGTCGACTTCCCGGCGCCCGTGGGACCCACGAGCGCGATCGTCTCGCCCGCCTCGATGTGGAGGTCGAGGTCGTGCACGACCGGCTCGCCCGGCTCGTAGCCGAAGCTCACCCCCTCGAGCGTCAGCTCGCCGGTGATGGGGGGCAGCGGCACCGCGCCCGCCGCCTCGGGCACGCCGGGCTCCGTGCGGAGCAGCCCGTCGAGCTTCACGACTGCGGCGCGCCCCGCCTGGTACTGGTTGTAGAGCTGGACGAGCTGTTGGATCGGCTGGAAGAACGCGCCGAGGTAGAGGATGAACGCGGCCAGCTGCCCGACGGTCAGCTCGTCGCGGAGCACCATGCGACCGCCGATCAGCAGCAGCGCCGCCTGGCCCAGCAGGCCGATCGCGTCGCTCGTGGAGCCGTAGACCGCGTTGACCTTCGCGGTGTACTGGTTGGCGTCCTTGTAGGTGCCGACGACGTTGCGGTGCTGCACCGTGTTGTGCAGCTGCCGGTTGAAGGCGGTGATGAGCCGCACCCCGGCCAGGCTCTCCGACAGGTCGCTCAGGACACCGGCGATCCCGTCGCGCACCCGCTCGTACCCCCGCTCGGACGCGGACCGGAACCACAGCGACAGCGCCGTGAGGATCGGCACCACCAGCAGCACCGTGATCATGGCGAGCTCGGCGTTGTAGCTGAACAGCACCACGGTGACCACGATCACGGTGAGGCCCTGCACCGCGAACTGGACGAGGCTCTCCTGGAGCAGCTGCTGGAGCTGCTCGATGTCGCTCGTCATGCGGCTCATGATCACGCCCGCCTTCTCGTTGACGTAGAAGTCGAGCGAGAGCCGCTGGAGGTGGCCGAACACCCGCGTGCGCAGGTCCCGCATCACGCCCGCCGCCATCCGCCCGGCGGTCGCGACCCGCCCCGCGCTGGCGACACCGGTCACGAGCACGGCGGCGATCGCCCCGATCCCGGCGGCCAGCAGCGCGCCCCGGTTCCGATCGACGATGCCGTGGTCGATGCCGATCTGGATCAGCAGCGGCGCGGACTGCAGCGACGCGGTCTCGATCAGGACCAGCAACGCCGTGGCCAGCACCTGGCCTCGCCTGTCCGCCAGCAGCCGGCGCAGCGACACGCCGGGCCGCTCCCGGCTCCGGTGGGCGAAGACCACGTCGTCCGGTTCGGCGCGCGCCGGCTCCCTGGCGAGCAGCGCCTCCACGCCGTCCTGCAGCTCGCTCGGGATCCCCCCGAAGGGCAGCCCGGCGCGGGCCGCCTGGCGCTGCGACTCCATCGGGCCGCCGCCCAGCCCGCGGGCCAGCCCGCCCCCGAACCCACCGCCGAACCCGCCGCCGATGGCCATCAGCCTGCGCCCCCGGCCAGCCACGAGACCGTGTCCCAACCTCGGGCACCACCGTCGCCCGGCACACCGGCCGGCCCGCCCTCGCCGTCCGGCTCGGCACCGCCGGCCCGGTCGCCGGTGCCGTGCCCGGTGCCATCGCCCGTGTCGCGCCCGGCCTGGGCCAGGATCTCCGGGTAGCGCGGCTCGGTGGCCAGGAGATGCGCGTGGGTGCCCTCGGCGATCACCCGGCCGTCCTCGATCACCGCCACGCGGTCGGCCAGGCTGATGGTCGAGAGCCGGTGGCCGATGATCAGCGTGGTCCGCTGGCCCGTCAGCGTCCGCAGCGCGGCGTGGATCTCCTGCTCGACCTGGACGTCGATGGCCGAGGTGGCGTCGTCCAGGATCAGGATGGACGGGTCGATCAGCAGCGTCCGGGCGATGGCGATCCGCTGCCGCTGACCGCCCGAGAGCGTGTAGCCGCGCTCCCCGACGACGGTGTCGTAGCCGTCGGGCAGCTCGTCGATGAACCCGTGGGCCCCCGCCGCCCGAGCCGCCCGCACGATGTCGCCCAGGTCGGCGTCCGGCCGCCCGTAGGCGATGTTGTCGCGGATCGGCGCGGAGAAGAGGAAGGGGTCGTCGAACACCATGCCCACGTGGTGGCGCAGGCTGGTCAGCGTGAGGTCCCGCACGTCCCGGCCGTCGATGGTGACCGCGCCGCGGTCCACGTCGTAGAAGCGGGCGATCAGGCGCCCCACGGTGGTCTTGCCGGAGCCGGTGCGGCCCACCAGCGCGAGCGTCTCGCCGGGCCGCAGGTGGAGGTCGAACCCGTCGAGCACCGGCGTGCCCGACGGGTAGGAGAACGACACGCCCGAGAACCGGACGTCGCCGCGGCAGTCTGTCAGGTCGACGGCACCCGGCCGCTCGACGACGTCGGGGGTCTCGTCGAGCACCTCGTAGATGCGGCCGGCCGACGCCTTGGCGCGTTGCCCCATCATCAGCAGCAGCCCCAGCAGGCGGAACGGCGGCTGCAGCATCAGCACGTAGGCGTTGAAGGCGACGATCGTGCCGATCATGACCGTGCCGTCGAGGGCGAGCCATCCCCCGTACAGCAGCACCAGGGCCTGGCCCAGCCGGGGCAGGTTCTCCACGACGGGCGACCACCGGGCCCGGATGTCGGCGTTGACCACGTTCGCCCATTCGGTGCGCCGGGCTGCGGCGGCGAGCAACCGCAGCTGCCGCTGCTCCGCGGCGAACGACTTCACCACCCGCACGCCGCTGACGTTTTCGTCCACCACGGTGGCCACCTCGGCCAGCCGCGACTGGATGAGCCACGACACGGGAAACAGGCGCTGGCGCATCTTGACCCCGACGACGAAGACCAGGGGCAGCGTCGACATCGCGACGAGCGCGAGCGGGACGTTGATCGTCAGCATGATCACGAAGGCGACCAGCGCGACCGCGCACTGGGCGAAGATGGTGGGCGCGAACGCCAGGTACATCTGCACCGACCGGATGTCGGAGTTCGCCCGCGAGATCAGCTGGCCCGACTGCACGCGGTCGTAGAACGGGAACGAGAGCCGGGCGAGGTGCTCGTAGATCAGGGTGCGGAGGTCGTACTCCAGCCGGAAGGCCGTCGAGAACATCAGGTAACGGGAGGCGCCGTTGATGAGCCAGCGGGCGCACGCCAGGCCGGCGATCAGCAGCACGAACGGCTCGAGGGAGGCCTCCCGCGCGATGAGCCCGTCGTCGATGGCTCGGCGGATCACCGTGGGGATCAGCACCTGGAGGGTGAGCGCCACGAACGAGCCGGTGACCACCCCGGCGAGCATGACCTTGTGGGCCATCACGAGCGGGAGGGCCCGGCGGATCCAGCCCTTGCGGGGGTCGGGATCGATGGTCGCCCGGGGCGGCCCGTAGCGGGAGGTGGCCGCCACCGGGACGGAGGGTCGAATTACTTCGACACCCATACCTTTAGACTACTGACTTGGCCCGCGCTCCACAGGCCTGCGGAGCATCTGGCCGGCGGCCTGCGCCGGTAGCCTGCGGGGTCATGGAGACGCCGCCTCCGCCCAACCCGCAGAAGTTGCTGGCGTACTGGCTCGAGTGGGAGCGCGGCGAGACGCCGCCCGGCCGCGTGATGAGCAACCTGAAGACCGGGGGCATGCGCGAGCTGCTCGAGACGCTCGCCAGCGAGAGCTCGGGGGCGAGCAGCGCGAGTGGGTGACGACGACACACCGCCCACCGGCGGCGACCTCGGGCGCAGCGAGGCGCTCGAGGCCGGTGCCGGCGACGAGGGCCTGGGCGACGACGCCTGGGCGCGCGAGGCGTCGCGCTGGGCGAGCGGCGACCCGCGCCTGCTGTCGGCCCGCGAGGCGCAGGCCCGCGGCCTCCCCGGCTGGCCC
>JBKHJZ010000244.1:0-4324 GCA_046537875.1 Acidimicrobiia bacterium | reverse complement strand
GTGGACCGGTCAGCTGCGGCGGTCGGCGATCAGCTCGGCGATCTGCACCGCGTTGAGCGCCGCCCCCTTGCGCAGGTTGTCGTTCGACACGAACAGCGCGAGGCCGTTCTCCACGGTGGGGTCGCGCCGCACGCGCCCGACGTAGCAGCTATCGGTACCGGCGGCGCGCAGCGGGGTGGGCAGGTCGACGACCTCGACACCCGGTGCGGCGGCGAGCACCTCGAGTGCACGCTCGGGGGGCAGGTCGCGGGCGAACTGGGCGTTGATCGACAGGGAGTGGCCGGTGAACACCGGTACGCGCACGCACGTGGCCGACACCGGGAGGTCGGGGATCTCGAGGATCTTGCGGCTCTCGTTGCGGAGCTTCTGCTCCTCGTCGGTCTCGCCCGACCCGTCGTCGACCACCGAGCCGGCCAGCGCCACGACGTTGAACGCGATCGGTTCGGGGAAGGCGGCGGCGGGCGGCATGTCGACGGCCCGGCCGTCGAAGGCGAGCCCGGCGGCGCGATCGGCCACCTTGCGGACCTGCTCGTCGAGCTCGGCCGTGCCGGCCAGGCCCGCACCCGACACGGCCTGATAGGTGCTGGCCACGAGCCGCACCAGGCCGGCCTCGCGGTGCAGCGCGGCCAGCGCCGGCATGGCGGCCATGGTGGTGCAGTTGGGGTTGGCGACGATGCCCTTGGGGATCGACTCGAGCGCGTGGGGGTTCACCTCGGAGACCACCAGGGGCACGTCGGGGTCGAGGCGCCAGGCCGATGAGTTGTCGACGACCGTGGCGCCGGCGGCGGCGACCCGGGGCGCGAGCGCCTTCGAGGTGGTCTTGCCGGCCGAGAACAGGACGATGTCGAGGCCCGAGTAGTCGGCCGTGGCCGCGTCCTCGACGGGCAGCTCGCCGCCCGCCCACGGGAGCGTGCGACCGGCCGAGCGTGCCGACGCGAAGAACCGCACCTCCTCGGACGGGAAGCGTCGCTCGGCCAGGACGTCTCGCATGACGGCACCGACCTGGCCGGTGGCGCCCACAACTCCGATGCGCATGGGTCCCAGGCTACGGGGGCGCCCCGGGCGGTTCCCAACGAGATCGGCCCCGACGGGCCTGCACGGTCAGGAGTCGAGGCCGAACGCGGTGTGGAGGCTCTGGACGGCCTGCTCGATCTGCTCCTCGCGGACCACGCACGACGTGCGGATGGCCGATGTCGAGATCATCTCGATGTTGATGCCGGCCTTTGCCAGCACCTCGAACATCGTGGCGGCGACCCCGGGGTTCGACTTCATGCCGGCGCCGACGATGCTCACCCGGGCGATGTCCCGGTCGGACGAGACCTTGTCGGCGCCGATCTCGCCGGCCAGGCGGTCGCACACCGCGGTGGCGGCGTCGAGGTCGCTCCTCGGCACGGTGAAGGAGATGTCGGTCACCCCGTGGTCCGACACGTTCTGCACGATCATGTCGACGTTCACGTCGCGATCCGCCAGCTCACGGAACAGCAGGCCCGCGATGCCGGGTCGGTCGGGCACGCCGGACACGGTGACCTTCGCATCGCTCGCGTCGTGCGTGACCGCGGAGACGATCGCCTGCTCCATGGTGGGGTCCTCCTCGGTGACCCAGGTGCCCGGCTCCCATGTGAACGCCGAGCGGACGTGCAGCTTGACCCCCCACCGCCGGGCGTACTCGACCGACCGCATCGCGGGCTTGGGGCAGCCGCTGGCGGTCATCTCGAGCAGCTCGTCGAACGACGTGGCGGCCAGGCGCCGCGCCGCAGGGACGACACGGGGGTCGGCGGTGAAGACGCCGGGCACGTCGGTGTACAGCTCGCATGCCTCGCCCCCGAGGGCGTGGCAGAGGGCGACGGCGGTGGTGTCGGAGCCGCCCCGCCCGAGGAACGTGATGTCGCGATCGGTCGACACGCCCTGGGCGCCACCCACCACGGGGACGCGCCCGGCGTCGATGGCGGCCCGCAGGCGGTCGGGGCGCAGCTCGAGGATCTTGGCGTTGCTGTGCGCCGTGTCGGTGATGAAGCCCGCCTGGCTGCCGGTGAAGCTGTCGGCGGGCACGCCCCGGGCGTGGAGGGCCATGCACAGCAGGGCCATCGCCTTGCGCTCGCCCGCGGTGATCAGCATGTCCATCTCGCGCCCGGGGCACACGTCGGAGACGTCGCTCGCCAGGCGCAGCAGCTCGTCGGTCTCCTTGCCCATGGCGCTCACCACGGCGACGACCTGGTTGCCGCGGCGGACCGTGCGTGCGACGTGGTCGGCCACCTCCCGGATGCGCTCGGGGTCTGCGACCGACGTCCCGCCGAACTTCTGGATGACGAGCGGCACGGGAGGCGACGCTACCGCCCCCGCGGCGTGGCGATCGAACCCCCTCGCCGGGAGCGCACCGCCGCCCTGCGGCCTGGTGGTCGCCGTCAAGCGAGCCGCGACGGGCTCTCGACCAGCGCACCCCACGACTCGAGCCGGGCGACCGCCTCGGCCGAGTCACACTGGAGGAGGGCGGCGATGGCCCGCAGGTCGTCCCGCCGGATCGTCAGGATGCGACCGTTGTAGTCGCCCCGCTCGACGATGATCGACCGGACGAAGCGCTGCACCGGGGCCGCCTCGGGGGCCCGGTTGAGCGCTTCCAGGTCGAGCACCAGCTTGGGGGCGCCCTCGGTCGGCTCCGCCTGCTCGCCGAGCAGCACGGACACCGGCACGTCGTAGAACTCGGCCAGCTCGTGGAGCCGGGGAAGGCTGAGCGTGCGGAAGCCGCGCTCGTAGGCCCCGACCGCCGAGGCGCTCCATCGCCCACGCGACTGCCGCTCGACATCGTCCAGCGACATGTTCCGTGCCCTACGGAGCGCGCGCAGGCGCCGCCCGACCTCCAGTGTGACGCTCGTCGGAGCGCCCTCTTCTTCGTTGTCCATCCTGGTTTCCGTTGTGAGGGGAGAAGTCACGGGAGAACCGCTCACCACGATTCTCGCACGTTACGTCCCGGAGAGTGCACTTCGGCATCGCGCGGCCGAATGGTGACACCGCGACGCGCTGGTGACACTGCGGGCATGCCCGGCGGCTGCGCCGATCGCTAGCCTCACCCACTCGTGGGAACCCAGAAGCGAGAGCGCCAGCGTGCCGCCCGCGAAGCCAAGACCTCGGCCGAGATCGAGGCCGAACGGCGCCGGAGGGTGAAGCGGACCATCGTCAGGGTGGTGGGCGGTGCTGCCGTGATCCTTCTGGCCCTCTTCCTGTGGTCGACCTTCCTCGCCGACGACGGCGGGTCCGACGTCGAGACCGGCGAGGCCGCCGACGCCACCGATGCGCAGGACGAATCGGGCGACGACACCGAGTCGCCGGCGCAGGACAGCGACTTCTCGAACCCGGCGCTGGCCGAGGATGTGCTCGCCCGGGGCGCGCCGGATCCCGCCCCGCCGCCGGCCGACCTGCCGGCCGACGCCCTCGAGATCAAGACGCTCACCGAAGGAGAGGGGGCCGGTGCCGAGGCGGGCGACACGGTGACCGTGCACTACCTGGGGCTCCTGGCTGACGGCACCGTGTTCGACCAGTCCTGGGAGCAGGGTCAGCCGCTCGACGTGACCCTGGGTCAGGGCATGGTGATCCAGGGCTGGGACGAGGGCCTGGTGGGGGCCAAGATCGGTGAGCGACGGCGGCTCGACATCGGCTCCGACAAGGCCTACGGCACCGAGGGCGCCCCCGGCGCCATCCCGCCGGATGCGCCGCTGGGCTTCGTGATCGACATCGTCGACGTCCAGCCCGCGGAGGCAGGCGGCGGCTGACCCCCGCCGGGAGCCGGCGGCTCGCGCTAGCGTCCGGGCGCCGAAAGCCGAGGAGGTGCTGGGTGCTTCGGTCAGCACAGCGGGCTCGCGCACGCCCCCAGTCTGGTTCGACGGCATCCGGGGGGCCGCCAGCGGCGGCGCGCACTCGGCGCGGCCGGGCGGAGTCGCTCATCTCGCTGCTGCTCGCAGCGGTGTTGGTCGCCGGGGCGTGCGCGCACCCGGCCTCGCCCGACGAGGTTCTCGGGCCTCGGGCGGTTCGCACCCAGGCCGTCGCCGTGGCGAGGCTCTCTGGGCTGGTCCTCGCTGTTCAGCTCGAGCGGTCCGCTGCGAGCGTGGAGGTCCTCGACATGGAGGGGATGGAGGGGGTCGTCGCACTGCCGGCCGACAGCACCGAGGCCCGCCGTCAGACGGACGCAGCGATCGCGGAGTTCACGGCCACTCTCGCCGAGGACGACCCGATCGCGGCGGCCTACCGGCCGGCGGCCGGTGCGCTCGCGCAGCTCGAAACGCTGCGCCGCGACATCGACGCCGGTGAGGCCCCCCGCAACCAGTCGAACCTG
>JBKHJZ010000243.1:0-4337 GCA_046537875.1 Acidimicrobiia bacterium | reverse complement strand
GCCAGATGTTCGGTGCGGGCGAGGCCGCCGAGCATCTCATCGACCAGGTCGACGACCCGGCCGGCGCCTGCCTCGCGGCCCACTACGGGGCCCTGGCCCACCTCACGGATCCGGACCACTCGCGCGAGCGCCTCTCCAGGGCGCTCGACCTGGCGCACCGGTCCGGCGATCCGCGGCTGGTCACGTTGATCGAGGCGTTCCTCGCCGTGGCCGCCCTGGCGGCGGGGGAGCACGACGGGGTACGGGCCGCGGTCACTCGGCTCGAGCTGGAGGCGTCGGGGGACGGCTACGACCGCTTCATCGTCCACTGGGCCGGATGGATGCTCGCGCTGGCCGAGCGGGACGGGGTCGCGGCGCAGCACTGGATGGCCGTCCAGCAGGACTTTCTCGACCGCACCGGCATCGTCGAGATCTGGCTGTCGTCGATGTCGCGGGCGATGTGCGACGTGATCGACGGCGGCGACGTCCGGGACAGGCTGGCCCGCACCCTCGACCTCGCCGACCGCGAGGGCTACCACGCGGACGCGGACTGCGTGCTCGTCCTCGCGTACGCGGAGATCTGCGCGGGCCGGTTCGAGGCCGCGGCCGAGCTGATCGCGACGGCCGTGCACGGCCGGTTCAACGCCACGGCGAACTACGTCCTGTACCGCGCCGTGATCGACCGGCTGCTCCGCGGGCGGCTCGACGCCCGGGTGATGGCCGGTGCGACGGCACGGGGGCGGGCCCGCACGGCCGCCCAGGCGCTGGCCGACTACGGCGTCACCAGGGCCACCCCCCGCCCCGGCTCCGCTGGGACGGGGGCGGTCGCAGCCGACTCGCCGATCGTGTAGCGGCAGCGCGGCCCCCATTCGGTGCAGCCTGCGAACAGCGGCGTCACGTCTGGTCCACGACGCGCCACGCTGAGTCTGGTATAACGCACACGGTGAAGCGGTCGCTCTGGGGTGGTCTCGCGGCCAGCATCGTGCTGCTGGTGGCATGCGGCGACGACGGCTCCGACGGCGAGCCGAGGGCCGCCGACCCCGAGCAGGTCGGGTCGCCCGACACGTCGGAACCTCCCGCGGAGACGACCACCACCACCCAGCCGCCGGCGCCGCCGCCGCCGGTCGCGCAGCTCGAGGGGCTGCGCCTCACCGCGACGCAGGTCGTGGACACCGAGATGCTCACGGCCATCGCCTGGCGCGAGGGCGACCCCGACCCGTACATCGCCGACCAGCACGGGCAGGTGTACCACGTGGTCGGCGGGCGGGCGGAGCCCGTGCTCGACCTCACGCCGAAGGTCCTCGACTACGAGCCGGGGGCGGAGTACGGGATGCTCGGCATGACGTTCGATCCCGTGGACGGCCGGTTGATCGTCGGCTTCAACAGCACCGAGGTCGACACGCTCATCCTCTCCTACGCGATGCGGGACGACGGCAGGCCCGATCCCGGGTCCGAGCGCGAGATCCTGCGCGTCGAGCAGCCCGGTGTGGGCCACAACAGCGGCCAGCTCGCGTTCGACGCGGACGGGAACCTCCTCATCGCCATGGGCGACGGCGGCGGCAGCCGGGGCGCCGACGCCCAGGACATGACCAAGCTGCTGGGGGGACTGCTACGGATCACGCCGAACCGCGACGGCCCCGGCTACACCGTGCCCGACGACAACCCCTTCGTGGGACAGGAAGGTGTGGCGCCCGAGATCTGGGCGAAGGGCATGCGCAATCCGTGGCGGTTCTCCATCGACGAGGCCACCGGCGACATGTGGATCGGCGACGTCGGCGAGGACGAGTGGGAGTCCGTCTACAAGATCCCTGCCGGCACGCAGGGGGTCAACCTGGGGTGGCCGGCGTACGAGGGCTCGCACCCGATCACCTTCAACACCGAGGTCGAGCCCCCGGCCGACCCGATGATGCCGGTGCACGAGTACCCGCACAGCGTCGGTCCCGCGGTGATCGGCGGCTACGTCTATCGCGGTGACGACATCCCCCAGCTGGAGGGGGCCTACGTGTTCATGGACATGACCGGGCCGTTCTGGGCGATGGGTGCCGACGGCGTGGCCCGGCTCGATTTGCAGGTGGGCGGGACCCAGACCACGTTCGGTCAGGACCCCGACGGCGAGCTGTACGTCCTCACGCTGGGGAACGGCCTCTTCAAGCTCGGGCCGGCCTGAGGCGCGCAGCCGCGAGCGCCGGTCTGCGGAGTGGCCAGCGCATCGACACGACGACCGCGGCGCGCTCTCAGCCGCCGAACACCCCCAGGAACGCCGCGGTGGTGCGGCGGAGGTGGTCGGCGTCGAGCGTGTAGCGGCGCTGCCGGCCGGCCACCTCGACGTGGACGAGCCCGGCCGCCTCGAGTCGCTGCAGGTGGCGGGTCGTGGTCGACCAGGTGTGGCTGAACCGATCGGCCAGCTCGCCCGCGGTCATCGCACCTCCGCGGGCCTGCAGCGTCACCAGGATGTGCCGGCGGTGCTCGTTGGCGAGCGCGCCGAAGACCGCGTCGATCTCGTCGAGCTCACGCAGGCCCCGGGGTCGGGCGGTCAGAGGGTCTCCTTCACCGTGAAGTGGGGGAACAGCATGCCCGGACCCATGGGCCGGTCCTCGACGAGCGCAGCCATCTTCTCCCACGCGGCCCCGATCCGGGGGTGCCGGTGGGCCCTGGCGGGGGCCTCGGCATCGGCCCACTGGAAGACCGAGACGATGAGCGGGCCGGCGCCGTCCTGGTCCTCGCCGATGTACACCTCCTCGGGCCGGTCGGTGGCCATGCCCAGCTCGGTGTAGGTGGTGCGGTGCTCGCGGATCAGCTCCAGGAGCTCGTCGAGCTTGCCGGCTCGTGGCCGGTACTGGCAGATGACCGTGTTGTCGATGCGTTCCCTCATGCGGACAATTCTTGCGCATTCAGCCAAATGTGCAAGCAATACCGGTCCAGCGGCCCCGGCCGATGAGATCGACGTGCGGGCACGGTCCTACCAGCGGTGATCACCGGATCTGGCCGCCACCGCCGGGCAACGGGCCCGGCACCGGCGGGCGACGCAAGCGATGGAGGACTCCGATGAGCGAGCTCGACACCACGTTCACCGCGCGGCTGGAGAAGAGCCCGGAGAAGGGCGGGTGGACCTACGTGGTGATGCCGGGGTCGGCCGAGTACTTCGGCACCCGGGGACTGGTGAAGGTCAGCGGCACGGTCGACGGCCATCCCTTCCGCAGCTCGTTCATGGCGCTCGGCGACGGGCGGCACAAGCTGCCGATCAAGGCCGACGTGCGCCGGGCCATCGCGAAGCAGGAGGGCGACACGGTCACCATCCACCTGCAACGGCGGATCGACGACTGAACGACCTGCGGAAGGGCGCTGCCGGGGCGCCAGCTCAGCCGTCGATCAGCTCGTCGACGCGCCAGACCGAGGCGAAGCTGATCGGCCAGCCCCGGTGGCGCTCCCACCGGGGCTTACGCTCGATCCACCGGTCGTCGACGACCTGCTCGTGCATCTCCTCCAGCACGAAGCCGGCGGCGCGGGCTGCGGCGACGTGGCTGCTGGGGAGGTGGACGTAGGTCTCGATCGCCACCGGGCCCCGGTCGTCGGCCTCGAAGTGCGTCGGCATGCCGCTCGCCATGATGAAGAAGGGATGGAATCCCACGACGACGAACGCAGCGCCGGCTCTCGACAGGCGGTGCGCCTCCCCGTACAGCTCGACGAGGCTGGGCAGGTGCTCGTCGACCAGGCCGGCGACGACGAGGTCGTAGCTGTTCCGGGGAAGCCCGGAGTCCCGGACGTCGGCGACGGTCACCGAGCGGTGATGCCCGCTCGCACGCGCCACCTCGATCATCTCGGGCGAGAGGTCGACGCCGTCGATGTCTCGGACGCCGTGCGCCGCCAGCCAGCGTGCCGTGCGACCGGTCCCGCAGCCGAGGTCGGCGGCCCGCCGGGCGGCCGCCCAGTCGACGGTCTCGATGCGGTCGAGGAGGGCGAGATCCATGATGTCCTCGACCGTGCCGTCGTAGGTCCCGACCCAGTCCCGATACCCGTCACGGACCGACACCGTCGGGTAGTGGCGCCGGTCGAACAGCGCGAAGTCGGTCACCCGCCGGATCCTACGGCTACCCGTCCGGTGCGGGTGAGCCGGAACTCGCTTGGCCGGCTGCGGCCGGCGCGTCGAGGCTGCTGCCATGGTCGACATCGGCATCGTCGGCGAGTACCGCCCCGACCACCCCACCCACCCCGCCACCACCGACGCCCTCGGCCACTCGGCGGCGACACTGGGGGTCGAGGTGAAGCCCACCTGGATCTCCACCACCGAGATCGGCGAGGCGAAGGCGACGCTCGCCCACTTCGACGGGCTGCTCATCGCGCCCGGAAGCCCGTACCGG
>JBKHJZ010000051.1:0-17421 GCA_046537875.1 Acidimicrobiia bacterium | reverse complement strand
CGGCCTCGGGATCGACAGCGGCTCCGGCATCGTCACCCGCCGCGAGCTCCGCCTCGGCGGCGGGCCTGGCGTCGCGGTCGAACACCGCACCGGCCCCGGGACCGTCGTCGTGCGCTTCCTCGGAGGTCGACGCACGCGGGTGATCGGGGCCGGGGGCGCTGAGGGCGGGCATACCCGGTGCGCTACCCCGGCCGACGGGCCCGTACACGTCCCGTCGGCACGCGCTCGACCAGCCGCATGGCCACCGTCCCGCCCACGGCCAGCACCAGCACGTAGGCCGCGGCGAGCGGACCCAGGTCCGGCTCTGCCCCCGCAGCGGTGGCCAGCCCGGCGATGACGATGGAGAACTCGCCCCTGGGCACCAGCGCGGCACCGGCCCGCAGCCGTCCCCGTGGCCCGATTCCCGCCCGGCGCGCGGCCCACCAGCCGGTGCCGACCTTGGTCGCCGCGGTCACGACCGCCAGGGCGACCGCGACGGCCAGCACCGGCGGCAGCGCACCCGGGTCGATCTGGATGCCGAACAGCACGAAGAAGAAGGCGGCGAACACGTCGCGCAGCGGGCCGACCAGGTACGACGCCCGCTCCTGCACCGGACCGGAGATGGCCAGGCCGACCAGGAACGCCCCGATGCCGGCAGAGACCTTCGCCTGCTCGGCGAGCCCACCGATCAGGATGGTGAGCCCCACCACCCCGAGGAGCAGCGCCTCGTCGGACTCCGCGTGCAGCACCCGGCTGAGCTGGTGACCGCCCCGCAGAGCCACCCCGAGCGCCACGGCCACCAGGCCCAGGGCGACGGCGAGCGACAGCAACCACGCGCTCGCCGTCGACCCGGCCAGCAGCACCGAGACGATCGGGAGGTAGACGGCCATGCCCAGGTCCTCGAGCACCAGCACCGACAGCACGGTGGGCGTCTCCCGGTTGCCCAGCCGCCCGAGGTCGCGCAGGGCCTTGGCGACGATGCCGGACGAGCTCACCCAGGTGACGCCGGCCAACAGCAGCGCCGCGGTGGCGGACCAGCCGAGCAGCAGGCCTGCGGCGAACCCGGGCAGCCCGCTGGCGGCGGCGTCGACCACCCCGGCCGGCGCCGAGCGGCGCAGGCCCGACCGGAGGTCGCCGGCCGTGTACTCGAGCCCGAGCGTGAGGAGCAGGAGCACCACGCCGATCTGTGACGCGACGTCGAGGAACTCGCGGCTGACGGTGAGGGTCACCGCGCTGCCCTCGCCGAACGCGAGCCCCGCGAGCAGATACAGCGGGATCGGGGAGAAGCCCGTCCGCTCGGCCAGCCGGGCGAGCAGCGAGAGGCCGACGGCGATTGCGCCGAGCTCGACGAGGACGTGAGACGGGGTCGAAGCGAGCACCCCGGCCAAGGCGTTCGCGCCGCCCTCGATCACGGGTGGGCGAGCGCGGCGAGGGCCGAGACGCCTTCGAGCGTGCCGACGGCCACGATGACGTCGTCGGCCTCGATCGTGTCGTGCGCGCCCGGCGCGGGCAGCGCCTGCTCGTTGCGCAGGATCGCCACCACCGAGGCGCCGGTCTGCGTGTGCACGGCCGACTCACCCAGCGTGGAGCCGGCGAGCGACGATGCGGGGTCGACGGCGATCCAGTCGATCACCAGGCCCTCGATCTCCTGCTGCATCGCCGCGAGGCGGGTGATCACCTGGGACGGGCCGAGCAGCTCGGCCACCGACCGCGCCTCGTTCTCGTCGAGGTCGACGATGCCGGCGCAGCGGTCGGGGTCGGCCGCGTCGTACACGAGGAGCTCCCGCCGGCCTCCGCGGTGCACCAGCACCCCGAGGCGACCGCCGGCATCGGCCCGCACGTCGTAGCGGACCCCGATGCCGGGAAGAACGGTCTCGTCGATCTCGGCCACGTCACCTCCGCTCGGCGTGCGATCGCCGCCAGTGCACCACACGGTGGGCAGTCGTGCCGCATGCGTGGGCGGCCGAGCCAGACATGGTGGTCTATCCGAGGAGATCCAGCGTTCCGGCGTCGTGGATCGCCGCCGTGGCACGCTGCCACATCGCGAGGAACATCTCATCACCACGAGCCGTCTCGGTAGCTGTCGCCCGGCCGAGCAGGATGATCAGCGGCGCCTGCATCATGCCGAGCCGGTAGTCCTCGACGCACCGGATGAACGGGTACCCGGCGACGCCGTGGCGGGTGAGCGCGGCGTGGTAGGCCTTCAGCAACCGCTGCTCGTGGCGACGCCGCTCGTCGACGGGAAGGCAGGTCGCCAGGAAGAACGCCAGGTCACGTGCCGGTAGGCCGATCGCCGTGGTCTGCCAGTCCACCGCTGCCACGCCGGCGGGCTCGCCGCCGGGGAACAGGAGGTTGTCGAGCCGGTAGTCGCCGTGGATGACCGAGAAGCGCTCGCTCGGCGCCAGCGCCCACTCGGCCAGGTGGTCGCGTGACGCCGCCAGCACCTCGTCGTCCTCCGGCCCGAGGTCGTCGGCGAAGCGGGTGGCGAACGCGTCGGCGGCGCCGCCGATGAAGGCCCGGAGCAGGTCGGGGCTGACCTCGTCGCCACCCCCCAGCCAGGGACGTTCGGCGAGCGCCGGATCGCACCAGGTGGGACCGTGGAGGCCGGCCAGGTTCTCCACCGCCGCCCGGGCGTGGGCGGCGGAGCACCCGGCGATCTGGTCGCCCTGGCGGGCGCCCACCATGTCCTCGAGGACGAGCACGAAGACCGGTGCGTCCTCGGCCATCGCCGCGTGGTGACAGGCCGGGGTCCGGATCGCCACCCGGGTCGCGAGCTCCCGGTAGAACGCCACCTCCTTGGCGTAGGCCATGCGCGAGAGCTCGCCGGCGACCTCCGAGCGGGCGAACTTGGCGACGAGCGTGCGCCGGCTGCCGTCGGCGTGGTCGACCTCGAGCCGCACCGTCAGGGCCATCTGCCCGGTGCCGACCGGCGTGGAGCTCACCGACCGGACACACGCCGCCGTGCCCGCCGTCCCGAGGACCGCGTCGAGCCAGGCGGGTGTCACCGCGTCGGGCCGGTCGAGGACGGCCGGCTCGGGTGGGGTCGGCGCAGCCCCGGGCCGTGTCACCGGCCCCGCCGTGACGGAACCGGATGCAACCGGCCCGTGACCCGGCGCCGCCGCGCCCTCGCCATCGGCGGGTGCCGAGCGGCCCGTTCCCCCGTCGGCACCGGGTGCGGTGGCGGGTACGCCTGTCATGTCTCTCCCCTCGCTCCCCCTCCGTGGCCCCTCTTGGCGGGCACCCGGGCCAACGCTAGGTTCCATCCCGCTCGCCTTCCACGCGGTGCACCGGCGGCGGCACCGGACCGCGGTCCGGACCGGTGGAGCAGGACATCGGGACGAGGGGGACGCCGGACATGGCGCCGGAGATGGCACCGAGAAGGACGATCGATCTGCTCGACGGCGAGCTGTACGTCCGCGACCCGTACTCCGTCTACGCCTGGATGCGCGAGCACGCGCCCCTCTACTGGGATCCGATCAACGAGCTGGTCGGGGTCTCCCGCTACGACGACATCATCGACGTCGAGAAGCGCAAGGAGATCTTCGTCAACTCCGACCAGGTGAAGGGCGGCTACCGGCCCAACATCCCGGCTGACCCGGCCATCATCGGTTTGGACGACCCCCTGCACCAGAAGCGGCGGAGCCTGGTCGCCCGCCGCTTCACCCCACGGGCGGTGGCCGGGCGGGAAGACCACGTGCGGGCCACCGTCACCAGGCTGCTCGACAGGGTCGCCGCCGCGGGAGGCACCGCCGAGGTGATCGAGGACCTGGCGGCCCCGCTCCCCGCGATGACGATCGCCTGGCTCCTCGGGTTCCCGGAAGAGCGGTGGCCCGAGCTCAAGGACTGGTCGGAGCGCACGATCGTCCTCGGCGGCGGCCCGCGCTACATGGACGAGGACGGCGTGGCCGCGGCGATGGAGTTTGCCGAGGCGGCCAGCGAGCTGTACGCGGAGAAGCAGCACTGCCCCGCCGACGACATCATGAGCACCTGGACGCAGGCCACCGTGGACGGCGAGCCGCTCGGGGTGGATGCGGTGATCTCCGACTGCCTGTTGCTGCTCGACGGCGGGGCCGAGACGACGCGCACGGTCATCGGTCGCACGATCCTCGACCTGATCGCCCATCCCGACCAGTGGGAGCTGCTGCGCGAGGGCGCCGACCTCACCGTGGCCACGGAGGAGTTCATCCGCTACGTGACGCCCATCCACAACATGTGCCGCGTGGCGACCGAGGACACCGAGGTCGGCGGCCACCCGGTGTCCGCAGGCCAGCAACTGGTGCTCATGTACGGGTCGGCGAACCGCGACCCCCGGCACTTCGACGATCCGGAGCGCTTCGACGTCACCCGCCACCCGAACAACCACATCGCGTTCGGCTTCGGCACGCACTTCTGCCTGGGTGCGGCGCTGGCCCGCATGGAGATCCGGGTGTTCTTCGAGGAGCTCGTGCGGCGCGTGCGGTCGATGCGCCTCGTGCCGGGCACGGCGCCGGTCGACATGCCCAACGCCTTCGTGTACGGGCTCCGCTCGGCGCACGTCGAGCTCGACATCGGCTGAGTCGTCTCGGAATCCCAACGCCCTCGTGTGCACGGGCTCCGCGGGGTGCCGCCGGTGCAGGACCATCACCGGCCGAGCTCGGAGGCCTCGGGCGGTGCTCCAGATGTCGTTGCAATCGTGGCATATCGATGCCACACTTCGGGCATGAGTCGGGTGCGTGTGAGCACGACCGTCGACGAGGGGCTCCTCGGGCAGGCGAGGGCCGTTCAGCCGGACCTCAACGACGCGAAGCTCCTCGATGCGGCGCTCGAAGCCCTCGTCGCCCGCCAGCGCGCCGCGGAGATCGACTCGTCCTACGCGGCCTACGACCAGCACCCCCTCGATGAGCCGGACGAGTGGGGCGACCTCGCGTCGTTTCGGTCGCGAGCTGCCGCCTCGTGAGCGATCTCCCGCGGCGGGGAGAGGTGTGGTGGTGCGAGCCTCCGGACACCGGCCGGCGACCCGTCGTGGTGCTCTCCCGGGACGCGGCGATCCCACGACTCCGACGAGCCCTGATCGCGCCGTGTACGACCACCATCCGTGGACTGCCCAGCGAGGTGGTGCTCGAGCCGGGTGACGATCCGGTTCCCCGCCGGACGGCCGTGAACCTCGACTCGGTCGAGAGCGTCTCCGTCGGGGTGCTCCTGGACCGGCTCGGAACCCTGAGCGGCGATCGCATGCGCCAGATCTGCGCCGCGCTCGAAGTGGCCGTCGACTGCGCGCGTAGCCCGGCGTGACCTGCGGGTCACGATCGCCGCGGCCGGCGGAGAGACCGGAGGGACGCGCAGCGGGGAGGCCGGCGGCCTCCCCGCTGCTTCGAGTTCGTCGGATGGACCGATCCGGTCGTCATGCCGGGAGGGACGAGTGCCCGGCAACCGGATCGACGGTGACTGGTGTGGATTCCACCGGGTGGTCCGACGGCCGCTCAGCGGCCAGCCACCTCCAGGGTCCCGCAACTACCGTCATTCATGTCTTGGACCACCTCCTTCCTCTGGTGCAGCGCACGCTAGCAAGACCGGCGGCCGACGCGGTGGCACTTTTGTCACCCGCTGGGGGATGACCCACCCGGTAGCGTCGCCGGGGTGGAGCTCATCGACGCCCTGCGCACCACCGGCGCCGTCCGGGAGTTCACCGACGAGCCGGTCCCCGACGAGGTCATCGGCCGGGTGCTCGACACGGCCCGGTTCGCTCCGAGCGGCGGCAACCGCCAGGGGTGGCGGGTCGTCGTGCTCGACGACCGGGACGCCCGCCGGCGCCTGCGAGACCTCTACCTCGACGGCTGGTACGAGTACCTGGCCCTGGTGTCCGCGGGGCTCACCCCATGGGCCCCGGTCACCGACCGCGAGGCCGAGGCCCGCGCACTGCGGGAGGTGGCGGCCACCGCCGCACGGGCGGCCGAGGGGCCCGGCGGCTTCGCCGAGCACCTCGACGCGGTGCCGGTCCTGCTCGTCGTCCTCGCCGACCTCCGCACGCTCGCCGCGGTCGACCGCGACGCCGAGCGGTACTCGTTCGCCGGGGGCGCCTCGATCTACCCGTTCGCCTGGAGCCTCCTGTTGGCGGCCCGGGCGGAGGGGCTGGGAGGGGTGGTCACCACGATGCCCATCCGCCGGGAGCGGGAGGTCCTCGAGCTGGTCGGCGCCCGGGACGAGCTGGCCGTCGCCGGGGTGATCGCGCTCGGTCGTCCGAGGCGGCGCCCCCGGCGCCTCCGCCGGGCTCCCGTGGCCTCGTTCGCCACCCGTGACCGCCTGGACGGTCCATCTTTCGGTCCCGACGTGTAACGCACCGGGGGTGTCACGCGATCTACGGGTGGGCCGCTTCGTGCCTCCGAGGATGGGCGGGCGTCGTCGGGGGCGACAGGACCGGCTCACCCGGCCGTGACGCCGGGGGCGAGGGTGGGTGCTTCGGGGTCGGACGGGCGGCCCCGGACACACACCTCGCCGCGCCGGGCCGGTCCGATCAGCGGGGGCGTGGCTGCGAGAGCTCCACGGCGTTGTCGTGGAGCACCTTGCGGGCGTCCCCCGGCTGGAGCGCCTTGGTCTCCCTCACGTAGTCGAGCGGCTGGGGCAGGCCCTCGATGTGCGGCCAGTCCGACCCGAAGAGCACCCGGTCGGCGCCCATCCACTCGACCACCGAGACGAGGTCGTCCTCCCAGAAGGGGTTGATCCACACATGGCGCCGGAGCAGCGCCACCGGATCGTCGGGGAACCAGCCTCGCATCCTCCGGTCGACCGACCGCAGCTTGCGGAACAGGTCGGGCAGGAACTCGGCCCCGTTCTCCACCGACGCCACGCGCAGGTTGGGGAACTTCTCGAGGTGGTTCGCGAGCAGCATCGAGAGCAGGTAGTCGTGGATCGCCTGCTCGATGGCGAAGTTCTTGAGCGAGGGGCCCGATGCCCCCGAGAACGTGGCGGCGAAGCCGTCCACGGCGTAGCCCTGGGACGAGACACCGGCGTCGCCGGCGTGGATCACCACGGTCACGCCCGCCTCGTCGACCCGGGCCCAGAACGGGTCGAACATCGGGTCGAAGGGCGACCGGCGCCCGACCGCGGTCGTCGGGGCGGCGGCACGCATGACGAGAAGCCGCGTGCCGTTGGCGAGAGCCCACTCGAGCTCCTCGACGGCCCAGGCGGGATCGGCGAGGGTGATGTACGGCGCCGCGATGACGCGGCCCTGGTGATCGAACCCCCAGTCGTCGAGGAGCCACCGGTTGAACGCCCGGAACGTGTGGCAGACGGCCTCCGGGTCGTGGCGGAGGGGCTCCTCGTAGATCATCCCGAGCGTCGGGAAGAGCCAGCAACCCACCAGCCCCTGCTCGTCCAGCGTCCGCAGGCGCGCGTCGCGGTCGCGGTACTCCGGGCGGATCGGCTCGTGGTCGCGCAGGCGCGCGAGCGGGTCGACGTCGTCGCGGTTGCCCCGGAAGTAGTCGTAGAGGCACCCGGGCTTCGACACCGGATCGAACGTGGCGTTGCTCACCGCCCGGCTGACGCGACCGCCCAGCACGTGGTACCTGCGACCGTCGATCTCCGCCCACTGCACGCAGCGGGGACCGAGCGCCGGGTCGAGGTGACGCGTGAACGCGTCGGTCGCCTCGTAGTAGTGATTGTCGGCGTCGAAGACGGGGGTCCCGGGGTCCTCCATGTCCCCAGAGAGTAGAACGAGTTCTCGTTTCGAGCACGGCCCGACCGACGACCCTCCGCGAGGGGTAGCACAGCCCCGACCAGCCAGCACAGCGCGGGAGGACGCATGACGATCGCCACCACCAACCCCGCGACCGGTGAGGTGCTCGAACGCTTCGAGCCGCTCAGCGAGGCCGAGATCGACACCGCGATCGGCCGGGCCGACGAGGCGTCCGTCCGCCAGCGCCAAGCCGGCATCGACACACGGGCGGGCTGGATGCGAGCCGCCGCCGACCTGCTCGAGGCCGAGCGCGGCGATCTCGCCCGCACGATGACCACCGAGATGGGCAAGACGTTGCGCGCCGCCGAGGCCGAGGTCAGCAAGTGCGCCCGGGCATGCCGCTTCTACGCCGACCACGCGGCGGGCTTCCTGGCCGACGAGCCGGTGGACCCAGAGGCGGTCGGCGCCCGGCGCGCGTACACCCGCTACCGCCCCCTAGGCCCGGTGCTCGCGGTCATGCCCTGGAACTTCCCGGTCTGGCAGGTCATCCGCTTCGCCGCACCGGCCCTCATGGCGGGCAACGTCGGGCTGCTCAAGCACGCATCGAACGTCCCCCGGACCGCGCTGTACCTGGGCGAGCTCTTCCAGCGGGCAGAGTTCCCGCCCGGCGCCTTCCAGGCCCTGCTCATCGGGTCGGACGCCGTCGAGCGGGTGATCCGAGACCCCCGGGTGCGGGCTGCCACCCTCACCGGGAGCGAGGGCGCCGGCCGGGCGGTGGCGACCGTGGCGGGTGAGGAGATCAAGCCCACGGTCCTCGAGCTCGGCGGGAGCGACCCGTTCGTCGTCACCCCGGCAGCCGACCTCGACGAGGCGGTCCGGGTGGCGACCGTCGCCCGGGTCCAGAACAACGGTCAGAGCTGCATCGCCGCCAAGCGGTTCATCGTGGTCGGCGACGTCGCCGACGAGTTCGAGCGGCGGTTCGTCGAGCGCATGGCGGCGCTCCGGGTGGGTGACCCCCTCGACGACGCCACCGACGTGGGTCCCCTCGCCACCGAATCCGGCCTCGCCGACCTGGAAGCCCAGGTGAGCGACGCCGTCAGCGCGGGGGCCGAGGTGCTCTGCGGCGGCGAGCGACCGGCCGGGCCCGGCTGGTACTACCCGCCCACGGTGCTGCGCGGCGTCACGCCGGACATGCGGATGTTCCACGAGGAGGTCTTCGGTCCCGTGGCGCCCGTGTACCGCGTCGAGGATCTCGACGCGGCGATCGAGCTCGCCAACGCCACGACCTTCGGCCTCGGCGCCAACATCTGGACGACCGACGCCGCCGAACAGGACCGGTTCGTCAGCGAGGTGGCGTCGGGCGCCGTGTTCGTCAACGGCATGACCACCTCGTACCCGGAGCTGCCGTTCGGCGGGGTGAAGGCGTCCGGCTACGGCCGGGAGCTGGGCAGGCAGGGCATCCGGGCGTTCTGCAACGCGACCACCGTGTGGGTGGGAGGCGCCGGCGACGGCGAGCGACCGACCACCGCCAGGGCGGAGTGACCATGCTCCCAGCCGCAGCAGGGTGCTGAGGTAGCGTGTCGCCCACGCACACCCCCCGTGACCTCCTGGTACCGGACGTCCTCGCCGCCGCGGGCAAGGGCGAGGACTGGGCGCTCGCCGAGCTGTTCCGCGCGTACCAGGGCCCGCTCGTCCGCTACCTGCGGGCCCAGGAGCCGCGGCTGGCCGACGATCTGGCGGGCGAGGTCTGGATCGCGGTCGCTCGCGGGCTACAGCGCTTCTCCGGCGACGAGGCCGGCTTCCGGAGCTGGCTGTTCACGATCGCCCGCCGGCGGCTCATCGAGCACCGGCGGCGGGCGGCCCGCCGGCGCACCGAGCCGATCCCCCCGGAGGACTTCGAGACCGACGGGTACCGGCCCGCCGAGGACCCGGCCCGGGTCGTGATCTCCCAGATGGAGAGCCAGGCAGCGGTGGACACGCTGATCGCGGACCTGCCGCCCGACCAGGCCGAGGCCGTCCTGCTCCGGGTGGTCGGCGGGTTCGACGTGCCCGAGGTGGCCACGCTGATGGGCCGGACCCCGGGCGCGGTCCGGGTGCTGTGCCACCGCGCTCTGCGGCGCCTGGCCACCCGCTTCGTCCGGGAGGTGCGCGCCGAATGAGCACTCCACGGGACGAGATCTGGGTCGACATGGTCCAGTTCGACACCCGCACCGCCGATGCGATCTGGGATGGCGACGGGCCGCTCGACGCACCGCGGTGGTACGCCGAGATGGCGGCCCGCATCCACGCGGCGCGCGCACCGGCCGATCCTCTCGAGCTGGCCGACGAACCCGAGGTGGTCGACACGATGCGCCGGGCCGTTCTCGGTCAGACGGTCACCCGGGTGCGCCGGCCGGCCCCGATGCGGCTCCTCGGTCGGGCCGTCGCCATGAAGGCCAGCGCAGTCGTCACCGTGAGCGTGCTGGGCATCACGGCCGCAGCGGCGACCATCGGCACGGTGGCCACCGTGGTGGTGCCGGCGATCGAGCGGCAGTTCGTCACCGGCCAGCAGCCCGAGGACGACCAGGAGGCAGAGGGCTCGGTTCCCGGCCCCGGCACCGGGGATCCGGACACCAGCGGCGCGGAGGCGGGTGTGCCCGGGCAGTGCGCGGGTCGAGTCCCCAGCTGCGCCGATCGGGATCTGGCGACCGAGCGGGACGCGTCCCGCGACGGACCCCGCCCGGAGGCACGGCCCGACGAGCCGCACGACGGCGGCGACGACGCCGAGGCCCTGACGACGACAGGCGACCCATCCGGGTCGGAGGAGGCAGCCGCCGAGACGTCGGCGATCGACGAGCCGGCCGGGGTGGCCGAGCAGTCGGCCCCACCCGCGACCACCGCAGACGGGCCCACGACCACGACCGAGCAGCCCACCACCGGCGAGACCACGGGCGACCAGCCGACCACGACGGCCACGCCCGGGCCCACGACGACCACGGGACCGCCGACCTCGACCACTGGCGGACCCGCCGGCCCCCACCGGCCCACCGACGCAGGGCCGCTCGCCAGCGACCGGGGTGCACCGGACACGCCCACCGCGAACGCGGGTGATCCCCCACCACCCGCCGGCGCATCACCCGGCGTCGCCGCTGCCCAGGAACACGATGACCATGCACCCGACCCGGCGGCCCAGCCGGACCCCGAGCCGCCCGCCCGTGCCGCCGAGCCGCCCGCCGGTGCCGCCGAGCCCCCCGCGACCCCGCCGGACGGACCCGGACAACCAGCCGGGACCGACCCTGGCGAGGTCCCCGACACCGCCGGTGGGAATGGGGACGGGACCGCCCCGGTGCCCGACACCGATGAAGCCGACCCGGCGGCCGACCCCGGCCGCACCGAGGCTCGGGGTCGAGGCCACCAGATCGACCACCCCGGGCCGCCCCACGGCATCGAACCCCCCGGCCCGCCGGACGGCGTCGCGTCCCGCAGACCCGACGGTCCGATCGACCGCTCGGGAACCCACGGAACGCACCGGGCGCCGCCGGGCTCGTCTCGTGGAGGCAGATGACCGGCAGCGCAGAGGTGTGCCGCAGGCATCGTCGCGCCCGCGAGGAGGCCGATCCGGCGGCACGGTCGCACCGTCCCGATCACCCGACGGCGAGCCGACTCGTGCCGGCGACCTGAGCCTCGTCGCGCTCACCGACCCAGCGGCGGTCGATGCGGGCATCACCGCTTCGCCTGGCTCGAGGGCGACCTGAGCCGCACCAGCGTCTTCCTCACGGTGCTGCTGGGGGGTGGTGCCGTCGTGTCGGCCGGTGCCTGGGTTCTCGACCGGGTGGCCGGCCGCACCGTCCACCCGGAGCTCGAGCGGTCGTTGGCCGCGCGCCTGGCATCCCTGGCACCACCCGACGGCGGCCTGGTTGCCGACGACGCCGAGCTCGCCGCAGCCGGCGACGAACCCGACGCAGCGGCCGTCCGCCTGCTCCTCGGGCCGGCGGTGCCCGACAGGTGAGGCGGGCGCTCGCGCTCGCCGCCGCGCTCGCCTGCGCGCTGGGCATCTTCCTGGTGCGGGAGGCCACGATCAGCCGGCATGCCCCGACCGATCCGGCGTCGCACACCGACGTGGTCGTGCGCGGCCGGGCCCGCTCCGACGCTGTGGACCTCCGCGCCGCCACCGAGGCGCTGGTGGGGATCTGCCTGTTCGAGGCCCGGACCCGCCGGGTCGACCCCGAGACGAGCCGGCTGGACGAGCGGACGTGGTCGTTCCGCGTCCGCCCCGCGCTCGACGAGGCCGACGAGCGCCAGCTCCACGGCTGCCTCGAGGACGCGCGCGTCGACCACTACCTGGCCGAGGTGGTGGAGATCGTCCACCGCTGACCCGCGGCCGGCACGTCGAGACCGGGTGGGATACTCGCCCGGTGGACGCACCAGGTCAGGGCACCGGTCGGCCCGGGCCCGGCACGGGCGCGGGCGGCCGCGACGGCGGTCCGGAGCGGGAGCTGGACCTGGTGACGGGCGCCTTCGGCAACACCGGGCGGGCCATCGCCGAGCGGCTCCTCGGCGAGGGACGACGCGTGCGAACGCTGACGAACCATCCGGGTCCGCGCGACGGGGCCGAGGCGATCGAGGTCCGCCCCTACCGGTTCGACGATCCGGACCAGCTCGCCGCCTCGTTCGCCGGGGCCACGACGTTCTACGACACCTTCTGGATGCGCACCGGCACCGAGTCCGGCTATGCGACCGTGGTCGAGCGGTCGCGTGCGCTCATCGCCGCAGCCGAGCGCGCCGGCGTGCGCAGGATCGTCCACCTCAGCGTCGCTCACGCCAGCGAGGCGTCGCCGTTCCCGTACTTCCGGGCCAAGGCGCTGGTCGAGAGCTCGGTCCGGGCGTCGTCGGTCCCGGCGATGATCGTCCGGCCGGCCCTGATCTTCGGCGGGCACGCCGTGCTGCTGAACAACCTGGCCTGGCTGCTCCGGCGCCTCCCGGTCTTCGCGGTGGCCGGCGACGGCAGCTACCGGGTGCGCCCGGTCCATGTCGACGACGTGGCCCGTCTGTGCGTCGCCCTGGGGGAGGCGGGAGGCCACCACCCGTCCGACGCGGGTGCCGACGGCGCCGTCGACGCCGTGGGTCCGGAGCGGCCGACCTACCTCGAGCTCGTCACCTCGGTCCGGGACCTGGTGGGTGGGCGGGCCCGGATCGTGCGAATGCCGGCCCCCCTGGTGCTGCAGGGCGCCAAGGTCCTCGGCGTGGTGCTGCGGGACGACGTGCTCACACGGGACGAGCTGATCTCGACGATGGAGGGGCTGGCCGACACCGACGGCCCGGCAACGGGGGCTGTCCGGCTCTCGGACTGGCTGCGCGAGAACGCCGGCGGGCTCGGGCGGGGCTACATCAACGAGCGGCGGCGGCGCCGAACGCGCCCGGCGGCGTGAGGATTGCCGCCGGGGCCCGGCCGGGCCCGGCCCCGGCCGTCAGGAGCGGTCGCGCACCACGACCACCGGGCACGGCGCACCCGTCGCCACCCGGTGCGAGACCGAGCCGAGCAGCAGCCCGGCGAACCCGCCCAGGCCCCGGGCGCCCACCACCAGGAGGTCGGCACGCCGACCGCGCTCGATGAGCACCCGGGCCGCGGGGCCTCGGGCGAGGAGGCGGTGCACGCCGACTCCGGCCGCCCGCGCCTCCGCCGCGCTGATCGCCTCGTCGAGCACCTCGTGACCCACATCCCGGAACATCACCGGGTCGAAGGCGAGCGCACCGAGGTGGCCGATGAGCGGCAGGTCCCAGGCATGGACCACGTCCAGCGCGGCACCGCGGGCGCGGGCCTCGTCGAGCGCCCAGGCGAGCGCCCCCCGGGCAGCCTCGGAGCCGTCGACACCGACGACGACCCGTGGGGGTGCCCCCTGCCGGCCCTGGTCGAGCGGTCTCACGACGGCGACCGGACACGGCGCGTGCTCGAGGCACTGACTGCCGACCGAGCCCAGCAGCAGGCGTGCGAACCCGCCCAGACCCCGGGCGCCCACCACCAGGAGGTCGGCACCCTCGGCGGCCCGAACCAGGGCGGGCGCAGGCTCCCCGTTGACCACCTGTCGCTCGAGGGACACGGGCACACCGCCGGCGTCGAGCGCTCGTCCCACGGCCTTGTCGAGGACGGCCCGGGCCTCGTCCTCACCGAAGGCGGGATCGAAGGTGCGGTCGCCACCCTCGTGATGGCGGTCGATGAACCCCCAGGCGTAGAGCGCGGTCACCGTGTGACCGTGCAGCGCCGCCTCGCGGGCCGCCCAGCGGAGAGCCTCCGCAGCGCCGTCCGAGCCGTCGACGCCCACCACGACATGTCCCATCGGTGCCCCTTTCTCGCCGTCCCGGTGGCTCAGCCGGTGGTGGCCGGTGTGGCCGCCTCCTGGTGGCCGAAGAGCACTTGGCCGGTGATCGGCCGCGACAGGCGGCCCAGGTCGGACGCCAGGTCGATCACGAGGTCGTCGATCGTCACCATCCCGACGATCCGCCCGTCCTCGACCAGTGGGAGCCGGCGGACCGGCGTCGACTCGAAGGCACCGAGCGCGTCACGTAGGTCGGCGTCGGCGGGCAGTGTGATGAGGTCCGTCGACATCACCGAGTCGACGCGAGCCTCGGGGCTCACCCGCCTGGCCATGCCCCGCACCACCAGGTCGCGGTCGGTGACGATGCCGGCCGGGCGGTCGTCGTCCCCGACGACCACGAGCGCACCGACGACCGCCCGGTCCATGAGCTCGGCCGCCTCGGTGACCGTCCGGTCCGCCGCGATCGTCACCGGGGCCTTGCGAGCAGCGTCTCTGGCGAGCATGGCGCACCTCCGTCGCGCGACTCCTCTGTCGAGCCCAGGGTCCGCCCCCGCTCCCGGCCCGCTCAAGGGTCGAAAGACCCCGACCGGCACGCCGTTGGGGCCTCATGGCCGCCGGCCGGGGTGCCGGTCGCGATCGGCGTCGCGGGGGCCCTGCTCGCCGTCGGCGCGCTCGACAAGCGGCGACGCCGGCGCCCCGGCTGAACCGCCACCCTCCATGTGACCGCGCGCGAGCCGGTCGACGATCTCGACGACCAGCTTCTCGGCATCGGCCGCTCGGCTCCTCCCCGCCTCTTCGGCACCGCCGGCCCCCTCCCCGGGCGCCGGCCGCCGCGGGCGGTGCTCGACGCACACCGGCACGCCCGGATGGAGGTGCCTGTGGGCCTCGACCAGCCGCTCCCACCGGGGATCGTCCGGAGGGTCGGACACGACCACCGCGTCGGCACCGGCGGCGAGCGGGCACGGCTCCCCGGCGAGGGCGGGGCACCGCGTCTGCGGGCCGCGCGGGCCCGAGCAGGCGATGACGTCCAGCCCGGCCTCCCGGGCCGCCGCAGCTGCGTGCCAGCGGCCGCCGGGCACCTCGACCAGCACCCGTGGCCGCTCGTGATCCCGGGGCCACACCGGCGTGTGACCCGTCGTGCCGATCACCAGCCGGACCGACACCCAGTCGTCGCTGGGCATCACCGCGTAGCCGCGCGACCGGAGCAGCTCGAGCATCGGTCGGTTGATCACGAGCACGTCGGCCTCGATGTTGGGCACGCCCCGCGCGGCGGCCGCCTCGACGAGCGCGTCGAGCAGGAAGGGTCCGAGCCAGCCCCGCCAGTCGGGGGCCACCATCATCGCCAGCTCGCCGTCCCCGTTGGGCAGCAGCTCGTAGCTGGCTTCGCCGACGATCCGGCCCGGCCTGCGGCCCCCGGCGACCATCGCGACGAGGCCGTACCCGCCCCGCTCCCCGATCCGCACCGCACGCTCGAAGAACGCCCGGTCCGGCGTGTAGCCGGAGAAGAACCGCCGATACCGGTCCTCGTCGCACAGCGAGGCGCACAGCTCGACGAGGCCGTCGACATCGCCGACCTCGACGGGCCGGACCTCGAGCCGGCGGCCGCCCGGCAACCCGACCTGCCGCCGACCCGGCGGCCCGTCGCGGCGATCGGCGGTGGGCTCCTCCACGCACACATCCTGGGGGGCCGCCTCTCCCCCGGGCCAGGGCCCAACGTCACCCTCGACCGGCCGCCCGCCGATGACCTTCGCCCCTTCCGGTGGACGGCGGTCCCTCCGCAGACTGTCGGTGACGGCGACCGGCCGGTCCGGCTCGCCACGATCGAGCGAGGTGGTCGATGCAGCGACGCACCAGCGGGCCGCCGCCCGGGACCTGGCCCACCATCCTCAAGCGGGCGTGGCCGGGCGGGGTTCGGCCCAACATCGTCGACTTCGAGGCGGCACGGCGCACGTTCTCGTGGGATGCGGCACGCCGGAAGCTGGACGGCCTGCCCGGGGGACGCGGGCTGAACATCGCGTACGAGGCCGTGGACCGCCACGCGAGGGGCCCCCGACGCGATCGCGTCGCCCTCCGGTGGTTGCGCCGCGACGGGCGGGTCGAGGAGGCCACGTACGGCCAGCTCGCCACGGCGACCGACCGGTTCGCCGCCGCCCTCTCGCGGCTCGGCGTGGGCAGGGGCGACCGCGTCTTCACGCTGCTCGGGCGGGTCCCCGAGCTGTACGTCACCGTGCTCGGCACCCTGAAGCACGCGAGCGTGGCCTCCCCGCTCTTCTCGGCCTTCGGCCCCGAGCCGATCCGCCAGCGCGTCGACCGCGGGGACGGCCGGGTGCTGGTGACCACGCCGGCCATGTACCGGCGGAAGGTGGAGCCGATCCGCTACGCCCTCCCCGGTCTCCGCCACGTGATCCTGGTGGGCGCAGACGAGGCGAGCCTCGACGCGGACGGCACGCTCGACTTCGACCACCTGCTCGCCACGGCACCGGCGGGCTTCGAGATCCCGCCGACCGAACCCGAGGACATGGCGCTGCTGCACTTCACCAGCGGCACCACCGGGACCCCCAAGGGCGCGGTGCACGTGCACGACGCCGTGGTGGCCCACCACGCCACCGGCACCTCGGCCCTCGACCTGCACCCCGACGACGTCTTCTGGTGCACGGCCGACCCGGGATGGGTCACCGGCACCTCGTACGGGATCATCGCCCCGCTCACCCACGGCGTGACCTCCGTGGTCGACGAGGGCGAGCTCGACGCCGAGCGCTGGTACCGCATCCTGGAGGAGCAACGGGTCACCGTCTGGTACACGGCGCCCACGGCGCTGCGCATGCTCATGCGGGCCGGGACCGAGGCGGCCCGGGGCCACGACCTGCGCCATCTGCGCTTCGTGGCCAGCGTGGGCGAACCGCTGAACCCCGAGGTGGTCGTGTGGGGCCAGGAGGCGTTGGGACTGCCGATCCACGACAACTGGTGGCAGACCGAGACCGGCGGGATCATGATCGCCAACCTCGCAGGCTGCGACATCCGTCCCGGGTCGATGGGCCGGCCGCTGCCCGGCGTGGAGGCGGGCCTCCTCCGCCGGGGCAGGGACGGCCGCGCCGAGGTCGTCGACGGGGCGGTCCGCGAGATCGACCAGCCCGGCGTCGACGGCGAGCTGGCGCTCCGGCCGGGCTGGCCGTCGATGTTCCGGGGCTACCTCCACGAGGAGGAGCGCTACCGGGCCTGCTTCGCGGGCGGCTGGTACCTCACGGGTGACGTCGCCCGGCGCGAGGCCGACGGGACCCTGTGGTTCGTCGGCCGGGCCGACGACGTGATCAAGTCGGCCGGCCACCTCATCGGCCCCTTCGAGGTGGAGAGCACGCTGATGGAGCACCCGGCCGTGGTGGAAGCCGGCGTGATCGGGGTGCCCGATCCGGTGGCCGGCGAGGTCGTGAAGGCCTTCGTGACGCTGGCCCCGGGCCACGAGCCGACCGACGACCTCCGCCTCGACCTGATCGGGTTCGC
>JBKHJZ010000242.1:0-4396 GCA_046537875.1 Acidimicrobiia bacterium | reverse complement strand
GCGGATGGCCGCCGGACCCGGCCGTGAGCCAGGATGCGGGGATGAAGCGCCGGGATCTCATCCGCATGTCGGACGACGAGGTGCGTGCGTTCCTCGACGGCCGCCACACCATGAACGTGGCCACGTTCAACCACGACGGCACCATCCACCTCGTGGCCATGTGGTACGGCTTCGCGGGCGGCGCCCCCGCGTTCTGGACATACGGGAAGTCGCAGAAGATCCGCAACCTCGAGCGCACCCCGCAGATCACGTGCCTGGTCGAGGCGGGGGAGGCCTACGAGGAGCTCCGGGGGGTCGAGATCGTGGGGCGGGCCGAGCTGGTGCGCGACCACGACGCGCTCATGGACATCGGGCGGAGCGTCTTCGGCCGCTACATGGGCGAGTGGTCCGACGAGATGCAGCCGTACCTCGAGCGGACCGGGGCCAAGCGGGTGGGGGTGGTCGTCCACGCCGACCGCATCGTCTCGTGGGACCACCGCAAGCTGGAAGGCGGCTACTGACCCGGTGAGCATCGTGGCCCGCCGCTGAGGGGCAGGCTGGGCGGGTGGCCGGTGAGGTCGAGCTGCGCTTCTACGCCGAGCTGGGCGACCTGCTGGCCCCGGAGCTGCGGGGCCGCACGGTGGCCTTCCGGTTCGATGTCGCGCCCACCGTGAAGGACGCCATCGAGTCGTTCGGGGTGCCGCACACCGAGGTCGACGTGGTGCTCGCCGACGGCGAGCCGGTCGGGTGGGACCACCGGCTGGTCGACGGCGAACGCATCGCGGTCTACCCGGTGTTCGAGGCGCTCGACGTCGGCCCCGTGGGCCGGCTGCGTCCCGAGCCCCTGCGGGAGCCGCGGTTCGTGGCCGACGTCCACCTCGCGACGCTGGCGCGTGACCTCCGCCTCCTGGGCTTCGACACCCTCTACGGCAACGACTGGGACGACGACCGGCTCGCCCGCCTGTCGGTGGACGAGCACCGCACGCTGCTCACCCGTGACCGCGGCCTGCTGAAGCGCCGGGCGATCACGCACGGCATCCTCATCCGGGCCGACGATCCGGTGGACCAGGTGGCCGAGGTGCTCGACCGCCTGCAGCTGCGCGACCGCGTGCGCCCGTTCGCCCGGTGCCTGGCGTGCAACGCGGTGCCCGAGGAGGTCGACACCGCGACGGTCCGCGATCGGGTGCCTGCCGACGTGGCCCGGACGCAGCCCCGCGTGCGGCTGTGCCCCGGCTGCGGGCGGGTCTACTGGCGCGGCTCGCACAGCGACCGGCTGGTGGCCCGGGTGGCGATGCTGTTGTCCCACCGGCGTGCCGATCGGTGGTGAGAGGCTGGCTGGTGCCGGCCGGGGCGGTCGGGCTGTCCCGGACGGCTGTCCCACGGTTCTCGTCGACCTGCCCGCCATCGACGTCAGCCCGCTGCGCGACTTCGTGGGTCGTGGCGACCGAAGGCTCCCAAGCGGGGTGCGGCAGGCGTTCGACGCAGAGCACTCGCCGGTGTGAAGCACAGCTGCTCCTCAGTGTGTATACTGTGCGCATGGCCCGGGTGAACGTCTACGTACCCGACGATCTCGCCGACGAAGCGAGGGCCTCCGGATTGAACGTCTCGCAGCTGACGCAACGGGCGCTCCGTGAGGCGCTCAGCGCACGCCGCACCGACGAGTGGCTGGACGCTGTCGTACGGCTCCGGCCGACAGGGGTCGCTCACCGCCGCGCCGTCGCGGCAGTCGAGGCCGCCAAGGACGAGTTCGAGCACGGTGGCTGAGGCCGTTGTCGTCGATGCCTCGGCCATGGTGGACCTGCTGCTCGGGAACGATCTCGCTTCCAGAGTGGAGACCCGTCTCCGGGGCAGGGAGCTTCACGCTCCCGCTCACTTCGATGCCGAGATCCTCTCGGCTCTCGGTCGGCTCCAGCGAGCTGGTGATCTCTCGTCGTCGCAGGTCGAGACCCGGCTCGAGCGTCTGGCGGCTGCGCCGCTCGAACGCCATGCGCTGGGCGCCTTGCTCGTGGGTGCCTGGAGGCGCCGCCACAACCTGAGGCTGGTGGACGCGCTCTATGCGGAGCTCGGCGCGGTTCTCGGCGTACCGGTCGTGACCACCGACGGCGGACTGGCCGTCGCACATCCGACGGCGGAACTGATCGTCGGGTCTTCGTAGCCGACGACCCTCTGCCTGCCCACATGAGCAGTGAGGCCAACCATTCCGGTCGATCGTTCGGACCAACATCGCGGTCCCGCCGCGTGGCCGGTGGGCTGTTGAGTAGCTTCCGCCGTATGGGTGAGATGGTCGAGTTCCCGAGCAACGGTTCGAACGCCCAGGGCTATCTGGCCACGCCGGAGGGCGGCGGTGGCATCCCCGTGGTGGTCATCCAGGAGTGGTGGGGGCTGGTGCCCCACATCCAGGACGTGTGCGACCGCTTCGCCGCCGAGGGGTTCGTCGCGCTGGCTCCCGACCTGTTCCGGGGTCGGACGGCCAGCGAGCCCGACGAGGCCGGCAAGCTCATGATGGCGCTCAACGTCGACCAGGCGGCCAAGGACATGTCGGGGGCGATCGACAAGGTGGCCGAGGTGTCGGGACGCGAGGCCGTCGGGGTCACCGGGTTCTGCATGGGTGGCGGCCTCGCCCTGGTGGCGGCGGCGCACCGGCCCGACACCGTGAAGGCGGCGGTCCCGTGGTACGGCCTGATCCCCTGGCCGGACGCCGAGCCCGACTGGTCGCGGCTCGACGCCGCGGTGCTGGGTCACTACGCGGGCAACGACGCCTTCTTCACGCCCGACAAGGTGGCCGAGCTGCAGAAGACGCTCGACGACCTGGGCAAGGAGGCCCGCCTGCACGTCGTGCCGGACGTCGACCACGCGTTCTTCAACGACACCCGGCCCGAGGTGCACGCACCGGCGACGTCGGCCGCCTGCTGGCGCGAGACGCTCGACTTCTTCCGAGAGAAGCTCGGCTGAGCGCGCTGGTTCGTGCCGGAGGAGCTTGGCCGATCCGGCGGGCTCCGTGACCGACCTCGTCGAGCGGTACCTCACGCTCGGGTTGCGGCTCGGCCGGCACGTCGACGGCCTGGTCGATGCCTACTACGGCCCGGCGCGGCTGGCCGTCCGGGTCGAGGCCGAGCCGCCCCGCCCGCCGGCCGAGCTCGTGGCCGAGGCCGGCCGCCTGGTCGCCGACCTCGACGCCGGCGACGGCGGGGGCGATGTGGACGCGGGCCGCCGCCGGTGGATCCGTGCGCAGGCCCTCGGGTTGCGGACCA
The DNA here is from genome assembly GCA_046537875.1 of Acidimicrobiia bacterium. Lineage (GTDB taxonomy): Bacteria > Actinomycetota > Acidimicrobiia > Acidimicrobiales > VFJN01 > JBKHJZ01. Next base: position 1,166 of record JBKHJZ010000242.1, on the reverse strand, counting down.
CGGCCCGCACGCTCGCGGGTGAGGACATCGGGTATCTCGACGAGGTGGAGCAGTGCTACGGCGTCCGGCCCGCGCTGGTGCCCGACGACGAGCTCGCCGCCGCCCACCGCCGGCTGGACGCGGTGCTCCCGGACAGCGGCGACACCACCCTGCGCGAGCGCCACATCGCTTGGCGCGAGGCGCACGCGGTGCCGGCGGACAAGCTGGAGCCGGCCATCCGGTCGCTGGCCGAGGACCTGCGCGAGCGCACGCAGCGGATGTTCGGCCTGCCCGACGGCGAGCACGTCGAGTGGGTGTTCGAGACCGGCAAGCCCTGGTCGGGGTTCAACTACTACGAGGGCGACCTGCGCAGCCGGGTGGCGATCAACACCGACCTGCCCGTGCTGTCGCTGTCGCTCGGCCACCTGGTGGCGCACGAGGCCTACCCGGGCCACCACACCGAGCACAGCCGCAAGGAGGTTGGGCTGGTGCGGCGGCGCCGCTGGGCCGAGGAGACGATCTTCCTGGTGGGCACGCCGCAGTGCACGGTGGCCGAGGGCCTGGCCGACCTGGCCGCGGAGGTTGCGTTCGGCCGGCGGCCGGAGGTCACCGTGAGCGGGCACCTGCGGCCGCTCGGCGTGCGCTACGACACCGAGGTCGCCGCCGCGGTGGCCGAGGCCGCCGAGGCGTTGGCGTGGGTGCGCTCGAACGCCGCCATCCTCCTGCACGAGCACGCCTGGCCCGCCGACGAGGTGATCGCCTACCTCGAGCGGTGGGCGCTGCTGCCCCGGCCCCGGGCCGAGAAGGCGCTGGCGTTCATGACCGACGGGACGTGGCGGGCGTACAGCCACTGCTACACGGAGGGGCTCCGGCTCTGCCGCCGCTGGGTCGGCGGCGACCCGGCCCGCTTCGAGCGCCTGATCACCGAGCAGGTGCTGCCCGCCGACCTGTGAGCCGCTGCTGACCTGGGGCGGTAGTTGATGGGTGCCGCTCAGCCGTTGGCGCCAGGTCTGGTCACCGAGTCCTGCCTGTGCGGCGGCCGGCGTGGACCGCCCTCGCAGCCTGCACCACCTCGGAGCACCTTCCGAGCCGTTCGGACTCCCGCCGTTGATTGTCACACCCCCTGGTTAGGGTCTGGGGCATGTCAGTGGTTGCCGAGGCACCGGTGCCGCCGTCGTGCGACACCG
>JBKHJZ010000241.1:0-4440 GCA_046537875.1 Acidimicrobiia bacterium | reverse complement strand
CGCCCGGAGCGGCCGGCCTCGCACGGTCGCGGCCACGGCCCTCTCGGCCGACGGCGAGCCCGACACCGCCGACGACCCCGGACTGCGGAAGCGGCCCCGCGACCTCGACCTGCCACCGTGGCAGAAGGGTCGCTACGGCACCGCCATCGGCCGGGCGGTGCACGGCACGCTCCAGGCCATCGATCTCGCCAGCGGCGCCGGCCTCACCGAGGCCGTGGCCGCCCAGGCCGCCGCCGAGGGTGTCATCGGGCTCGAGGGACACATCCGCTCGCTGGTCGAGGCCGCGCTGCGCTCCCCCACCGTGGTCGAGGCCGCCGCGCACCCGCACTGGCGCGAGGTCTACGTCGGCGTGCCGCTCGCCGGGGGCCGCACGCTCGAGGGGTACGTCGACCTGCTCTACCGGCGGGCCGGCGGCTTGGTGGTGGTCGACTACAAGACCGGCCCGGCGGGCCTCGCCGACGACCTCGACCCGCTCGTCGAGCGCTACCGCCTCCAGGGTGCCTCGTACGCGCTGGCCGTCGCCGAGGCCACCGGCGAGCCCGTCTCCGCGGTCGTGTTCGCCTTCCTCACCCCCGAGGGGCCCCTCGACCGGCCGTTGCCCGACCTCGTCGACGCCGTCGCCGAGGCCCGCGCACTGGCCGAGACCGGACGTGAGCCCGCCGCCGCGCTCGGCTGACCTCGCCGGCCCCGCGCCTCCGCGGCCCGGCGCCCTGGCGGTACTACCGTCCACGGTCGTGCCCGAGCCCGACATCGCCGCCGCGCTGTCGCAGGTGGTCCACGCCCTTCCCGGCGGTGGGGAGGCACGCGAGGGCCAGGAGCGCATGGCCGCCGAGGTCGCCGCTGCGCTCGACGAGGGCAGGCACCTGGTGGTGCGAGCCGGCACGGGCACCGGCAAGACGCTCGCCTACCTGGTGCCGGGCCTGCTGTCGGGTCGCCGCGTCGTGGTCGCCACCGCCACCCGCGCGCTCCAGGACCAGCTCGCCCACAAGGACCTGCCGTTCCTCGAGCGGCACCTCGGAACCCCGTTCGAGTGGTCGATCCTCAAGGGGCGGTCCAACTACGTGTGCGTCCAACGCCTCGCCGAGCTGGCACACGGCGCCGCCGCGCCGGCGGGCCAGGGGCCCGGCCACCGAGGTGCCGCCGCGCCGAGCGACCGTACGGCCGATCAGGAGGTCCGAAACCGCCACGAGGACCGGGACGGCCGCCAAGAGGACCGAGACGGCCGCGGCGGCGACGGCGCCGCTGCGGCCGTGCCGGGCGCCCAGCTGGCGCTCGACGGGTTCGCCGAGCGGGCCGACCTCGACGAGCTCACGGCGATCGCCGAGTGGGCGGGGCGCACCACGACCGGCGATCGGGCCGAGCTGCCGGTCGAGCCCACCGACGCGACGTGGACGGCGGTCAGCACCACCTCACGCGACTGCCCGGGCGCCCACCGCTGCCCCCGCGGCGACCGCTGCTTCGCCGAGGCGGCCCGGGCGCGTGCCGCCGACGCCGACGTGGTGGTGGTCAACCAGCACCTGTACGGGCTCGACCTGGCCGCCGACGGGGCGATCCTCCCGGAGCACGACGTGGTGGTCGTCGACGAGGCCCACGTGCTCGACGACATCATCTCGGCGACCGCCGGCGTCGAGCTGGGTCCGGGCCGGTTCGCCCACCTGGCCCGAGCCCTGCGCGGCATCCTCGCCGAGGCCGGCGACACCATCGCTCAGGTCGCGGACGCGGCCGGGCTGCTCACCGGCGGGATCGAGTCGCACCACGGCGCCCGGCTCACCGCGCCGCTCCCCGACGATGTCGGGCAGGCCCTGGCCACCGTGCGCGGCCGGGTCGAGCGGGCGCAGGCGGCGCTGCGAGCGATCCCCGGCGACGACGCCCCCGACGACGGCGGTGCCGTCGCCGACGACGTGGCCGCCCGGGCGATCCGTGCCCGCCGCGCCGCCACCGCCCTGCTCGACGACATCGACGCGGTCTCGACGCCGGGCGACGACGACGTGCTCTGGGTCAGCGGCCCGGCGCACGCACCGGCGCTCCGGCTGGCGCCGGTCGACGTCGCCGGGCTCCTGCGCGACCAGCTCTGGTCGCAGCGCACCGCCGTGCTCACCAGCGCCACGCTCGCCCCCGGGTTCGGCGCCCACGTCGGCCTTCCCCCGGGGCCCGACCGGATCGTCGACGTGGGGAGCCCGTTCGACTACGGCGCCAACGCGCTCGTCTACTGCGCCGTGGGCCTGCCCCGGCCCACCGATCGCCGCTGGCTCGACGGCGCCATCGACGAGCTCGCCCTGCTCATCGGGGCCGCCGGCGGGCGCACGCTGGCGCTGTTCACCAGCTACCGGGCGATGAACCGGGCGGTGGATGCCCTCCGCCCGCGCCTGTCGTTCCCGCTGCTCGCGCAGGGCGACCTCCCCAAGCCGGCGCTCGTCGAGCGGTTCGCCGCCGACCCCGCCACCTGCCTGCTCGCCACGATGAGCTACTGGCAGGGCATCGACGTGCCCGGTCCCTCGCTGTCGCTGGTCACCATCGACCGGCTGCCGTTCCCCCGGCCGGACGATCCCCTGCTGCAGGCCCGGCGCGAGCGGGCCGGGCCGGGGGCGTTCACCGCGATCGACGTCCCCCGGGCCGCGATGTTGCTCGCCCAGGGTGTCGGCCGGCTCATCCGCTCGACCACCGACCGGGGTGCGGTCGCGGTGCTCGACCCCCGGCTGGCCACGGCGTCGTACGGGCCGAAGATCGTGGCCACGCTCCCCCGCATGCGCCGGACCCGCGACCGCGACGAGATCCTGCGCTTCCTGCGCGAGCTCGCCGCCGGCGACGACGCGGTCAGCACCCCCGGCGACGTGGCGGGTGCCGCTCCGGCACCGTGAGGCGCGGCGTCAGAACCCCAGCCGGTCGAGCGCGTGGGGCCGGCGCTGCCAGTCCTTGTCGACCTTGACGTGCAGGTCGAGGTAGGCGCCCTCGGGGAGCTGGCGGCGCACCGCGGTGCCCACCTTCTTGAGCACCTCGCCCCGCTTGCCGATGACGATCCCCTTCTGCGACTCCCGCTCGACGATGATCTCGCAGCGGATGTAGGGCCACTCCCATTCGGTCACCCGGGTGGCGATCGAGTGGGGCAGCTCCTCGCGCGCGACGGCCAGCAGCTGCTCCCGCACCAGCTCGGCCACCCAGAAGGCCTCCGGCACGTCGGTGACCATGTCCTCCGGGTAGTAGCGGGGACCCGCCGGGAGCCGGCCGACCAGGTGCTCGACCAGCTCCGGCACGCCCTCGCCGGTGCGGGCCGACACCGGGAAGTACTCGGAGAGGTCGAGCTCAGACGCGTCGGCGAGCTGCCGGAGCACCTGGGCCGGCTTGGCGACGTCGATCTTGTTGACCACCACGACGGCGTCGCGGGGCACGCGCGCCGCCACCCACCGGTCGCCCGGTCCCAGCGGCTGGGTCGCGTCGATCACCATCGCCACCACGTCGACGTCCTCGATGCTGGTCTCGGCGGCCACGTTCAGCCGCTCGCCCAGCGCGGTGCGCGGCTTGTGGAGGCCCGGCGTGTCGACGAAGACCACCTGACAGTCCGGCCGGTTCAGCACCCCCACGATGCGGTGCCGGGTCGTCTGCGGGCGCTTCGAGACGATCGACACCTTCTGGCCCAGGATCCGGTTGAGCAGCGTCGACTTCCCGACGTTCGGCCGGCCCACGATGGTCACGAACCCCGACCGGAACGGCTCGCCTCCGGGCGCCACCTCCACCTCGCCGATCTCGCGATCCACCGACTCGGCATCCGGCGGCTCGGGCTGGGGCCGGTCTCCCGGATCGCTCACCCCGCAGACGCTACCGCCGACCGGTGGTCGACCCGCCCGCCGGTCCGACGCCACACGCACACGACGCTGCCCCCTGCGCCCCAGGCCGACGGTCACCGGAACCGCTCGACGCGGATGCGCACCGACACGTCGACCTCGCCCACGCCGAACGCGCCACCGAGGGTCCGGGGGATCAGCCCCGGCGGCACGGCAACCGCTCGTCCTTCCACCACGTCGGGCAGGTCGTCGCCGTCGTCGTCCACGTAGGCGAGCTCCACGGTGGTGCGCTCGCCCATCCGCCCGAGCGAGGCCTCGGCCTCGTCCGCCAGGCGGGCGAGGTCCGCCTCTCCACCCGGCGGCCCGCCGGCCGCCGCCCGGGTCGCCGCGTCGTTCAGCGCCGCCCGCACCACCGACGTGGCGAACAGTCCGATGAGCACGTGAGCGGCCAGCAACAGGAACAGCAGGAAGACCAGCAACCCGGCCGCAGACGCGAACACCCCGGTGCCGCGATCACCACTGCGATCAGACACGCGACCCCGATCAGCTGCCGATCTCGCTCACCTTGTCGTTGACCGTGTCCTCGGTCGAGTCCCAGATCGCCTTGAACCCGATCCACATCGCAGCGCCGAGGAAGGCCATGACGAGCACGGCGATCGCC
>JBKHJZ010000050.1:0-17782 GCA_046537875.1 Acidimicrobiia bacterium | reverse complement strand
GGGAGTTGGCGGTCGTGGTCCTCACCATCGCCCTCGGTGCGGCGGTGGGCTACGTCACCGACGCGACCTTCCAGAGCCGCTACGCCGCGGTGTTCGCGCCGCTGCTGCTGCTCGCGGTCGCGGTGGGCATCGCACGGCTCCCCGGCGCGGCCCGGGTCGTGGGCGGCGGGATCTGGGTGGTGTTCGCCCTCGGGGGTCTGCTGTGGATCAACTACTTCCAGCGGACGCAGGCGGGCGAGGCGGGCGACGCGGTGGCCGCCCAGGCCCGGGCCGGGGACGTGGTGGTGTACTGCCCGGATCAGCTCGGCCCGGCGTTCTCGCGCGAGATGCCGGACGGCCTGGTCGAGCTGGCCTACCCCACGCTCGACCCACCCGAGCGCGTCGACTGGGTGGACTACGCCGACCGGAACGCCGCGGCGGAACCGCAGCGGATCGCCGGCGAGATCCGGGCTCGGGCCGGCGACGGGAGGATCTTCGTCGTGTGGATGTCGGGCTACCGCACTTTCGACGACCAGTGCGAGCGGCTGGTCAGCGCGCTCGGCCGAGCGGAGCTCCTGGTGGACGCGGACGAGGCGCGGTTCTTCGAGCCGGCCCTCGTCCACCGGGTGCCGAGCGCCGCCCCCGGCCGGTCGGGGTGAGCCCGATGCGCGTCAGGTTCAGCCGGCGACCGCCCGCAGGCCGTTCGTGCCGGCCGCGCTCTCGCGCAGCCGGACCGCGAGCAGGTCGGCGGTGCGGAAGCTGGCGACGCGTGTGCTCCACGAGTCGATGACCGCGCGCCCGTCGCCCCGGCGGAAGAACGTGGTCATCGGGCCCTCCTGCTGGTAGGCGTCGGCGCCGTCGACCAGCTCGACCGAGCGGTCCCGCATCGTCACCTCGAACGTCGGCATGCCCCCGACGGTACGACGGCCGGCCTGTGCGCGACGAGTAGGGCAACCCTGTGGATTACGCCGGTTGTCCACAGGCTGCCGTGGCGCCCGACGTCGTGGCGGGCCACAGAGAGTGACCGGGTCGCACCGCGGGCGCCCACGCACCCGGGTGAGCGTCACCGCGCGGCGCTCGACGGCCTGGAGGTGGCGATGCCCCGGGCCCAGCGGTAGTCGGCCTTGCCGGCGGGGGAGCGCACCACCCGGTCCACGTAGCAGAACGCCTTCGGCAGCTTGTAGCCGGCGATCAGCGCTCGGCAGTGGTCGCGCAGCTCGTCGTCGCTCGGCCGTTCGTGCCCCGTGCGCAGCTGCACCACCGCGACGACCTCGTTGCCCCAGCGCTCGCTCGGGCGGCTGGTGACGACGGCGTCGGCGATGGCCGGGTGGCTGCCCACCGCCTGCTCCACCTCCTCGGCGAACACCTTCTCGCCTCCGGTGTTGATCGTGGCGGAGTCACGGCCGAGGAACTCGATCGTGCCGTCGGCGGCGAGGCGGGCCCGGTCACCGGCCACCGCGTGGCGGCTGCCGTCGATCACCGGGAACGTGGCGGCCGACCGCTCGGGGTCGCCGAGGTAGCCGAGCGGCACGCGCCCTGCCTGCGCCAGCCAGCCGACCTCGGGCTCGCCGGGCTCCAGACGGCGGCGCCGGTCGGCGGACACGACGTGCGTGGTGGCCGACGGGCGAAAGCCCGACGCTGCGCCGGCGATGGCCTGCCTGCCCGACTCGGACGAGCCCAGCACGTCGACGATCCGGACCTGTGGCAGGCGCTCCGCCAGCGCGGCCTTCACGGTCGGCGACAGGACGGCACCGCCCGAGAGCAGGTGGCGCAGGCGGGACAGGTCATAGCGGCGCCGGTCCATCTCGTCGAGCAGCGGCCGCGCGAACGGGTCGCCGACCACCTGCAGCGCCGTGACCCGCTCGCGCTCGCAGGTCGCCAGCACGTCGGCGGGGTCGTAGTGCCGGGGTCGGTCCGGGATCACCACGGTTCCGCCGGCCAGCAGCGCGGAGAGGGCGTTCCAGTGGGCGGCGCCGTGCATGAACGGCGCCGACGGCAGGGTCCGCAGCCCCGAGCGCCGCCGCGCGGCGTCGACGATGCTCCCGTGCGAGCCGGTCACCCCCAGGCACGTGGCGACGAAGTCGCCCTGCCGCCAGACGACACCCTTCGGGGCTCCGGTGGTGCCGCCCGTGTAGAGCACGTAGCGGTCGTCCGGCGACCGGGGGCCCGCGCAGCGGTGCGTCGACGCGGCGAGCGCCTCGCCGTAGTCGAGCGCCCCGGGAAGGAGCGGCGTCCCCGACCCGTCGTCGACCTGGAGCAGCAGCCGCACCGACGACACGCGGGGGAGCACCTCGGCGAGGGTCGGTGCGAACGCGGCGTGGTAGACGACCGCCGCCGCCCGGCAGTCGCCCAGCACGTGGGCGAGCTCACCGGCCACGTACCGGTGGTTGATGTTGACGCCGACGCAGCGGGCCTTCCATGCCCCGAGCATCCCCTCCAGGTACTCGGGGGCGTTGTGGAGGTAGAGCCCCACGTGGTCGTGCGGGGAGGCCCATCCGGGGCCGCCCGTGACCTCGCCGTGGAGGCCGAGGCCCCGCTCGGCCAGCACCCCGGCGAGGCGGTCGGTGCGCTCGTCGACCTCCGCCCAGGTGAGCCTCCGGGGGCCGGCGACGATGCACTCCCGGTCGCCCACGGCGCCGGCGATCGCCCCGAAGAGGTCCGCGACGTTGTGGTCCCCGGCCGGGTCGGCCCCCCGGGCGCGGTCTGCCGCAGCCAGCGAGCTCATGCCCGCCGGTCGAGCAGGAGGCTCTGGACGGCGCGCCCCACGCGCCCGGCGCCGTCGTAGACCGCGCTCTCGGCCAGCCCCATGCCGGCGTCGCTCGGAACGGTGCGCGCGTCGAGGCCGATCCACTCGCCGATCGGGGGCCGCACCAGGTGGAGGGTGAGGTCGGGGTTCAGGTAGATCCAGTCCTCGAACGGGAGCACCGACGAGATGCCGTTGCCGAAGTCGGCCGCGGCCGCGGCCCGCTGGACGCCCGTCGGCTCCTCGTCCTCGACGATGCGGCGGCGCAGCCGGAACCACGCCGTGGCGGGTCCGGCACGGTCGGGACGGCCGGCGACGAGACGGATCTCCGTGCCGGAGCGGTGGAAAGCCGGGATGTCGTCGCCCAGGGTCGTGAACGGCGTCGGGTCACCGGCCTCGGGTCCGGGGACGAGCCGGTCGTCCACGGGCACCCCCGTCGGGAGGTCGCCCCGGCGGATGACGACCGCCTGCGCGCGGACCACCTCGACCTCGAGGTCGCCGGCGCTGACCGACACGGCGAGGCCGAGCACGCGCCGGCCGGGGCGGGGCACCGACACGTCCAGGGCGAGCGGCTCCAGCGGGACCGGGCGCATGAGGTCGAGCGTGAGACGCGTGAGCGCGAACCCGTCGCCGGCCGCGCGCTCCACTGCGCGCGCAACGAGCGCCGCCACCGCCCCGCCGTGCTGGTGGCGCGGATCCCAGGGGCCGCGGGTGTGCTCCGTCGGAACGAAGTACCCGCCCTTGACGCTGAACAGCGGCTCCTCGGGCACTCGGCCACAGTACTTGCGATGGACGTTCCCCCAGGACGGGATTCTACGATGGCGCCATGCCATCGACCGGCGCCGCCCGCCCGGTCCGCCCCGCCGTGTCGCACGCTGTCCCGGCCGCGGGCGGCGGTTCCACGTGCTCCCGTCGCGGTCCCGCCCGGTGGACCCCGTGACCGACGAGCTGTCACGGACGCCCGCTGGGGAGCCGGGCGGGCACACCGGCTTCGTGCACGACACGGGGTTCTACTGCTCCGACGAGGAGCTGCTCGAGCTGGTCGTCCCGTTCGTCGAGGGGGGTATGGCGGACGGTGATCCCACGTTCGTGTCGCTCCCCGGTCCCGAGCTCCGGCTGGTGCGGTCGACCGTCGGCGACCGGCCGGGCCTCACCTTCCTCGACGCCGCCGACCAGTACAGCCGGCCGACCGCCACCATCCGCAGGTACCGGAAGCTGCTCGGCGACGAGGTGGCGAGCGGGGCACGCCGCGTCCGTGCCGTCGGCCCGGCGCCCCACCCGGGAGTGGGTGCTCCCTGGGAGATGTGGGCCCGCTACGAGGCCGTGATCAACCACGCCTTCCACGACCTGCCGCTGTGGGGCCTCTGCCCGTACGACACCCGCTGCACCCCGGGTGACGTGCTCGCCGACGTCGAGCGGACGCACCCGAACGTGGCGACCGGCCGCGGTGGGCGCAGCGCCAACCCGCGGTACGAGGACCCGGCCCTGTTCCTCGCCAGCCGGCAGGTACCGCCCGACCCGCTCGCGGTCCGTGCGCCCGACGCCGAGCTCGTCGACCCCACGCCCGGGGCCGCCCGCCGGGCCGTCGCCGAGGTCGGCAGCCGCTCGCTGGTCGCGCCGGCCGCCGTCGACGACCTGGTGCTCGCGTGCAGCGAGGTCGTGACCAACGCGACGCTTCACGGCCGCCCGCCGGTCGTGCTCCGGGCGTGGGCCGCACCCGAGCGCGTCGTCGTGTCGGTGACCGACCGCGGGCGGGGGCCCGCCGATCCCCTGGTCGGGCTGCTCCCGACCGACGACCGGACCCTCGGCGGCTTCGGGCTGTGGCTCGTCCACGAGCTCTGCAGCCAGGTCGCCCTCACCCGCACCGACGGCAGCTTCACCGTGCGCCTGGTGGTCGGCGAACCGCACCGGGCGAGCTGAGCCCGCCGGACCGGCGGCGCTAGGCCGCGGGGCGTTCGGCGACGCTGACCGAGCGCATCACGTCACCCTGGCGGATCCGCTGCGTCACGTCGATGCCCGACGTCACGTAGCCGAAGAGGTTGTACGCCTTGTCCAGCTTGTCGGTGCAGTCGTCGATGCAGATGAAGAACTGCGACCCGTTCGTGTCGGGCCCGGCGTTGGCCATCGCCACGGCCCCCAGCGTGTACTCGCCCCTGACGGGCTCGTCACGGAACCGGTAGCCGGGACCTCCCGCGCCGGTGCCCTCGGGGTCGCCGCCCTGGATGACGAAGCCGGGCACCACCCGGTGGAACGAGAGGGTGTCGTAGAACCCACGCCGGGCCAGGGCCACGAAGTTGTTCACCGTGGCCGGGGCGAGGCGGGGATCGAGGTCGAGCACGATGTCACCCCTGTCGGTGGTGATCGTCACCTCGTAGATGGCGTCGTCGTCGATCTCGTGCGGGGGAGGGGAGGCCATGTGCGCGTACCCTAGCGACGATGTCGGCGACGCCTCTCGACGCTCGCGAGCGCAGTGAGCTCTGCGACCTGTTCCTCGCCCGTGGCCCTGACGCCCCGACGCTGTGCGAGGGGTGGACCACCCTCGACCTGGCCGCGCACCTCGTGATCCGCGAGCGCGACCCGCGTGCCGTGCTGGCGATCGCCGGTGGGCAACGCGGCGCCCGCCTGGGCGAGCGGCTCATGGACCGGGCGCGTGCCCGGGGACTCCCCGCGCTGGTCGAGCGGCTACGCGAGGGACCGCCGCTGGTGCCGTGGCGGGTGCCGGGACTGCGGCGGGTCCTCAACCTCAACGAGTGGTTCGTGCATCACGAGGACGTCAGGCGGGCCGACGGCCTCGGGCCCCGCGATGATCGCCCCGACCTCGACGACGCGCTGTGGGCGCAGTTGCGGCGGTCGGCCCGGCTGCTGCTCCGGAACGTGAAGGGCGCGAGCGTGGCGCTGGAGGCCCCCGGGCTGGGCGAGGTGCCCGCGCGCGGCAGCGGTCCTGCGGTGCGGCTGATCGGCTCGCCGCAGGAGCTCGCCCTGTATCTCAACGGTCGCCGGTCGGTCGCCGCCGTCGAGCTCGCGGGTCCGGCGGCGGCGTGCCGGGCGCTGGAGGAGGCCCGCCTGGGCTTCTGACCGTTGCCGGCCTGCGGTGCGTCGCCGCGGCCACGGAGGTGCGCGGCCGGGAACCCCCGCGTGGGTCGACGTGGTCCGTGTGCTCACGTAGCCACGCCCTGTGGCCGACGCCCCACACCGCCACTCCCGTACGGTTCACCCCGCCCGGAGCGGCCGCAGGTGGGTCGCCAGGTCGACCGCCTCGGCGCGGTCGAGGGCCGACTCCAGGCGCAACGTGAGGTCGCCATCGGTCCAGATCAGCGTGTTTCCCGCCAGCCGGGTGGTGTCGTGCACGACCCGGCCGGCGGGGTCGACCACGGCGACCTCGTGGGGTTCCCCGGCGATCCAGTAGGCGGGGTGGTCGCCGACCCGGACGAGCTCGATGGTGGTGCCCGGCCCGATCGCCTTGGAGACGTGGCCGGCGTCGGTCGTGCCCGGTAGGACGGTGAGGAGCAGGCCGATGCCGGAGTCCGCGACCTCGGGTAGGTCGGGCGACGGTGCCCACGCCAGCGTGACCGTGCCGGCCGGGCGGTCCACGTAGGACCCGTCGGGATCCCCGAGCCGCGCCGGTGCCGCCAACGGTGGTTCCATCCCCTGGATGGCCTGCGCCAGCGGCACCGGGGTCCCCAGGTCGTAGGTGCGGGCGGCGGCCTCGGGCACGTCACCGGTGTACGTGACCGCCACCCGGCCCAGGCCGAGCCAGCCCGCCACGGCCTCTCGGGGACCGGGCGCCGCGATCGTCACCGCGAGCGCCACCGCCACCGCCGCGGCGGCGAGGACGCGTGTGCGTGGCCGCCGGCGGGCCAGGGTGGCGACGGAAGGCTCGGCCCGCACCCCCTCGAGAGCCTCGATGCGGGCGACGGCGTCCGCCACCGGATCCGTGGCCGGGAGCTCGAGCTGCCATCCCAGGTCCCGCAGGGACGCGGCCAGCGCGGCGAGGTCGTTGCGGCGGTCGCCGCTCTCAGCCATCGCCACCCCCTCCGCGCCCCGGCACCGGGTGCGTCTCCGGACGCGGGGCGGAGCCCGACTCGGGTCCCAGTTCCGGCAGCAGCGCCCGGAGGCGGGTCAGGCCCCGTGCCGCCCGGGACTTGACGGTGCCACGCGGTAGCCGCAATGCGGCGGCGGTCTCGGCTTCGTCGAGGCCCACCAGGTAGCGGCAGGCGATCACGTCCCGCTGGGGCTCCGGCAGCTGGCCCAGCGCCGCCGCCAGGGCCCGGCGACGGTCGGCGGCGAGGGCTGCCGCCTCGGGCGGGAGGGCCGTCCCGCCCGAGGCGCGATCCTGCGCGAACCGCAGCTCGTGGCCCGCCCGCCGGCCCGCCGAGCGGCGGCGGTTGCGGGCCTCGTTGACCACGATCCGCAGCAGCCAGGGCCGGAACGCCGCCCCGTCCCGGAAGCGACCGAGGGCGTGCCAGGCCTTGACGAAGGCGTCCTGGGTGGCCTCGTCGGCCTCCGCCGCTGAGCCGGCCACCACGAGGGCGAGCCGGCGCGTCGCGGGCTCGTGCATGCGCAGCAGCGAGGCATAGGCGTCCACGTCACCCTGCTTCGCGCGCTGTACGAGCTCTCGGTCGTCGGGTAGCCGGCCCACCACCGCATCGTGCCGTCACGCGGAGAGGGCGGCCAGCCGCCGGGCCCGGCGGATCGCGAGGGTGCCGGCACCGGCCAGCGCCAGCCCGCCCGCGCCGGCCGCCATCAGTTCCGGCCAGACCGGGTCGCCGGATGGCGCCGGTGAGAGGTCCCCGGCGGGCGGTTTGCCCGCGGTGAGCGTGCCGGCGTTGGGCTTGTCCGCGGTGAGCTTGCCCGCGGTGAGCTTGCCGGCGGTGGGGTTGCCCGCGGTGGGCTTGCCGCCTGTGAGTGGTGCGCCGGCTGCAACCAGGTCGCCGCGTAACCCGTCGCGCACCGGGAACCACACCTCGGCGGTGACGCTGTCCCTGAACGGTTGGCCGGGCGGCGTGTGGACGACAGGACCGTCCGCAGCGTCCAGGTAGAGGTCCTGGCGGATGGGCGTGGTCTCGTACTGTCCGGCCTCGTCCTGTCCGCTGATCACCCGCCACGTGAGGGTGTGACGGGGCCCGAGATCCTTCGTCGGCGCCGCCGCGAACGCCGGGTCCACGTCGCCCAGCGCGGTCCACATCCCCGTGTCGTGGATGCGGAAGGCATCGAGCACCTCGACGGGCTCGTCGATGCCCGGGCCCGAGATCGTCACCGACACCGCGCCCTTCGCCGATGCCGGCCCGGCCGCCCACACCAGGGCGGGGAGCAGGATCACGGGCGCCAGGGTGAGCCTCTTCATCGCGCTTCGCATGCCCGTCCTACACCACTCCAGAGGCGACGGTTCCCTCGGTCCGCTCCCCGCCCGGGGGGACCAGGCGCGGGCGGCGATCGAGAGCGCCGACCAGCAGGCTGCTGCTACTCGTCGCGACGGCGGGCGATCGTGAGGCCGTCGAACGCAGGCAGGATCAGCGCGTCGACCCTCCGATCGCCGACCACCAGGTCGTTGAACCGCCGGAGCGCGACCGTGTCGGGTTCGTCGTCCGTCGGATCGGCCACCCGGCCGGACCACAGCACGTTGTCGGCCAGGAGGAGGCCACCGGCGCGGACGCGCGGCACCAGCTCGCCCCAGTAGTCCACGTACCCCTCCTTGTCGGCGTCGATGAACACGAGGTCGAGATGGGGCTCGTCCGGCAGGCCCCGGACCGTCCCCAGCGCGGGGCCGAGCCGCAGGTCGATGCGATCGGCCACGCCGGCCCGCTTCCAGGCCCGGCGGGCGATGGCGGTCCAGTCGTCGTGCACGTCACAGCAGGTGAGGGTTCCCCCCGGTGCGAGCCCCCGGGCGATGCACAGTGCCGAGTAGCCCGTGAACGTGCCGATCTCCAGGGCCCGCGAGGCGCCCACCAGCCGGGCGAGCAACGTGAGCAGCTGGCCCTGGTCGACACCGATCTGCATGCCGGCCACCGGGCCGAGGCCCTGCGTCTCCGCCCGCAGGTCGCGGGCGACCTCGTCGTCGACGTCGGTCCCGTGGGCGATCGCGTAGTCGATCACCGCCGCGGAGAGCGGGAGGGCGCGATGGTCGCTCATCTCTCCGACGGTAGGCCGCGCGCGGCAGAGTGGTCCCACCGCCGTGCGAGGAGGCCGACCCATGTCCGAGCGAGTGACGGTGACGACCGATCGGGGAGTCGCCGACGTGCGCCTGAACCGCCCCGAGAAGCTCAACGCCCTGGACACCGACATGTTCGTGGCGCTGGTCGACGCCAGCACCCGCCTGGCGGCTGACTCGTCGGTGCGAGCGGTGGTGCTGTCGGGCGAGGGCCGGGCCTTCTCGGCCGGCCTGGACTTCTCGGGGTTCCAGGCCATGGCGGGCGGCCGGGTCAGCGTCGATCGGGACGGCGACGCCGGGGGCGGCGACGCGGGCGCGATCGCCCGGACCGACGGGCGGATCACCCACCTGGGGCAGCAGGCGGCCCATGGGTGGTCCGAGGTTGCCGTGCCCGTGATCGCAGCCATCCGGGGCCACTGCCTCGGCGGCGGGCTGCAGGTCGCGCTCGGCGCCGACCTGCGCATCGTCCACCCCGAGGCGGTCCTGTCGGTGCTCGAGATCCGGTGGGGCCTGTCGCCGGACATGACCGGCACCGCCACGCTGCCCCGGCTCGTGGGTCCGGACGTGGCGAAGGAGCTCGCGTGGACGGGCCGGGAGGTGTCGGGCGAGGAGGCGGTGCGGCTGGGCCTGGCGACCCGCCTGAGCGACGACCCCGTGGCGGACGCGCTCGCGCTCGCCCGGGACATCGCGGCCCGCAGCCCGCACGCCGTCCGGGGCATCAAGCGGCTGATCGAGCAGTCGGGCCGGGTGCCGCTGTCGCAGCAGTACGCCGACGAGCGCGAGGTCATCGGCTCGCTCATCGGCACGCCCAACCAGGTCGAGGCGGTCGCGGCGTACTTCGAGAAGCGCGCACCGTCCTTCGCCGACCCCGCCTGATCCCGCGTCGCCCGGGAGCGGGAGCCGGGCGGCGCCGCTGGGTCGGTGCCGCGTCGCGTGCCGGGGGGCAGTCCGGGTCGACAGGGGTCAGTCCGGGTCGACCAGCGCGCCGGCCTGCCGCCAGGCGGCCTCCACCGCGTCGAGGCGCCCGGTGGCGCTCCGGCGCAGGCGGCCCGCGACCCCGCTGGCGATGGCGTTGGCCAGGGCCAGCGTGCCGACGTGGCTGTCGAACGGCCCCGCGCCCTCGGCCGACACGGTGAAGGCCACGGTGGCGACGGCCGCCAGCGGTGAGAGCACGCTGTCGGTCAACGCCACGACCTCGGTGCCCGCGTCCGCGGCCCGGCCCACGTGGTCGAGGACCCAGCGCTCGTACCGGCGCAGGTCGAGCGCCACGACCACCGTGTCGCTCCCGGCGTGGGCGAGCTGCCGGGCGACGGCCACGTCTGACCCCGTCACCTCGCCCACGCCGTCCCGCAGCAGGGCCAGCGCGGTCGCGAGCATGGTGCCGATCCCGCGCTCGGCGTCGCCGGCCACCACCCGGACTGCGCGGGCAGGGTCCGCGAGCAGGCCGACGGCGCGCTCGAACGCCGCCGGGTCGACCGCGCGGAGCGTTCGCTCGACGTTCCCCAGCTCGGCCCGGAGCGTCCGGGAGACGGCGTCGCCGCCCGGCTCGGCGCGGATCCGCTGGACCGCCGGCGCGAGCTGCTGCCCGATGGCCCCCTGCACGGCGGCCTGGAGCTCGCTGAAGCCCCGGTAGCCGAGGCGTCCCGCCAGGCGCACCACCGAGGCGCCCGACGTTCCGGCCGAGGCCGCGAGGCCCGCCACGGTGCCGAAGGCCACGGTGGCCGGGTCCCGCAGCACGATCTCGGCCACGCGGCGCTCGGCGGGGGAGAGCCGTTGGCGGGCCGCCGCGATCCTCTCGGCCACGCCGCCGGCCTCCCCGGTTGCGGGCGCAGCTGGCGCACCGGTGGAGCGGGGCGGGGCGGTCGGTGGTTGGACGGACCCGGTGTCGTCCTGCTCGGGCCCGGGCGCGCTCATGGAACAGATGATACGTTCTGATGCTGATCTGAAACATCTGTGCCGACCACCGGGCCACCCGGCCGGTCGGCGGGAGGATCGCAGACCATGGAGACGTTCCGATCGGTGAACCCGGCGCGACCGGCCGAGGTGGTCGGCGAGTTCCCGCTCCACGGCGCGGACGACGTCGACACGGCGGTCGAGCGCGCGGCCGCCGCCCAGCGATCCTGGGCGCGGGTCCCGGTTCCCGGCCGGGCCGACGTGATCGGCGCCGCCGGGCGGCTCCTCGCCCGCGACAAGTCGCGCCTGGCATCGCTGGTCAGCCGGGAGGCCGGCAAAGTGCTGGTCGAGGCCGGGGGCGACGTGCAGGAGGGGATCGACATGGCCGCCTTCGTGGCCGGCCAGGGTCGCAGCGCCCTCGGCGACGTGGTCGCCTCCGAGCTGGTCGACAAGATGGCCTGGACCACCCGGCAGCCCGTGGGGGTCGTCGGGATGATCACACCGTGGAACTTCCCGGTGGCGATCCCGTCGTGGAAGATCTTCCCGGCCCTCCTCGCCGGGAACGGCATCGTCGTCAAGCCGTCGGAGCACACCCCCGCGTGCTGCGAGGCCCTCGTCGAGGTGTGCCACGAGGCCGGCGTGCCCGGCGACCTCGTCCAGGTGGTCCACGGACGGGCGGAGCCCGCCGCCGCGCTCGCCGTCCACCCCGGGGTCGGGGCGGTGAGCTTCACCGGGTCGGTGCCCACCGGGCGCAGGGTCGCGGCCGCCGCCATGGCCGACGGCCCCCGGCTGGTGTCGCTCGAGCTCGGCGGGAAGAACGCGATGGTCGTCATGCCCGATGCCGATCTCGACCTCGTGCTCGAGGGCGCGATCTTCGGGGCGTTCGGCACGGCCGGGCAGCGGTGCACCTCGACGTCGCGCCTCGTCGTGCACCGCGACGTCGCCGGCGAGGCCGTCGAGCGCATCGTCGAGCGGGCCCGGGAGCTCCGCCTGGGCGACCCGCAGGACGGAGCGACCGACGTGGGACCGGTCATCGACGGGGCCGCGGCGCAGCGGATCACCGGCATGGTCGACGCCGCCGTGGCCGAGGGCGCCAGCGTGGCCTGCGGGGGAGAGCGGGTGGCGGTGGCCGGGTGCGACGGCGGTGAGTTCGTCACGCCGACGGTGCTGACCGGCGTCCGTCCCGGGCATCGCGTGGCCCGCGAGGAGGTCTTCGGGCCCGTGCTCGCCGTCATCGAGGTCGGCGGGCTCGACGAGGCGGTCGAGGTGGTCAACGCCGTGGAGTACGGGCTGTCGGCGGCCGTGTACACGCGCGACATCAACGCCGCCCTCCGGGCGGTCGACACGATCGACGCCGGCATCGTCTACGTCAACGCTCCCACCATCGGGGCGGAGATCCCGCTGCCCTTCGGCGGCACCAAGCACACCGGCAACGGGTTCCGCGAGGCCGGCACCCGGGGCATCGAGCAGTTCAGCCAGCCGAAGACCGTCTACGTCGACTACTCGGGGCGCCTCCAGAAGGCGCAGATCGACACCCAGCGCCTCGGGGAGGACGCGTGACCGCCACCAGCGCCCACACACCCACCGGCACCGCGCCCGCCGACGAGTCCGCCGGCTGGCTGGCCCGCGACGAGGCGGCCCTCGCCGGGGTGTTGCCCCGGTACTACGACGTGGTGGCGGCCAGCGGCCAGGGGTCGTGGCTGGTGGACGTCGACGGGCGCCGCTACCTCGATCTCGGTGCCGGCATCGCGGTCAACAGCACGGGCCACTGCCACCCGCGGGTGGTGGACGCGGTGATCGCGCAGGCCAGGTCGCTGCTGCACACGTCGGTCGTGGTGCACGGCACCCGCAACGTCGAGCTCGCGGAGCGGATCGGTGGGCTGTGCCCGTTCCTCGACGAGCCCCAGGTGTTCTTCTGCAACTCGGGGGCCGAGGCGGTCGACGGCGCGCTGAAGCTGGCCCGCAGGGCCACCGGCCGTCCCGGGGTCATCGCCTTCCGGCGGGGGTTCCACGGCCGCACGCTCGCCGCAACGGCGCTCACCACCGCCAAGGGCCGCTACCGGGAGGGGTACGAGCCGCTGCCCGGCAGCGTGCACCACGCGCCCTACTGCGTGCCCCACGAGCACCCGTCGCCCGAGGAGGCCGTGGCGGCGTCGCTCGCCGAGCTGGACCGGCTGCTCGACCTGGAGGCGCCGCCGGCCGACGTGGGGGCGATGGTGGTGGAGCCGGTGCTGGGGGAGGGCGGCTATGTGCCGCCGCCCCGGGACTGGCTCGCCGGGCTCCGCGCGCGGTGCGACGCCCACGGGATCGTGCTGGTGTTCGACGAGGTGCAGTGCGGTGCGGGCCGGACCGGACGGCCGTTCGCGGCCGAGACCTACGGGGTGGCGCCCGACGTGGTGCTGTTCGCCAAGGGCATCGCCTCGGGGCTGCCGCTCGGTGGCATCGTGGCCGGGCGGGCGCTGATGGAGAGGTGGCCCACCGGGGCCCACGGGTCGACCTTCGGCGGCAACCCGGTGGCCTGCGCCGCGGCGCTGGCCACGCTCGACGTGCTCGACGGCGAGCGCTGCTACGAGCGGGCCGCCTCCCTGGGTCGGCGGGTGCTGGCCACCCTGGCCTCGGAGGTCGGCGGCCACCCCGCCGTCCGCGACGTCCGGGGGATCGGGCTCATGGTCGGTGTCGAGCTGGTCGACAAGGCCGCGGCCCAGGCTGTCTGTGCCCGCTGCCTCGACCGGGGCGTGATCGTGCTGGCGTGCGGTCCCGACGAGAACGTGCTGCGGCTGGCTCCGCCGCTGACGATCGGCGACGGCGAGATCGACCAGGGGCTGCACGTGCTGTGCGAGGAGATCGCGGCGCTGGGCTGAGCTCACGGGCCGAGCGGATCGGCCTGGATGTGGACGCTGCTCAGAACGCGAGCAGGTCGCGGAGGGCCCCGAGCAGGCGACCCTCGGCCGACCAGGTGGCCTCGAGGGTGGGGGCGAACGGGATGGGTGTGTCCAGGCCGCCGACGCGCCTGACGGGCGCGTCCAGCCAGGCGAACGCCTCGTCTGCCAGCGTGGCCGCCACCTCGCCGCCGAAGCCCCCGGTCAGCGGTGCCTCGTGGGCCACCAGCACCCGCGAGGTCCGGCGCACGGAGTCCACGACCGTCTCGCGGTCCCAGGGTCGCAGGGTGCGGAGGTCGACCACCTCCACGTCGGCCGCGCCCTCGCCGGCGAGCCGGTCGGCGGCGGCGAGCGCCCACCCCACGCCGGCGCCGTACGTGACCACCGTGGCGTCGTGACCGGGCCGGGCGATCCGGGCCCGGCCCAGCTCGTCGCCGGGGTGGCCGGGCGGGACCGGGCCGCGCAGCGAGCGGTAGAGCCGCTTGTGCTCGAGCACCAGCACCGGGTTGCCGTCGTCGAGCGCGGCGAGCAGCAGGAGCTTGGCGTCGGCCGGGCTGGCGGCGGCGACGACCTTGAGACCGGCCACGTGGCCGAACCAACCCTCGATGCTCTGCGAGTGGAACGGCCCGGCGCCCAGCCCGCCCCCCACGGGCGCCCGGATCACCAGCGGCACCGGCGCGCCCCAGCGGTAGTGGGTGGTCGCGATGTTGTTGACGATCTGGTTGAAGCCGCACGAGATGAAGTCGCCGTACTGCATCTCGACGACGGGCCGGAGGCCGTCGAGGGCCAGCCCGAGGGCGGCGCCGAGGGCGCCCGACTCGATGATCGGCGTGTTGCGGACGCGCTCGCTGCCGAACTCGTCGGCCAGCCCCTCGGTGGCCTTGAAGACCCCGCCGTATGCGGCGATGTCCTGCCCGAGCAGCACGACGCGGTCGTCGGCGGCGAGGGCCGTGCGCAGGGCGTCGCGGACGGCGTCCACGTAGCGCAGCTCGGGTGACCGGCCAGGCGACGGCGTGCCGGTGGGCTCTGCGGCGCCGGCAGCGTCGGCGGGTGGGGCGGTGTCACCGGCGGCGTCTTCGGTGTCGTCGGCGGGTCCGGGCGAGCCGGCCGGTCCGGCGGCGTGGGCGGTGTTCCCGCCATCCGCCGGCCGCCTCCGGAGGGGTGCCGGCGGCGCGTGGACCCGGGCCAGCTCGGCGTGGGCGGTGGACGTCGGCGCCTCAGCGGCGAGCGCATCGGCGACCTCGCGGTCGATCTCGGCCCGTAGCACCTCCCGGGCGGCCTCCCGCTCGGCGGCGGGGAAGATGCCGCGCGCGTCCAGGGCGGCCTCGAGCCGCACGATCGGGTCCCGCTGGGCCCACGCCGCCAGCTCGTCCGCAGACACCAGGTCGTTGCCCGAGGTCTCCTCGTGGCCCCGCATCCGGAACGTCTTGCACTCGAGGAGGGCCGGACCCCGGCCGTCCCGTGCCCGGGCCGCGGCCCGGCCCACCGCGTCACGGACCGCGAGCACATCGTTGCCGTCGACCAGCTCGCCACGCATGCCGTAGCCGGGGGCGCGATCGGCGAGATCGGCGCAGGCGTACTGCTCGGAGGGCGGCGTGGACAGACCCCACTGGTTGTTCTCGATCACGAACAGCACCGGCAGGCGCCACACGGCGGCGAGGTTCATGGCCTCGTGCACGTCGCCCTCGCTGGTGGCACCGTCGCCGATCAGCACCGCCGCGACCCGGTCGCCGGCACGGAGCTGCGACGCGAGGGCCAGGCCGACCGCGACCGGGGCCATCGCGCCGAGGTGGCTGATCATGCCGACGACGTGGTGATCGAGCACCCCGAAGTGGAAGCTGCGGTCGCGGCCTCCGGTGACGCCGCCCGCGCGGCCGAGCAGCTGGCGGAGCAGATCCGGTAGCTCGGGCCCCCGGCCGGTGAACACTCCCAGGTTCCGGTGGGCCGGCAGGATCCAGTCGTCGCTGCGCAGGCCGGCCACCACCCCGACCGACACGGCCTCCTGCCCGATGCCGGAGAACCACTTGCCGAGCTGCCCCCGGCGGAGCAGCCGGATCATCTTCTCCTCGATGAGCCGGGGGACGAGCAACCGGCGGTGGAGGTCGGTGAGCTCGCCGTCGTCGACGGCCGGCGCCACCCGGGACGCGTCGGAGCGCAGCTCGGACATGGGGCCAGTCTCGCACCGGCGACCAGCCGGCACGGCGAACGTTGCAAGTATTGCGGGCTGATGACAGACAGCCGCCTGATTGGTTACATTCTGGGCCGACTGCGTCGGTCGTCGACCGTCTGACGGGGGGCTTCGACCGTCGTGGGGGTCGAAGCTGCCTGGGGAGATGGGACGTCCGTGAGATCCGCCTGGTGCCGAGTTCCGCCGACACGAGCGATGATCGCGGTCGGCGTGATCATCGCCATCCTCACGCCCGCCACCGGCGGCGCACAGGAGTCCGACACGCAGGCGGAGCGGGAGAAGGTCCAGGCCGAGCAGGCCGAGATCGCGCTGGAGATCGACGCGCTCGAGGCGGAGGACGCCGAGGTCCGCGAGGCGCTCGCAGACCTGGAGGAGAACGTGAGCGCCCACGAGGCCGAGGTGATGACGGCCGAGGAGGCGGTCGCCGTCGCCGAGGCCGAGCTGGCCGATGCCGAGGCGGCGGTGGCCGAGCTCGAGCAGCGCATCGTCGAGCTGGATCGGGCGGCCAACGAGCTGGTGGTCGACTCGTTCACCGATCCGCCGATGGACCAGGCGCTCGATGCGTTCCGAGCGGAGTCCATGTCCGACGCGGTCGTGAAGCACTCGCTCCTGCAGATGCAGGCCGAGGACGACGCGGACGTGCTGGAGCAGCTCGACCGGGCGCACGAGGACCTGGTGTCAGAGCGGCGGGCCATGGAGGAGGCCGCGACGGCGGCCGACCAGCGGCGCGCCGAAGCCGCCGATGCGCTCGCGGAGATGCAGGCGGCGCTGGCCCAGCAGCAGGTGTTCGCCGACGAGCTGGAGGAACGGCTCAACGCCAAGCTCGCGGAGGCGGAGTCGCTCAAGCAGTACGACGCGGAGCTGGCCGAGAAGATCGAGGCCGAGCAGGCAGAGCTGGCACGGAACCTCCGGGCGCTCCAGGACGCCCAGGCCCCCACGCCGGACCCGCCGCCCTCGACGATCGACCCCGCCCCCGGCGGGCTCGCCACGGTGAGCTGCCCCTCCGGCGGGGGGATCACCGTCGCCGGCTCGATCGCCGGCGATGTCCAGGCGCTGCTCGACGCGGCGGCCGCCGACGGCCTGGCGCTGTGCGGCTGGGGCTACCGCGACCCGGAGGAGCAGATCGAGCTGCGGCGCGAGCACTGCGGCACCTCGAACTATGCGATCTACGAGATGCCCTCGTCGCAGTGCAGCCCACCGACCGCGATCCCAGGGACCTCGCAGCACGAGAAGGGCCTCGCCATCGACTTCACCTGCGGAGGCGACAGCATCGGCAGCCAGGGCAGCTCCTGCTTCCAGTGGCTGGCGGCCAACGCGGCCAGCTACGGACTCCACAACCTGCCGAGCGAGCCCTGGCACTGGTCGACGACGGGCGGCTGACGCGGGGCCTCCAGTGCCTCGGCACGGGCGGTCAGTCCACGAGCGCGGCGAGCTTCTTGGGCGCCACGATGCGGTACGCGTCGACGATCAGCTCGCGGATCTCGTCCCAGTCGACGTCGTCCACGTCGAGGTACACCCCGACGTACCCGTGGCGGGCCACGTAGGGCGGCAGGAAGAAGCGCTCGGGGTCGGACGCGGCGAGCTCGGCGTTCTCGCCGGGGCCCGCCCTCACCGTGAGGGCGACCCGGCCGTCGCCGTGATGGTCCACGGTGTGCCATCCGATCGTGCGGCCCCGCACGCTGAGCTCGTGGTGCTGCTCACCGTGGACCTCGCACTCGGGGAGCGTGCGACAGATCGCCCTCACGCGGTCGATCGATGGTGCGTCCATCCCGGCAGCCTCCTCCCTGGTCCGCCGGCCGGCAACCCACCCGCAGGCGTGACGGTTGCCCCAGCGCAGGATCAGGGGCCGCCCTGGTCAGGCCGCGGGCGGCGATCGACGGCGCCGCCCTGGTCAGGGCGCCCTGGTCAGGCCGCCCGGGTGAGGCCGTGGGCCTCGGCAACCAGCTCGAGCG
>JBKHJZ010000240.1:0-4460 GCA_046537875.1 Acidimicrobiia bacterium | reverse complement strand
CGGCGACGCCGCCGGCGCCGTGCTCGGCCGCGAGGTGGAGGTGACGGTGAACGCCGCGGACGGTGCGCACCCCTACCTGACGCTGTCGGGCACCTCGGCGGAGGCCGGCGACGACGGCGAGGTGGGGCGGGGCAACCGGTTCGGCGGGCTGATCACCCCGTCCCGGCCGGCAAGCGTGGAGGCGTGCGCCGGGAAGAACCCGGTCGGCCACGTCGGCAAGACGTACCACGCGACCGCCCACGACATCGGCGAGGCCGCCCTCGCGGAGCCCGGCGTCGACCAGGTCACCGTGACGCTCGTGAGCCGCATCGGCCACCCCGTCACCGTCCCCCACCTCGTGCACGTGGCCGTCGTCGGCGACGTGGACGACCGGCACCTCGCCGGCATCGTCGACGAGCGACTGGCCGACTGGCGGGGCGTGCGCGACCGGCTCCTGGCGGGTCACTACCCGCTGTACTGATGGTGCGATGATGCGCGAGCCCGGCCGGACAACGAACGGGCCGGAATGCCCAGCGTCGCCCGGGGGTTCGCGTGCGTATCCGATGTGGAGGAGGTGCGGTCGCATGGCCGAGCGTGGTGAGGTCGCCGTGCGCGTGGGGGCGCTGGCCGCGGCGGTGGGCAAGGGCCTGGCGGCCGGCCTGGCGGGTACGGCGGCGATGACACTGTCGAGCACGGTGGAGGCCAGGCTCCGGGGCCGCGAGGAGAGCACCGCGCCCGCCCGGGCCGCCAGCCGGGTGCTCGGTGTGGCCCCGGTCGACGACCGGGGTGAGCGCCGCTTCAACGCGCTGGTCCACTGGGGCTACGGCACCGCGTGGGGGGCGGCGCGCGGCGTGCTGGCGGCGGTGGGCCTGGCGGGCGCACCTGCGGCCCTCGCGCACCTCGGGGCGGTGTGGGGCGGCGCCCAGGTGGTGCTGCCGGGCACCGGCGCCGCCCCACCGGCCACGCGCTGGGAGGCCCGCGAGCTGGCCATCGACCTGTGGCACCACGCCGTGTACGCGGGAGCGACCAGCGTCGCGTACGCCTGGCTCGACCGCCGGTGACCGGGGCGCCGCAGCCACCCATCGCGGACTACGCGCTGCTCTCCGACAGCCAGGGCGCGGCCCTGGTGAGTCGCAGCGGATCGATCGACTGGGCGTGCCTGCCGCGCTTCGACTCGCCGGCGACGTTCGCCCGGCTGCTCGGTGACGGCGGCGGGCACTGGAGCCTCGCCCCCACCGCACCGTTCGAGGGGACGCGGGCCTACGTCGACGACACGATGGTGGTGCGCAGCGAGCTGCGCACCACGTCCGGGGCGGTGGCGGTGACCGACGCCCTGGTGTTCATGCCGCTCGAGCGGGGCCACGGCATCGGCCAGCGCGCGCCGCATGCGGTGGTCCGCCTGGTCGAGGGCATCGCCGGCCGGGTCGAGATCGAGTCGGAGGTCGCCCCCCGGCCCGAGTACGGGCTCATCGTTCCCCGCTGGCAACCCGCCCGCGGCGGCGCGCTGTGCCGGGGCGGGGCCAGCGCCTACGTGCTGTCCTGCCCGACCCCCGTCGAGGTCCGGGACGGCACCGCGAGGGCCACCTTCACCGTGCGGGCGGGCGAGCGCATCGGGCTGGCGCTGCGCGCCGTGGACCCGTGGGAACGACCACCGTCGGCCTGGTCGACCGACCAGGTGCGGGCGTGGCTCCACGGCACCGTCCGCGGCTGGCAGTCGTGGTCGGCCCTCCACCAGGCCTACCAGGGACCGTGGGCCGACATGGTCCACCACAGCGGCCGGGTGCTCCAGGCCCTCACCTACGCGCCGACCGGTGCCGTCGTGGCCGCGCCCACCACCTCGCTGCCCGAGTGTCTGGGCGGCGACCGGAACTGGGACTACCGCTACGCCTGGGTCCGCGACGCCAGCCTCACCCTCGGGGCGCTGTGGGTCGCGGCGTGCCCCGACGAGGTCGCCGACTTCTTCGGGTTCTTCGTCACGGCGGCCGGGACCTCTCCCGACGGGGGCGATGCCACCCAGATCCTCTACGGCATCACCGGCGACCGCCGCATCGAGGAGCACGAGCTCGAGCACCTGGATGGCCACCGGGCCAGCCGGCCCGTGCGGATCGGCAACGCCGCCTGGCGCCAGAGCCAGCTCGACGTCTACGGGGAGCTGCTCGACGCCGCCGCCCTCTACGCCGACCGCATCGCCGCGCTGGACGACACCACCGCGGCCTTCCTCGCCGACATGGCCGACACGGCCGCCGAGCGCTGGGAGGAGCCCGACCAGGGCATCTGGGAGATGAGGGGCGAGCCCCGTCACTTCCTGTACTCGAAGCTCATGTGCTGGGTGGCCCTCGACCGGGCCGTCGGGCTCGCCGACCAGCTCCGGGCCCGTGACCGGCTGCGCCGCTGGCAGCGGGAGCGCGACCGCATCCGCGACGCCATCCTCGCCGACGGCTGGAGCGACGCCGCCGGCGCGTTCACCCAGTCGTTCGGCAGCGACGACCTCGACGCGTCGGCCCTGATGATCCCCATCGTCGGCTTCCTCCCCGCCGACCACCCGCGCGTGAGCGCCACGATCCGGGCCATCGCCGAACGGCTCACCGACGACCGTGGCCTCGTGTACCGCTACCGCGCCCACGACGGCCTCGACGGCGACGAGGCGACGTTCGGCATCTGCACGTACTGGCTCGCCCACGCGTACGCCCTCGCCGGCGACCTCGGGCGGGCCCGCACCAGCTTCGAGACGATCACCGGCCACGCCAACGACGTCGGCCTCCTCGCCGAGGAGATCGACGGCGCCACCGGCGAGCAGCTCGGCAACTTCCCGCAGGCGTTCACCCACATCGGCCTCGTCAACGCCGCGCAGGCGATCGCCGATGCCGAGCGCGGCCCGAGCGCGGGGCGGTCGTGACCCCGCCATCGCACCGCCGTCGCCCGGCCCGCGCCGGCGGGACGGGTCACGGCCACCGGCCGGGTAGGGTGCGCGTGACATGAGCCGTGCGCACCACCGGGCTCCGGGGCACCGCCGCAGGTGGGGGTGGGGAGCGCTGGGACCTGCGCTCGCCACCGTGGTCGCGCTCGTCGCCGCCGGCTGCGGCGGCGACGGAGACGGGGGCAGCGATGCCGAGGTCCGGCCCTTCACCGAGGTGCAGGACGGCGAGCTGCGCTTCGAGCCCGACCCCACCGATCCCAGCCGCGGCATCTTCCGGGTCACGACGACCGAGCCCATGATCTGCGCCATCGTCTGGGGCGAGGACGAGTCGCTCGGCCGGTTCAACAACACCCTGGACATGAACGGCACGGGCATCGTCGACCACGACGTCGTGCTCCCCGATGTCGAGCCCGGCACCGAGTACCACTTCGTCGTGCAGGGCACCACCGCCGACGGGACCCTGTACCGCTCCGACCCGGGCACGTTCACCATCGACCGGCAGGACGGCGGTCAGGCGGTCATGCCCGACATCGAGCTGGGTCCCAACCTGGCCCTCGACGCCACCGTCGGCGACGTGAGCTCCGAGTTCTCCGACGAGTTCGCGGCCGCGCACGCGATCGACGGCGACACGGCGACCGAGTGGTCGACCAGCGGAGACGGTGACGGCGGCTTCATCGAGATCGACCTCGGCCGGAGCCGCGAGATCGTCGCCGTCGAGTTCGTGACCCGGGCGATGGCGGACGGATCGGCCCGCACCGAGCGCTACACGGTCACGGTCGACGGCGGTCCCCCCGTGGGGCCGTTCCCCGCCGGGACCCTCGCCGACCGGGCCGTGAGCGAGCTGGCGGCCAGCGGTCGTCACCTCCGGTTCGACGTCGAGTCGTCGACCGGAGGCAACGTGGGCGCGGTCGAGGTCCGCGCCTTCGCGCCGGGTCGATGAGGTCGCTCGCCGACGTGGCGGCGTCCGCCGGGATCACCGACGCCCGCGTTCTCGACGCCATGCGGGCCGTCCCGCGCGCCCGCTTCGTCCCCACAGACCAGGTGCGCGACGCCGACCGCGACGTGCCCATCCCGATCGGCCACGACCAGGTGACCACCCAGCCGTCGCTGGTGGCCGCGATGATCCAGGCGCTCGACCTGGGCGGCGGCGAGACGGTGCTGGAGATCGGGAGCGGGTACGGCTACCAGACGGCGCTGCTCGCCCGGCTCGCCGCCGCCGTGTGGAGCGTCGAGTGGTGGGACGACCTGGCGGCGGCGGCCCGTGCGAACCTCGCGTCGGCGGGCATCCGCAACGCGCACGTGGTCACCGGCGACGGGACCCTCGGGCTCCCCGACCGCGCCCCGTTCGACGGCATCGTGGTCGCGGCGGCGTTCCCCGACGTGCCCCCGCCGCTGGTCGACCAGCTGGCGCCGGGCGGCCGGCTGGTGCAGCCGCTGGGGCACGGCGGCGACGAGGACGTCGTGGTCTTCGCGAGACACGACGACGGTCTGCGGCGGATCGGGCACGTGACGTACGCGCGCTTCGTGCGCCTGGTGGGCACGCACGGGTTCACGGCCACCTGAG
>JBKHJZ010000239.1:0-4461 GCA_046537875.1 Acidimicrobiia bacterium | reverse complement strand
GGTGGGCGATGGTCGGGGTGCTTGGGAGGTGTCGGACGGCCGTGCGAGGATGCGCGCATGCCGCAGGAGTCGAGCTCTGACTTCGTCGAGGCGCTCGCCCGCGGCCTCGCCATCATCACGGCGTTCAGCCCCACGGCGACCGCGCTGTCGGTCAGCGACGTCGCCACGCGCACCTCGCTGCCCCGCCCCACGGCACGGCGCCTGCTGATGACGCTCGAGAACCTCGGGTACGTGCGGTCGAGCAACGGCCTGTACACGCTCACCACCAAGGTGCTCGAGCTCGGCACGACGTACATCGCCGCACTGGGCATCTGGGAGCTCGCCCGGCCGCACCTCGAGGCGCTGGTCGCGGAGACCCGCGAATCGAGCTCGATGTCGCAGCTCGACGGCAGCGACATCGTGTACGTGGCCCGCGTGGCGGTCCCCAAGATCATCGCCCTGTCGGTCCACATCGGCACGCGCTTCCCGGCGGTGGCGACGTCGATGGGGCACGTCCTGCTGGCCGACCTGCCGCGGGACGAGCTGCTGCGGGTGCTCGACACGCCGTCGCAGTCGGGCATCATCCCCCGCATCACGCCGTCGCGCCGCACGCTCGAGCGGGAGCTCGCACAGGTGCGGCAGCGGGGATGGGCCCTCTCGGACGAGCGGCTCTCGCTCGGCATCCGGTCGGTCGCCGCACCGGTGCGCGACGCGTCCGGCACAACGGTGGCGGCCGTCAACGTGACCGTGCACGCCGCCGAGACCTCGGTCGACGAGCTCACCCGCCGCCACCTCCCCCTGCTGCTCGAGACCGCCGAGAACATCACGCAGGAGTGGGCGAACCTCGCCCGCCTGCCCGTGCCCGATCCGCTGACGCGCGCGTAGGCCCACGACGGGCCGCTGCGGTGGCACCCCCTCACGCCGGGGCCATCGCCCGGTGACGGTCGGCGATGACGTCGGCCAGGGCTGCCGCGCTGCTCAGGAACGGCGAGTGGTCGGTGTCGAGCTCGACCGATGCGCCGACCAGCGCGGCCCGCTCGCGCTGCGACCCGGGCCGCACCGCCCGGTCGTCGGCGCACACCACGTAGGAGCTGGGCACCGACATCCAGGCGGGATCGTCGACCGGCGCCTCCGGCACCGTGCTCGTCATCGGCCGCAGGCGCTGCAGAGCCATCGTGGCCAGCGAATCGCTCGTCCGGTTGAACAGGTACGGTGCCGCCTCCGGCGACAACCTCACGGCACCGTCGTCGCCGGGGCGCATGCACGCGCGGAATCCGGGGAACCCCCAGCGGGGCGTCAACGCCGCCGGGGACTCACCGGGCAGGGGGAGGCGCCCGGCCACGAAGGTCAGGTGCGCCGCGGCGTGGCCGGCCGCCGCCACCGGGAGGCCGGCGTAGCTGTGGCAGACCACGTGGACCGCGCCGCCGCCCGACCGGGCCGACGCGATGGCGGCGCGGACGCACTCGACGTCGTCGCCGTACCCGGTGAACGGCAGGTCGACGGCCTCCGATCCGATGCCGAGCCGGGCGAGCCGGTCCATCACCAGCAACCAGCACCAGCCCGCATGGTGTGCGCCGTGGACGAACAGCACGGTGGATGCATGCGGGTCGACCATCGGCGGACGGATCGGCGTGGCGGGTCGGTCCTACCGGTAGACGTTGTTGCTCGTGTGGTCGCCCGCGAGCCAGCGCTTGAGCGTCTCGTGCGCATCCGCCCGCCGCTCGGCGGCGATCTCGTCGGCGTTCGGGACGTCTGCGGTGAACTCGAGCAACAAGCCGTTCGGGTCTTCCGTGTAGAGCGAGCGGCAGTAGCCGTGCTCGAGGACGTAGGTGCCGTCCGGCTTCCAGCCGGCGCCGGTGAGCCGATCGTGGATCTCCTGCTGCAGGTCGGGGGTCACCTTGAGCGCGATGTGGCGGAACGGCGAGGGCGTCAGCTCGGGATCGAACAGCTCCTGGTCCTCGCGGTTCGCGAACTGGAAGAAGGCCAGCGCGCTGCCGTCGCCGAGACCGAAGAAGGTGTGGCAGTAGACGCGCTCGGCGCCGAACAGCTCGTCGGCCTCCGACCAGGTGGCCACGAGCGGCAGGCCGATCAGGTCCTCGTAGAAGGCGCGTGTCGCCTCCTGGTCCTTGGTGACGTAGGCGTTGTGGTGCAAACGGCTCGGAAGCTTCTGCGACGTTGTCACGACTCTCTCCCCCTTCGTGGATCGCTCCGGGCGTGTGTCCACTCAACGGACAGCTTACCGGACACCGGCCAGCCACGTCCCGGCGCGTAGTACCGTCGCCGGCCGTGATGGCTGGAGACGGCATCCCCACGACGCACACCGGCAGCCTGCCCCGACCAGACGACCTGATCCGGATGATGTGGGCCAGGGGCGACGGGGTCCCGGTCGACGAGGCGGCCCTGGCCCGCCGGGTGGCGACTGCGGTCCGGGAGGTCGTCGACCGGCAGATCGAGGCCGGCATCACGGTCGTCAACGACGGCGAGATGTCGAAGCCCAGCTACGCCACCTACGTGAAGGACCGGCTCCACGGGTTCGGCGGCGAGGCGGTGCAGAGCTACCACTTCGAGGACCTCGTGGACTACCCGCGCAGCGCCGAGCGGGTGGCCGCCGACCCCGGGCGCCGGAAGCGGGCGGCGCCCGCGTGCAACGGCGAGATCGCGGTCAAGGACCGTGAGGCCATCGCCACCGACCTCGCGAACCTCGCGAGCGCCGTGGCGGGATCGGGTGCAGGTGGCACGTTCTCGAGTGCGGCCTCGCCCGGCGTGGTCTCGTTGTTCTTCGCCAACGAGCACTACGCCACCGACGAGGAGTACGTGTTCGCGATCGCCGAGGCGATGCGGTACGAGTACGAGGCGATCGCCGCAGCCGGCGTGACGGTGCAGGTCGACTGCCCCGACCTGGCGATGGGCCGGCACTCGGCATACGCGGCGATGGATCTGCCGGCGTTCCGCCGCCGCGCCGCCATGAACATCGAGGCGCTCGACCACGCCGTCCGCAACATCCCGGCCGAGCAGCTGCGGATGCACCTGTGCTGGGGGAACTACCCCGGCCCGCACCACCGCGACGTCGACCTGGTCGACATCATCGACCTGGTCTGGACCGCGAAGCCCCGGACGGTGCTGTTCGAGGCCGCCAACCCCCGCCACGCGCACGAGTGGACCCTCTTCGAGGACGTCGCGGTGCCGGATGACAAGATCCTGTGCCCGGGGGTCGTCGAACCGCAGTCGAACTACATCGAGCACCCCGAGTTGATCGCTCAGCGCATCGAGCGCTACGCACGTCTGGTGGGGCCCGATCGCGTCATGGCCGGCGTCGACTGCGGCTTCAGCGTCCACGTCGGCACGCAGGGCATCGACCCGGACGTGGTGTGGCCGAAGCTCAGGGCCCTCGCCGACGGCGCGGCGATCGCCTCCAAGAGGCTCCGGCGGTGACGGTGTGCCGACCGGCATGTCCTTCCCGGCCCCCTCGCCCGAACGGTGCCCCGCGTGCGAGGCGTCGCTCGACGGCATCCGCTGCCCGCGGTGTGGCCTCGTGCTCAGCGGCGAGGACGCAGCAGCGCTGTGGTGGATCGACAGTGAGCTCCACGATCTGACCGTTCGACGACGGCAGGTGCTCGGACGGCTCTACGCCGCCCAGGCCGCGTCCTCGGGCCCGTCGACGTCGTGGGTGCCGCATCCGCCCGCGCCGCCGTCGACGTCGCCGGGAGCGGCTGCTCCTCCACCCCCCTTTCCGCCACCCGAGTGGCGGGCGCCGCCCGCCTGGCTCACCGCGATGTCGCTGCCCAACCTGCTGCTCGGGCTCGGTACCGCCCTGGTCATCGTGGCCGCGATCGTGTTCACCGCCGTCCAGTGGAGCCACCTCTCGTCCGTCGTTCAGGCCCTGGTCCTCCTCGGCCTCACCGTCGGGACCGGTTGGGCGACCGGCGCACTGCGCCACCGCGGCCTGACGGCCACGGGCGAGGCGCTGAGCGTGATCGTGGTGGCGATGCTCCTGGTCGACGTGCACGCCGTCCGGGAGGCGGCCGGGGCCGTGGCGTGGGGAGAGGACCTGGTCGGCGACGCGCTCGTCTACTGGTGCCTCGCCACCTGGGCTATCGCCGCGTTCACCCTGTGGTTCGGTCGCACCTCCGCGACCCGCGCGCCGAGGATCATCGCCGCGGTCGCCGCCCAGGTGCCCGTGCCCCTCTATGTCGTCGGCCGACCCGTCGAGGCGATCAGCGGACAGTTGCTGTGCCTCGCCCAGGTGGCGCTGGTGGTCGTCGCGATCCATCACGCGCCGCGGGCGGTCAGGTGGGCACGGCGGGCGGGGGCGCTCGGGGCCGCCGGAACGTGGTTCGTCGTGACGCCCGTGGCCGCCGCGATCGCCCTGGCCGGCGGGCCGATGGAGCGCCTGGGCGGCGCCGGGGTGCTGGCGGCCGCGGCGGCCGTCGCCGGCCTGGTGGCGGCGCTCTGGCGGGGCGATGAGACGGTCCGGGCCCCGGC
>JBKHJZ010000238.1:0-4504 GCA_046537875.1 Acidimicrobiia bacterium | reverse complement strand
CGACGCTCAGGCCGAGAGGCGCGAGCGCACGGCCGGCCACCCGGGCAGCGACCGCACGGCGGCGAGGTCGGGCTCGCCGTCGAGCACGCCCGGGGCCCGGAAGCCGGCATCCACCGCGGTCTCGACCCACCTCAGCGCCTCGTCGGGCTTCCCCGCCCTGGCCCACGAGCACGCCACCTCGAACGCCGTCTGCGCCGGGCTGGGTGGCTGCGCCCCGAACACCACCTCACCCACCTCAGCGGCGGCCAGGAACCGGTCGGCGTAGTGCAGATGGGTCTGCAGGCCGGTCGCCGCCTCCACCCCCGGCCGACCGGCGCGCACCAGCCGCTCGGCCAGCGGCACCGCACGGCCGGCATCGGCGAGCAGGCCGGCCGGCACGAGGTTCGGCGGGCCGGAGGGCTCGCCGGTGTAGGCCGACTCGAACAGGTCGTCGGCCAACCCGTGCGAGCCGGCGGCGAGCGCGACGCTGGCCTGCAGGAACGGGTTGACCTGGTCGCCTCCGAGCTGGCGGAGCACCGACGCGGCCCGGGCGCCGTCGCCGTTCCGCAGGGCGTTCCATGCCCGGGCCTCGGCCTCGCCGCGGTCCGGTGCCGGTCGCACGTCGGGGAGCTGCGGCGCACCGCCCACCACCTGCAGGTGCGAGTCCCGGCGGCGGGGCCGCCGCAGTCCCCGCCCACCCCGGCGCCGGGGGCCGCCGGTGCCGCCCCCCGGGTCGGGCGCCGCGGGGTCGAACACCCCCGTGTGCGCCCCCGCCCGGAGCTCCTGGAAGTTCATGAAGGCCAGGAGCCCGAAGAACAGCAGCGGGAACAGGGTGCCAAGGGCCCGGAAGGCGACGAACCCGGCGACCACGGCGACACCGATCGACACCTTGCACGCGGTCTCGAGCCCGAGCACCTCCTCGGCCACGTGCCCGCCGTCGAGCGGCCGGATCGGGAGCAGGTTGAGGATCGCCCACCAGAAGCTCGCGAACCACAGGAGCTGGAGGACCGGCCACCAGTTGAAGCCCTCCCCGAACCAGCTGAGATGCTGATCGACCCCCCAGTCGCTCAGCATCAGCAGCCGCGCCGGGACGGCCAGCAGCACGATCTGGGTCACCGCGCCCGAGACGCTCACCGCGATCGACCGGTTGGTGGAGAGCACCCGGCGGCCGCCGCCGGCCGGCACGGTGAACCCCCCGAAGCCGTGGAGCACGATCGCCGAGCGCTGCCCGAAGGCCCGGAAGGTGAGCGCGTGGCCCAGCTCGTGCACGAGGATCGAGACGAACACGATGACGACCCAGGCGAAGATGAGCCAGACCGGCTCAAGGTTGAGGCCGAACAGCGCCGCGACGATCACGAAGAACGGCTCGACCCGCACGGGGATGCCGAAGATGCGGAAGTGCGACCGGGCGCCCACGTGCCGAAGCGTAGGCGCGTCGGCCCGACATGGCGCGCGCTCGCACCTGGGGCCCGCCGGCACGCGCCCCGTACGATGCGCCGGATGGCCCGGTCGTCCCCGCCCGACGAGCTGCCCCGCGGCGACGACAAGGTCGCGGCGGTCCGGGGCATGTTCGACGCGATCGCGCCCCGGTACGACCTGGTCAACCGAGTGATGACCGTCGGGATGGACCGGGGCTGGCGGCGCCGCACGGTGCGCTCGCTCGGCCTCGCCCCCGGCTCGGTCGTCGTCGACCTGGCCTGCGGCACCGGCGACCTGTGCCGGGCCCTGGGCGCCGCCGGGCTCCGGGCCGTGGGGGTCGACCTCTCCCACGGCATGCTGGCGGCCGCCCGGACGTCGGCGCCGCTCGTGCAGGGCGATGTGCTCCGGCTGCCCCTCGCCGACCGGGTGGCCGATGGGACCACGTGCGGCTTCGCCCTCCGCAACGTCGAGAGCCTGGCCCGCTTCCTCGCCGAGGTCGCGCGCATCGTGCGGCCCGGGGGGCGCATCGCGCTGCTCGAGGTCGCCACCCCCGACAACCGGCTGCTGCGGTTCGGCCACCGCCTCTACTTCGGCCGGGCGGTGCCGCTCATCGGCGGCCTGCTGTCGGATCCCGCCGCCTACCGCTACCTGCCGCGGTCGGTGGCCTACCTTCCCGAGCCACCGGCCATGCTCGCCATGGTCGCAGATGCCGGGTTCACGGAGGTCGAGCGGCGACTCCTCACAGGAGGCGTCGCCCAGCTCATCACGGCCACCCGCGGGTCGTGAGGCGGTCGTGACGCTGGTCGCCCGCACCCGCCGGCTCGACGCCGATGTCGACCTGCTGGCCGTCGCCGGGCGGGACGGGCTGCTCTTCGAGCGGAACCGGGTGGGGCTCGCCGGGCGCGGCTGCGCCCGGCGGATCGCCTGGCCGCCCGGTGACCCGTCCGGGGCCGCCCGACAGGTGGCGGACGCGCTGGCGGCGATCGAGGTCGACGACCCCGTCGGTGCGCCGGGGTGCGGAGCGGTCGCCTTCGGGGCGCTCCCGTTCGTGCCCGGCGCCGCCTCCGAGCTGGTCGTGCCGGAGCTGGTGGTGGGCCGGGCCGGGGACGGCACCCGCTGGGCGACCACGATCGCTCCCGAGGGGGGCGCCCACGGCCGTACCGGCGAGGGCGGTGGTCCTGACCCCCCCGCCGGCGCCCTGGCAGC
Source organism: Acidimicrobiia bacterium (assembly GCA_046537875.1). Lineage (GTDB taxonomy): Bacteria > Actinomycetota > Acidimicrobiia > Acidimicrobiales > VFJN01 > JBKHJZ01. The sequence goes on along the minus strand of JBKHJZ010000238.1, from coordinate 1,900 downwards.
CCCCGGCGGGCCGCTGCCGTGGCCCTCGACGTTCACCGTGCGGTCAGAGATCGACCCCGCCGGCTGGTGCGCGCTGGTCGAGCGGGCGGCACGGGCGACGGCCGGGCCGGAGCTCGACAAGGTCGTGCTCGCCCGCGAGGTGACCGTCACGACCGACCGGCCCATCGACCGGCTCGGCGTGCTGGCCCGCCTGCGGGCCGGCTATCCCGGGTGCCACCTCGTGTCGGTGGACGGGCTGGTCGCCGCGAGCCCCGAGCTGCTGGTCTCGGTCGCCGGCGACGTGGTCCGCTCGCACCCGATGGCGGGCACCGCGCCCCGGGGCGGCGACCCCGCGACCGATCAGCGCCTCGCGGCATCGCTGCTCGCCTCGGCCAAGGACCGCCGGGAGCACCAGCTCACGATCGACGTCGTCCACGACACGCTGCTGCCCTGGTGCTCGTACGTCGACTACGAGGCCGAGCCGTCGGTGGTGGCCGTCGCCAACGTGCAGCACCTGGCCACGCTGGTGGAGGGCCGCCTGTCCCACCCACCACCGTCCGTCGTCGAGCTGGTGGCCGCGCTCCACCCGACGCCCGCGGTCGCCGGCCACCCCCGCGACGCCGCGTTGGGGTGGATCGCCGACCACGAGCGGCTCGACCGGCGCCGCTACGCCGGGGCCACCGGGTGGGTCGACGCCCGGGGCAACGGGGCGTGGGCGGTGGCGGTGCGCTGCGCCGAGATCGAGGGCACGTGCGCCCGGCTCTGGGCGGGGGGCGGCATCGTGGCCGACAGCGACCCGGCGACGGAGCTGGACGAGACCCGTGCGAAGCTCCACGCCCTGCTCTCGGCCATCGTGCGACCCTGAGCACGGAGAGGGCCCAGGGGCGGCCGGTCGGGGCGGCCGGTCGGGGCGGCCGCTCGGGGGCGGTCGGTCGGGGCCCGACTCGAGCCGGAGGTCGCCGGCCGGGGGTGCGAGCCGGCGGGCTCAGCCGCCGGCGCCGCCGAGCCCGCCGAGAGCCCGGTCGACCGCCGCGGCGACCGCGTCGTCGACATGGCGATGCACGGCGACGTTGGCCGCCCGGTCGGTCCGCACGACGAGCACCGCGACCCCGCCATCGGCCGCTGCGCCGGACACGGCCTCCGGCAGGTCGATGCCGTCGACGGCCCGGGCCGGGACGCCGTGCGCCGCCGCCACCTCCACCAGGTCGAGCCCGTGCGGCGTTCCGAACAGCGCCTCGAACCGGTCGGGTTGGAGGGCCCGCGCCTGGGGCAGGAACGAGAAGATTCCGCCGCCGTCGTTGTCGACCACGACGCAGACCAGGTCGATGCCACGGTCGGCGGCACGGAGCATCCCGTTGGCGTCGTGGAGGAACGCGAGGTCGCCGGCCAGCAGGGCGGTCGGGGATCCGGACCCGAGCGCCACACCGACGGCGGTCGACACCACGCCGTCGATGCCGTTGGCACCCCGGTTGGAGACGATCCGCAGCCCGGCGCGGGGCGCGGCGTAGCGCTCGACGTCGCGGACCGGCATCGACGAGGACACGACCAGCCAGGAGCCGTCGCCGAGCACGGCCGTGAGGTCGCGGGCGACGGACGGCTCGTTGGGCCCGTCGCAGCCGGCCAGCGCCTCCCGCACCGCGTCCGCGGCCGCCGCGGACGCGTCCCGCCAGCGCCCCAGCCAGCCCCGGCCGGAGGTGGAGGACCCTGCAGGCGGGGCCCCCTGCCGCGACAAGGCCCGCGCCCACGCCTCGACCGTCCCGGGACGGCCGGCGACCACCGTGGTGGCGGTCCCCGCCGGGTCGGACCAGCCCGGCGCCCCGACCACGAGCTCCTCGGCGCCGGAGTCCGCCAGCCACTCGTTGAGCGCGCGGGACGCCGGGGGCGGCCCGAACCGCAGGATCACCTCGGGGCGCAACAGCCC
>JBKHJZ010000237.1:0-4566 GCA_046537875.1 Acidimicrobiia bacterium | reverse complement strand
GCACGTGCCCGTTTCGCCGACCGCACCGGGCGACGGCCGCTGCACCGCGCGCCGGTCCGGGCGCGCAGCCGTGCCCGCCGGCACCTCGGGCTGGCCCTGCTCGGTGGCCGGGCCGGTGCCCGCTTCGCCCTCCATCGCGCCCGGCGCACGTTCGCCGCGGTCGACCGGCACGCCGAGCTCGACGAGCAGTTCCAGCTCCGCACGGCCGCTCAGGTCGCGGAGGCGCTCGGCCACATGAAGGGCGCGCTGATGAAGATCGGCCAGATGGCCTCGTACCTCGACGCGGGCCTGCCGTCGCCGGTGCGCGAGGCGCTGGGCCAGCTCCGGCAGGACGCCCCGCCCATGGCCCCGGAGCTGGCGGCCGCGGTGGTGGAGGCCGAGCTGGGGGCAGTGCCCGAGCGGGTGTTCCTGCAGTGGGACGAGCACCCGATCGCCTCCGCGTCCATCGGCCAGGTGCACCGGGCCATCACCCGCGACGGCCGGGCCGTCGCGGTCAAGGTCCAGTATCCCGGCGTCGACGAGGCGATCCGCGCCGACCTCGACAACGCCGGGATGGTGTTCGCCGGTGTCGGCATGCTGTTCCCGGGCCTCGAACCGGGGCCGGTGGTCGAGGAGCTCCGGGCACGGCTGGTCGAGGAGGTCGACTACGCCAACGAGGCCCGCAACCAGCGACTCTTCGCCGACGCCTACAGGGGCCACCCGTTCATCCACGTCCCCGACGTGGTGCCGGAGCTGTCGACGTCCCGGGTGCTGACCACCGAGCTCGCCGAGGGCGTGCGGTTCGAGGAGATGGCGACGTGGAGCCAGCCGGAGCGCGACCTGGCGGCCGAGGCCATCTACCGGTTCGTCTTCCGCAGCCTGTACCGCCTCTCGGCGTTCAACGGCGACCCCCATCCCGGCAACTACCTCTTCCGCCCCGGCGGACAGGTGACCTTCCTCGACTTCGGGCTGGTCAAGCACTTCACCCCCGACGAGGTGGGCGTGTTCGGCGAGATGATCCGGGCCATGGTGATCGACCGCGACACCCGGCGCTACCGCGAGCTGCTGCGCTCGGCGGGACTGCTGCGGGACGGCGAGGCCTTCGGGGACGAGCAGGTGCTCGAGTACTTCGGGCACTTCTACGACTTCGTGATGGAGGACCGCGAGGTGACCATCACCCCCGAGTGGTCCCGCGAGACGGTCTCGCGGTTCTTCGATCCCGCGGGCCCGTACGGCGAGATCGCGCGGGCCGCGAACCTGCCCCCCGCGTTCGTGATCATCCAGCGGATCAACCTCGGCCTGTTCGCCATCCTCGGCGACCTGCGGGCCACCGCCAACTTCCGGGCCATCGCCGACGAGCTGTGGCCCTGGGTCGACGGACCACCGGCCACCGAGCTGGGCAAGCTCGAGGCCGACTGGCTGGCGAAGCGCCGCTGACGCTCCGCCGCCCACCGAGACCGGCTTCTTGGGCGGATCGCGTGGCACAACCGCCGAATCCGCCCAAGGAACCGCGAGCAGCCATCGGTGGGCCCGAGGGACCGCTCGGCGGGCACACGTTCCGGCATCCCGGCGGCTGTCACCTCTCGTCCGTACGATGCGATCGTGGTCGCGACCCTCGCCGACGTCCTCGCCGACGTCCTCCCCGGCATGGCGACCACCTCCGGCGGGGTGGGGGCGGCCGGTGCCGGCGCGCTCGGCCCGGATGACCTCGCCGGGCTGCGGTCCGACCTCGACGCGGCGGCCGCCACGGCCGTGGAGATCGGCGGTTGGACCCCTGGGGAGCCGCTCCGCCTGTCGAAGCACCCGCTGCGGTGGCTGCTCACCTGCCCCCGGCGCGCCCTGGTGCACGACGCCGGCGGTGATCCCGACGCCCTGGCCGTCGGTCGCCTCGTCGATGCCGCCGCGAAGCTGGCGGCGTTGGGTTCCACCCGCCGGATCGACGTCGACGCAGCCCTGGCCTTCCTCGAGGCGCACGGCGACACCACGGTCGCCGACCACCTGGCCGCCAGGGGCGAGGCGGGCGACGCTCTCCGCCGCGACGCCGCAGCCCGGGTGGCCCGCCTGGTCGAGGCGTGGCCACGGGTGGATCCCGACTGGTGGCCACGCGTCGAGGAGCCGGTGCGGGTGGCGCTGGCCGCCGGCGCGGTCACCCTGGCGGGACGGCTCGACGTGGTGCTGGGTGGGCCGCCCAGCACCCGGCCGGCCGTGATCGTGGAGATCAAGGCCGGCGGCTGGCACGACGCCATGCGGGCCGACGCCCACCTGTACGCGCTGCTCGCCGGGCTGCGCGACGGCTGCCTGCCGGCGGCCGTGGTCACCCTGGTGGCCGACGGCACCACCCAGGTCGAGCCCGTGCGCGCTGCGGCCGTGGTCCACATGGCGGAGCGCGTCCGCGCCGCGCTCGCAACGGCCGCGTCGCTGGCCGCCGGCGAGCCGGCCGAGGCCCGACCGGGCGCCCACTGCCGTCCCTGCCCGGTGCGCCACGAGTGCGACGTCGGCGCCGCCTGGCTGGCCGCAGACCCGGCAGCGGCGCGGAGCACGCCATGAGCGACCTCGCCGTCCGCCGCTCGGTACCCGATCCCGTCGGCGTCGCCGCCCGCCTCCGCTCGGAGATGGCCGATCGGGTCGGCGCGGCGGTGGGGCTCGCGTCCACCTCCCCCGACGAGGTGCACGTCGGCTGGTTCGCGGCGCTCGACGCCAGCGGCTGCCCGGCGCGCTACCGCGGCCGGGGCGAGACCGGCTGGTCCTTCCCCGGTTGGTCGCCCGGGCTCGCCGGCGGCCCGATCGCCCGGGCCGCGCTCGACCACCACATGACGATGCAGCCGTCCGGACGCCTTCCTGGCGAGCCGCCAGCACCGCTGCCGACCGTGCGGGCCTGGATGCGCAGCGTCCGGCGGGCTCCCGACAGCTCGGTCGGCGAGTGGGTGGCCGAACGTGCCCGAGACGGCGATGCGGCGACGCTCGCCGCGGCGGCGGCCGCAGCGGCCCGCTGGCTGGCGGGATTCCTGCGCGTCGTCGGTTGGCCGCTCCCCCCGCGCCTCGCGCTGGCGGTGGAGCGGCCCGCCCGCTGGCGGCCGAGCCGCTCGTCGCCGGTCGCCGTCGCCAGCGGCGCGGATGCACACCTCGGGCGGGTCACGATGGCCGGACGCTTCGCCGTTCTCGTCCACCGGGTGACCAGCGGCGACGACGGCGGCGCACTCGACCGCGCCGCGTTCGAGGCGACCGCCACGGCACTGGGCGGCGGCATCGCCCCGGGCGAGGTGATCGTGTCGGCGGGCGACACCGGCGAGCGTCTCCGGTTCGAGGTGGACGACGCCCTGCTGGCTCGCGGCGCCGACCTGACCGAGCTGGTGGTGCGCGAGCGAGCCCGGGCGGTCGACGAGACCGATCCCGACCATGGGGCGACGCCCTCGGCGGCCTGCCGGTGGTGCGAGCGACTCGACGAGTGCGGCCCCGGACGGTCGTGGCGAGCCACCGCCCAGCGCTGGCGCGGCGGCCTCCCGCTGCTGCCGGGCGTTCCCGGCGACTGACCCGGACGGGACCCGCGTCCGGCGGCACCCCACGAGCCAGCGACCCGGCGATCGGGGCTTCGCTCGAGCGGTCCAGGTCGGGCGCACCCCGCCGCGTGAGCGAAGACGGCGGCCGCGGTGCGGGGGCCCCGGCGAGCGGTCCCTCCCCGCGTGTGTCAGGTCGGCGCCGGCGCCCAGCCGCCGAGCTTGCCGACGGGTCCGTGGCCCCCACCGAGGCCCCAACCGGCCGAGCGGACGAGGCCGTCGTGGACGAACCGCTTGGCGCCGGCCAGGGCGTCCGGCACCGGGACCCCCCTGGCGACCAGGGCGGCCGTCGCCGCCGCGAACGTGCACCCCGTGCCGTGGTCGTTGCGGGTGTCCACCCGGGGCAACCGCAGCTCGGTGATCTCCCCGGTCGCCGTCTCGAGCACCACGTCGACCGCCTCGTCACGGGTGCCGGCACCGTCGAGCTGGCCACCCTTCACCACCACCCACCGGGCACCGAGCGCGCCCAGCTCCCGCGCGGCGCGGCGGGCGTCGTCCACCGACTCGACCGGCCCGTCCAGCAGCGCCGCCGCCTCGCGCGTGTTGGGCGTCGCGACCTCGGCGCACGGGAGCAGCGCCTCGACGTAGGCCCGCTCGGCGTCGGGCTCGAGCAACCGGGCACCGGTCGACGACACGAGCACCGGGTCGACCACGAGGCGGGGCAGCCGGCCGGCCGCTGCCGCCTCGGCCACCGCGGCCACGACCTCCGCGGTGGCCAGCATCCCGGTCTTGGCCGCGGCCACCGGCAGGTCGGACAGCACCGCGTCGAGCTGCGCGTGCAGGAAATCGACGGGTGGCACGTGGACGGCGGTGACGGCCACCGTGTTCTGCGCGGTGAGGGCGGTGATCACGCTGGCCCCGTGCACGCCGAGCGCCGCGAAGGTCACCAGGTCGGCCTGGATGCCCGCGCCACCACCCGAATCGGAGCCGGCGATGGTCAAAGCCACGGGCGGGGTGTCAGGCATGGGTCCTCCGGGACGGGTGCTCCGGCTCGCCGGACCCGGCGAGCTCGTCGAGGAGCCGGCGAACGACG
>JBKHJZ010000236.1:0-4582 GCA_046537875.1 Acidimicrobiia bacterium | reverse complement strand
GCGAACGCCAGGTCGACGATGTCGCCCATGATGCGGACCAGCTCGAAGTCCTTGGGCGTGTACACGGCCGCCACCCCGGCGTCCAGCAGGGCCCGGCGGTCCTCCTCGGGGATGATCCCGCCGGCGACGACGGGCGCCTCGTTCCCGCCGGCCCGCACCAGGCGGACCACGGCGGGCACCAGCTCCAGGTGCGAGCCCGACAGGATCGACAGGCCGATCACGTCGACGTCCTCGTCCACCGCCACCGCGGCGATCTGCTCGGGTGTGAGCCTGATGCCCTGGTAGATCACCTCCAGCCCGGCGTCCCGCCCCGCCACGGCGATCTGCTCGGCCCCGTTCGAGTGGCCGTCGAGACCGGGCTTGGCCACCAGCAGGCGGGGCGGTCCACCACCCTCGGCCTTCACCCGCTCGGCCAGGGCCCGCAGCCCCCGTGAGCTGCCGCCCGCGCCCACGGCCGCCGCCACGCCGGTCGGGGCCCGGTACTCGCCGAACACGTCGCGCAGCACGCCGGCCCACTCGCCGGTGGTGCCGCCGGCGTGGGCCAGCGCGATGGTCGCCGGCATGATGTTCTCGTCGGAGCTCGCCACCCGGCGCAGCTCGTCGAGCGCCCGCTTGACCGCGTCGTCGTCGCGGGCCGAGCGCCACTCCGCCAGCTCGGCGACCGTCTGCGCCTCGAGCGCCGGGTCCACCCTGAGGATCGCACCCTCGCCGTCGCCCGCCAGGGCCGACGGCTCGGTCTCGGTGAAGCGGTTGACGCCGACGACGCTGATCTCACCGTCCTCGATGCGGCGGATGCGCTCGGCGTGGCTGCGGACCAGGCGCCCCTTCAGCTCGTCGATCGCCTCGAAGGCGCCACCCAGGGCGAGCACGTCCTCGAGCTCGGCCCAGGCCGACTCCGCCAGCTCGGCCGTGCGGGCCTCCACCACCGTCGACCCCTCGAACAGGTCGGGGTACTCGAGCAGGTCGGTCTCGTAGGCCAGCACCTGCTGCATCCGCAGGGCCCACTGCTGGTCCCAGGGCCGGGGCAGGCCCAGCGCCTCGTTCCAGGCGGGCAGCTGGATCGACCGGGCCCGGGCGTCGCGGCTGAGGGTCACGCCCAGCATCTCGAGCACGATGCGCTGGACGTTGTTCTCGGGCTGGGCCTCGGTGAGCCCGAGGCTGTTGACCTGCACCCCGTAGCGGAACCGCAGCGCCTTGGGATCGGTGACCCCGTAGCGCTCGCGGCCGATGCGCTCCCACAGCCGGGTGAACGCCCGCATCTTGCACGTCTCCTCCACGAAGCGGATGCCCGCGTTCACGAAGAAGCTGATCGAGCCGAACACCTGGGGGAACCGGTCGGCGGGCACCTGGCCGGACGCCCGCACGGCGTCGAGGACGCCGACCGCCGTGGCGAGGCTGAACGCGATCTCCTGGGTGGGCGTGGCCCCCGCCTCCTGCAGGTGGTAGGAGCACACGTTCATCGGGTTCCACCTGGGGATCCGGTCGGCGCAGTAGGCCACCATGTCGACGATCAGCCGGCGCGACGGCAGCGGCGGGAAGATGTAGGTGCCCCGCGACAGGTACTCCTTGACGATGTCGTTCTGCGTGGTGCCGCGCAGCTTCTCGGGCGACACGCCCTGGCGCTCGGCGTTGGCCACGTAGAGGGCGAGCAGCCACGCCGCGGTGGCGTTGATGGTCATCGACGTGTTCATCTCGCCGGGCGGGATGCCGTCGAGCAGGTCGCTCAGGTGGCCGAGGTGGGCGACGGGCACGCCGACCTTGCCGACCTCGCCCTTGGCGAGGGGGTCGTCGGGGTCGAGGCCGGTCTGGGTGGGCAGGTCGAAGGCGATCGACAGCCCCGTCTGACCCTTGGCGAGGTTGGTCCGGTACAGCTCGTTGCTGGCCTTGGCCGTCGAGTGGCCCGAGTAGGTCCGCATCATCCAGGGACGATCGGGCTCGGGCAGGTGCGCCTCGGTCATGTGCCCCATCGTCGCTCGCCCTTCACGGCGTCACAACCGCGGGGCCTCCCCAGGGGACGGGTGGTCACGGGCCGCTCGGGTCCGCTCACGGGCGGAACGCCGGTGGCAGGGGCAGGCTCGTCGCGTCGGCCAGCAGGGTCATGTAGCGACGGCGGGGGACCTCGATCGCCCCCAGGCGCACCAGGTGATCGGTCGACCACTGCACGTCGAGCAGCCGGACCCCGGGGTGGCCACCGGCCCGCAGCAGCTCGACCAGTGCGACCAGCGCCACCTTCGACGCGTCGGTGCGGCGGTGGAACATCGACTCGCCGGCGAACAGGCCACCGATCGCCATCCCGTAGAGCCCCCCGGCGAGCTCGCCGTCGTCGAGCGACCACGCCTCCACCGAGTGCACCCACCCCAGTTCGTGGAGCCGCAGGTAGGCGGCCCGGACCTCGGGGCTGATCCACCCGTGGGGCCGCGCCGGGTCGGCGCAGGCGTCGATCACCGCAGGGGCCGCCGTGTCGACCCGGATCTCGAACCGCCGGACGCTGCGGCGCAACGACCGGCTCACCCGCAGCCCCTCGAGGGGCAGCACGGCGCGCGGGTCGGGCGACCACCATCCGAGCGGGCCACGGCCACCGAGCGGCATGGGGAACAGGCCGCGCCGGTAGGCGGCGAGGATCGTGCCGGGCTCGAGATCGCCGCCGACTGCGACCAGGCCGGTGCCGTCCGCGGCCTCGGCCGGCGGGAACTCCCAGTCGGTCGGTGGTGGCTCGACGGGCAGGATCACCGCCGGAACCCGGGATCACGTGCCACCGGGCGGCCGGCGCGCGGCGTGGTCCGCCGATCGAGGTCGCCGGCTGCGGCTGCGCCCGTGAGCATCGGTGCCACCGTGGTCAGGCTACGGGTGAACCTGCGGCGCGCCCGCCAGCATCCGCGACGACGTCTACTTCTTGCTGTAGTCGTAGAAGCCCCGGCCGGACTTCCGGCCGAGGTGCCCCGCGGCCAGCATGCGGCGCAACAGCGGCACCGGGGCGTAGTTCGGATCGCGGAACTCGGCGTACAGCGCGTCGAGGATGGCGACCGACGTGTCGAGCCCCACCAGGTCGAGCAGCGCGAGCGGCCCCATCGGGAAGTTGCAGCCGCCCATCATGGCGGCGTCGATGTCCTCGCGGCTGGCGGTGCGGTTCTCGAGCATGCGCACCGCGTTGTTCAGGTAGGGGAACAGCAGGGCGTTGACGATGAACCCGGCGCGGTCCTCCACCTCGACCGGTGACTTGCCGCACCGCTCGGCGAACGCCCGCGCCGCGGCGACCGTCTCGTCGCTCGACACGAGGGTGCGGACCACCTCGACCAGGCTCATCGCGGGGGCCGGGTTGAAGAAGTGGACGCCGCAGACCCGCTCGGGGCGACCGGTCTGCACGGCGATCTCGATGACCGGCAGCGTCGACGTGTTCGTGGTGAGGATGGCGTCGTCCTTCACCACGCGGTCGAGCTCGACGAAGAGCTGCTTCTTCACCTGCAGGTCCTCGACCACCGACTCGATGACCATGTCGCAGTCGGCCAGCGCATCGAGATCGGCGGTGGCCTCCACGCGCTCCCGCACGGCGGCGGCGTCCGACTCGTCGAGCTTGCCGCGGTCCACCTGCTTGGCCAGCGACTTGGCCAGCGCGGCGACCATGCCGTCGGCCGTCTCCTGCTGGCGAGACCGCACCACGACGCCGACGCCGGCCTTGGCGGCCACCTCGGCGATGCCGGACCCCATGATCCCCGATCCGACGATTCCCAGTCGTTCGATTGCCATCCGGGCAGGCTACTGACGGGTAATCCCGCCCTGCCAGAGGGCCGGTGGTCACCCGCCCGCGACGCGATCGCTACGGTCGGCGGCCATGAGCGGACCCCTTGCCCTCGTCGGCGGCGGCGAGTGGGGCGACGGCTGCGACTTCGACCGCGACCTGCTGGCCGCCAGCGGCGGGACCGAGGTCGTGGTGCTTCCGACCGCCGCGGCCTACGAGCACCCCGAGCGCGTGGTCGAGGCGGCGGCCGCGTGGTTCGACACGCTCGGCGCCACCGTGCGGCCGGTGGTGGCCCTGGACCGGGCGGGATCGCACGACGACGCCAACGTGGCGGCGGTGCGGTCGGCCAGGTTCGTCTACCTGAGCGACGGGTCGCCCATGCACCTGCGCTCGGTGCTGCTGCAGAGCCCGCTGTGGGATGCGGTGCTCGACGCGTGGCACGGCGGCGCCGCGGTGGCCGGGTCGGCCGCCGGTGCCATGGTGCTGTGCGACCCGATGGTCGACCCGCGCGGCGGTGCCTTCACCGTGGGCCTGGGCCTGGTGGCCCAACTGGGCTTCGTGCCCCGCGCCGACATCTGGTCGGAGGACAAGCTCCACCGGACACTGCAGCTCGCTCCCCACGGGCTGCCGGTGGCTGCGGTCGACCAGCGCACGGCCCTGATCCGCGACCCCGACGGGACGTGGCGGGCCACCGGCGCCGGTGAGGTGCGGGTCTGGGTCGACGGCGAGGAGGCCGACCTCTCGGCCCTCCCGGGCTGAGCGGGCCGGTCAACAGTCGGTGTGGAGGGGCCCGCACACCGCACCGGACACCGTCACGGGCCCGTGGGAAGCGCGGCCAACAGCCGG
>JBKHJZ010000235.1:0-4585 GCA_046537875.1 Acidimicrobiia bacterium | reverse complement strand
GCCAGCGCTGCCAGAACGATCCGGCGACCCGGACCGCCGGGTGCCGGGTCAGGCGCCGGCGCCGTCCCCCGGCTGCGTGGTGGTCGTCCCTGCGCCACCAGCGCCCCCTCCCGGTGCTGTGGTCCCGGTCCCGCCGGCGCCGTCCCCCGGCTGCGTGGTGGTCGTCGTGGTCGTGGTGGTCGACTCCGTGGTGGTCGTCTGCCGGTTGCCCGTCTGGGGGATCTGGTCGTCTCCGTCGTCTCCACAGGCGGCGGCCAGCAGCGTCACAGCGAACGCCGCTGCGACCAGGCGCGTGCTCCGTCGTGCTCCCACTCGTGCTCCCCTTCGGTCGGGCCGGCTCCCGAGCTTCGCGCGGCGTCCGGTGCACGCTCGAATTGCCGGGATCAGCCCTCCGGAGCGGGCTCGAGCGGCAGCTCCGACCAGGTCGCGTAGCCGTTCACGAACGCCGGGATGTCGTGGGTGAAGTCCTCGGCCGTCGAGGTGCAGTCCGGTTCGGCGAAGGCGTCGCCCTCGGCCGCCGGCGCGACCTCCACCGTTCCGCGCGGTGTGCCGGTGGGGCAGGTGGGGACGTTCAGGCTGTGCACGACGTCGGCGTCGAGCTCACCCGCGGCCAGGTCGGCCCGGTGCCGGTCGAGCCACGCGAGGACCAGCTCGACGGCCGCATCGAAGTCCGGCTCCTCGGCGAGTCCCTGGCTGACCGCCAGCGCGGGGATGCCCGCGCGCGCCGCCGCCCGGGCGGCGCCGATCGTCCCGGACAGGTCGATGAAGGGCCCCAGGTTCTGCGTGTCGTTGATGCCGGAGACCACCAGGTCGGGTTCGTGTCCCAGCTCGCCCAGGGCGACGGTCACCGCATCGGTCGGGTAGCCCTCCACGGCCACGGCCTCGTGTCCACCGGCCGTCGCTGCGTCGTGGTGGGTCGCATCCCCCTCGACGGTGCTGCCGCCGGTGCCGCTGCGCTGGTCGGCCGGGGCGACCACGGTGACGGAGACACCGCCGACGCCGTCCAGGGCCTCGACGAGGATGTCCAGGCCCTCCGCCTCGATGCCGTCGTCGTTGGTGACGAGGATGTCGAGCTCCTCCACCTCGGCCGCAGTGGTGCTCGCCCCACCGGGTCCACCGTCGGATGACCCGTCGCCGCCGTCGCCCCCGCACCCGGCCACCGCGAGCGTGGTTGCGAGCGCAACGGCTGCCGCCCGCACCGCGCGGCGCATCACCGCACCAGCCCGCGGCCGGTGACCAGCGGGAGATCGAGCGCCGTGAGCAGGCCCGGCGGCGCCCCGACGACGGCGGGCACGGCGTTCACCAGGCGCATCGCCGTGGCCTTCAGCCCCGCGGTGTTGTGGTCGCCGTCGCTGCCGACGAGCTGGAGGTCGAGCGTGTAGTCGGGCTCGCCGGTCACCGTCACCCGGTAGCAGCCCCGCCCCGTCGGCTGGGGCCAGTCGGGCGCCAAGTCGTCACGGAGGCGGGTGACGTGCTCGAGCACCACCACGTCCCGCCCGGCGCGCACCCCCCGGACCTCGAAGTGGAGGGCGGCGGTGGTGCCCGCCTCGATCCGGCCGGCGGCGATGTCGAACGGCTCGGGTGCGGGCAGGCGCTCGTGCCACTCGATCACCTCGTCGAGGTCGACCCCGAGCCCCACGGCGATCTGATGCACCACGCTGCCCCAGGCCGTGGTCAGCACGCCCGGCGCCAGCAGCAGCGGCGTGTCGTCGACGGGCCGCCCGAAGCCCATGATGTCGAACAGCACCATCGCCTGGTCGTAGGTGGCGTAGTTGAGGACCTCGGCGCAGCGGACCTGGTCGATGCGCTCGCTGATGCCGGTGAGCGCCAGCGGCAACCAGTCGTTCGCGAACCCCGGGTCGATGCCGTTCACCCACAGCGACGCCCCGCCCTCGGCCGCGGCCGCCTCGATGCCCGCGTAGGTGTCGGCCGGCATGACACCCGCGGGGTACTGGAGGAACACCGGGCCCGACGACACCACGTTGATCCCCGCCCGCAGGAACCGCTCCAGGTCGGCCAGGGCCTCCGGCAGGCGGTGGTCGGCCATGGCGGCGTGCACGACGCAGTCGGGCCGCAGCGCCAACAGCGCATCGGCGTCGTTGGTGGCCGCCACCCCGAGCTCGCGGTCGAGCCCGGCGAGCGTGCCCGCGTCGACACCCTCCTTGTCCTTGCTCCAGACCCACACGCCGACCAGCTCGAGGTCGGGGCGGGCGGCGATGCCGGCCAGCGCGTGCCGCCCGACGTTGCCCGTGCTCCACTGCACCACGCGGTAGCTCATCGGTCGGTTCCCCCCTGTCGTGCCGTCGCCACGGCCTGCGTCTCGAACCCGGCGAGCACCAGCCGGGCGGCGTCCTCGGTCGCCCCGTACACCTGCGCGATGGTCCTGCGGTCGTTGACCCAGTCGACCAGGGCCTGGTACCAGACGGCGCCGACCACGTCGAGCACCCGCCGGCGCTCGGCCGGGTCGAGTCCGTCCAGCGCGGTGCCGAGGGCGTCGTAGACCGACTCGCCCAGCTCCCGGTAGCACTCGCTGGCGAACGGATCGTTCGACGTGGCCGCGAGGATGAGCAGCCGGGCGAAGTTGGGCTCGCGCTGGTAGGCGCGCACGGCCCGCCGCAGGATCGCCACCAGCCGGTCGGCCATCGTGGCGCCGGCTCCCCCGGGCTCCCGGCCCCGGCCGCCGGTCCGACCGCCGGACCGGCCGTCGAGGGCGCGGGCCCAGTCGAGCAGGGCGGCGGCGGCCACGTGATCCTTCGAGGAGAAGTAGCGGTAGATCGTCCCGAGCGCCACGCCGGAGCGCTCGGCCACGTCCTTCATGCCCATGTCCTCCAGGCGCCCGGCCGAGACCAGCTCGATCACCGCGTCGAGCACCCGCCGGCGCCGGTCGAGCTGGCCGGGGCTCATGGTCTCGGGCGGCTGGGGCGGCGCCTGGACCCGCACCGGGGCGGCGGTGCCGGCGCCCGGGGCGCGTCGGCCCGCTCGGCCGGCTCGCCCCGACCGGCCGGCTCCAACCGCGCGATCTGCTCGATCTGCTCGATCTGCTCGATCCGTTCGATCGGCTCGTCGGGCGTCGAAGCGCGAGGGCACGGGTCTCCTGGAGGTCGGGCGGGCTGGGCGACGGCCAGTCTGAAACGGCGTTCTAGCCAGGTCAAGCGGCCCGGGGTGCGAGGGGTGGGACGGAGGGGCTCGCCGGGCCCGGCAACGCCCGCAAGGGGAGCAGGCAGAGTGTCCGTCGGCACGTCCTGTAAGAAAGGGGCCATGACGACGGATCCGACACCCGAGGAGCCCGCCCCCGAGACGCGCCGCGACACCCCGCCCCCCAAGGGCCGGATCGTCGTGGGCGTCGACGACTCGGAGCAGGCGCTGGCCGCGCTCCGCTGGGCGCTGGCCGAGGGGGTGCTCCGGGGGGCGACCGTCGAGGTCGTGCACGCCTGGACCCCGCCGCTCTCGGCGCTGCCCTTCGGCGCGACGCTGGTGATCCCCGTCGACGAGTCCGAGATCGACAGCGCCGCCCGGGAGTCCGTCGACCAGATCGTCGACACCGCCCTCGCCGACATGGACGAGAGGCCCCCCGAGGTTCTCCGCACGATCCTTCCGGGCGGCCCGGCATACACGCTGGTCGAGGTGTCCGAGGACGCCGACATGCTGGTCGTCGGCTCCCACGGCCGGACCGGGCTGAGCAAGCTCATGCTCGGCTCGGTCGCGATGGCGTGCGTGCAGCACGCCCGCTGCCCCGTGGTCGTGATCCGCATGCCGCCCCAGCCGTCAGACTGAGCCACCGCGAACCGGGACCCCCGGGCGGCGGCTCGCCCGGGCGCCCGCACTACGGTCGGCGGGCATGCGGACGCGTAGACGGCGACGAGTGGACGCACTGATCCTGGCGGGCGGCGGGCTGGCGGTGGGCGCCTGCGCGATCGCCGGCGGGGTGGCCGGCGACACCGAGCACGTCGAGCGGATGTGGGCCGGCGCCGTCCTGGCGGCCGACGGGTCGGCCGAGGTCACCGAAGTCATCGACTGGGACTTCGGCGCCATCGCCACCGGCAAGCACGGCATCTACCGGATCGTCCCCGGCCTCGACCCGAACGCCCCGGTCAGCGTCAGCTCCCCCACCGCGCCCGACGACCTGGCCGTCACCACCGACATCGACGGCACGAGGCTGCGCATCGGCCACCCGGACCGCACGGTCACCGGCCGCCACCGCTACCGGATCGAGTACCCGCTGGCGGGCGTCGCCCGACAGATGCAAACCGACGGGGAGGCCGGAGAGGCGGGCGGCACCCAGGAGCTCCAGATCGACTGGGAGGCGGTCGGCACCGAGTGGGACGTCGGCACGGAGCGCGCCGAGGTGCACCTGGTGGCGCCGGCCGAGCTCACCGACGTCGCCTGCTACCGCGGCCAGCGCGGCTCGCGGGACACCTGCGACGTCGACCAGCCGGAGCCCGGCCACCTGGCCGTCACCATCGACGGGCTCGACCCGCGCCACGGCGTGTCGATCGAGGCCCGCGTCGGCGCCCCGCTGGCGAGCGCGCCGGCGCTGCCCGACCCGCCGGCCACGCCACCGGAGGACCCGGGCACGGGCCTGCTG
>JBKHJZ010000234.1:0-4648 GCA_046537875.1 Acidimicrobiia bacterium | reverse complement strand
CCACCGGGAGGCCCGCCCGGCGGGCCGCCGCGCCGCCGGGGAACTGCGCCGGGCACCACGTCTCGCCGGGGGCCGGGTCCACCCGGCGACCCGCCGCGCCGCGGGGGCGGCCGCCCGGGTTCCGGGGACGGGTCACGAGCGGATCCCACCGGTCCCGGTGGGGGCGGCGCATCCGCGGGCCGGCGACCTGTGGGCATGCGGGGGTCAGCCACCCGACACCGGCGGCAGCACCGCCACCTCGTCGTCGGGCTCGACCGGGTCCGGGCCCTCGGCGGGATCGCCGTTCACCCACAGACGGCAGTTGGCCAGCACATCGGCGAACGCCGGCCCGTACCGCTGCCGGGCCGTGGTCAGCACCTCGTCGACGGTGGATCCGTCCACGATGTCGCGGCCCGTGCCCGCGGCCTCGCGGGCCTGCGCGAAGAGCCGGAGAACGGGCACCAACCCAGCATGCCTCATCGGGCGGTGCCGGGGACGAGCCGGCGCGGGCACTAGCGTCGCCGGACGATGAGCGACGAGGTGCGGGTGCTGCTGGTGCGGCACGGCCAGTCGGAGTGGAACGCCGCGGGTCGCTGGCAGGGCCAGGCCGATCCCCCGCTCAGCGAGCTCGGCCGCATCCAGGCGCGCGAGGCCGCCCGGGCGCTCGGCACCGTCGACGCCATCTGGTCGTCCGACCTGCAACGGGCCTCCGAGACGGCGCTGATCATCGCCCACGACCTGGGGATCGGCCCGGTGGTGATCGAGGCGGACCTGCGCGAGCGGGATGCCGGCGCGTACTCGGGCCTGACGCGTGACGAGATCGAGGAACTGTTCCCCGGCTACCTGGCCGAGCGCCGGCCGCCCCCGGGGTGGGAGGCCCAGGACGCGCTGGTCGCACGGGCGCTCCGGGCGCTCCGCCGGATCGCCGCGGAGGTTCCCGGTGGCGACGTCGTGGCGATCACGCACGGCGGGGTCATCTACGCGGTCGAGGGTCACCTCGGCGTGGACCACCAGCGCATCGCCAACACCGGTGGGCGGTGGGTGACGGTGACCGCGGACGGGAGCGTGCCCATGCGCCTCGGGGAGCGGCTGCTGCTGTCCGACCCCGGCGACACCACCGTGCCCGCCCAGCTCTGAGAGGCCGAGAGGCGAGGCACCACCAAGGGCACCACGCCCGGGCCCTCGAGCAGGCAACCCAACCCCTCGGCGAGGCCGTGGCCCGAGCGGCCCGGCGCCAAAGGCGCCAAGAGCGGGAAACGGGCTCAGGTCTCGAGGTCGGACTGGTGGTCGAGGCAGAACCGGGCGGCGGGCACGACGGCCAGCCGGGCGTCGTCGATGGCGCCACCGCACGCCTCGCAGCGGCCGTAGCTGCCGTCGTCGATGCGCTGGAGCGCCCGTTCCACCGCGGCGAGCTCGGCCTGGACCTGCTCGAGGATCGACAGCGCCTTCTCCCGCTCGAACGCGTCGCTGGCGACGTCGGCGGGATGCTGGTCGACGTGGGCGAGCTCGCCCGAGCTGTCCTCCTCGGGTTCGTCGGTGAGGTGGTCCGACTCGAGCACCGCCCGGAGCCGCTCGAGGCGTTCGTGCTCGTCGCTCAGGTGACGACGGGCGTCGGCGGAGTCCACACCGGAAGCGTACGCCCACGCGCCGGCCGGGTCAGCGGCGTCGGTTCCTCGTGGGGGTGGAGGGCCTCGAACCCTCGCGCGTCCGCTTAAAAGGCGGCCGCTCTTCCAACTGAGCTACACCCCCGTGGCCTGCACGACCCGCCGGTCGGGCGGCGCCGGGCCGCAGGCAACGGTACCGCCCACTGGCCACGCCCGGCGCCGGTGGCGGCGAGAGCGGCAGCCCGGCCCACCCGGATGGTGCCGGCCCGGGCTCAGCCCCCGACCTGGGCCCTGGCCCACCGATAGTCGGCCTTCCCGGCCGGGCTGCGCACGATCTCGTCGAGGAACAGGACGTCCTTCGGCAGCTTGTAGCGGGCGATGTGCCGGCCGGCGTGGGCCACGATGTCCTCGGCGCCGGCCCGCTCGCCCTCGCCCAGCTGCACCAGCGCCACCACCTCCTGCCCCCAACGCTCGCTCGGGCGGCCGACCACCACCACGTCGTGCACTGCGGGGTGACCGGCGATGGCGCGCTCAACCTCCTCGGCGAAGATCTTCTCGCCGCCGGAGTTGATCGTGACCGAGTCGCGGCCCAGCAGCTCGATCTCACCGTCGTCCAGGTGGCGGGCACGGTCGCCGGGGACCGAGTAGCGGACGCCGTCGACGACCGGGAACGTGCGGGCCGTCTTCTCGGCGTCCTTGTAGTAGCCGAGCGGCACCCAGCCCTGCTGCGCGAGCCATCCGATGCCGTCGTGCCCGGGCTCGAGGACCGCGGTGAGGTCCTCGTTCACGACCACCGTGCCGGGCCCGGGGCTGAACCGCCCGCTGGCCACGCCGGCGTCGCGGGTGGACAGGTGGCTCATCTGGGCCCCGGTCTCGGACGCCCCGACCGAGTCGGTGAGCATGATGTCGGGCAGCTGGGCGAGGATCCGCTCCTTGATCGTGGGGGTGAGCGGCGCGCCACCGTTGCCGAGGCTCATCAGCGAGCTGGTGTCGTAGGCGCCCCGCTCGAGCTCCTCGACCAGTGGCCGGGCCACCGCGTCGCCGACGACCGTGATCGTGGTCGCCCGCTCGCGCTCGATGGTCCGCCAGACCTCGGCGGGGTCGAAGCGGGTCGTGTCGGGCGTGAACACCAGGGCGTTGCCGGAGTTCAGCGCGATGAACGACGCCCACTGGGCGGCGCCGTGCATGAGCGGCGGCAGGATCATGAAGCGGAGCGGTTGGTCGAGGGTGTGGGTGTTCGCCGCCACGTCGGCGTAGGTCTCCACCGCTTCCTGCGTGAGGAGGTTCCGGCCGCCCATCGCCGACATGAAGATGTCGTGCTGGCGCCAGAGCACGCCCTTGGGCATGCCGGTGGTCCCGCCCGTGTAGAGGATGTAGAGGTCGTCGGGCTCGGGCTGCACGCCGACGGTGGGAGCGGCGCCGGCGAGGGCCTCCTCGTAGTCGACCGCGCCCGGCAGCAGGTCGTTGCCCGAGTCGTCGGCCACCTGCAGGAGCGCCTCGAGCCGCGGGAGGCGGTCGAGGATCGAGGCGAGCAGCGGCGCGAACCGCGCGTGGTAGACGAGCGCGCGGCAGTCCGCGTTGTCGAGCAGGTACAGCAGCTCGTCCTCGACGTAGCGGTAGTTCACGTTGAACGGCGCCACGCGGGCGCGGAAGGCGCCCAGCATCGCCTCGATGTACTCGTTGCCGTTGTGGAGGTAGATGCCGAGGTGGTCCTGGCCCGACTCGTGGCCCGCGAGCCGGTCGCGCTCGGTGTGGGCGCCGAGGCCCAGCGAGGCCAGGACGTTGCCCAGGCGCCGGGTCCGCTCCGCCACCTGCGAGAAGGTGAAGCGGCGCTCACCCCACAGGATGCAGGGCCGGTCGGGCAGCTCGGCCACCACCGTGTCGAACACGTCCGGCAGGTTGAACTGGATCTCGCCCACGGTCCCCCTCGTCACGTCGCTGGCCGCCCGGGCAGGAGTCGGAGCCCTGACACCGCGTCAGGAACGCTACCGGCCGGGCGCGACGGCGGCCATGTCGGGCGTCGACGAGGCGGCGGCGAGGCGGCCCCGTAGCCTCTCCCCGTGCCGACGACACCCATGAAGGCCGTGACCGGCGTGCTGCCGACCGGGCCCGGCTGGGTGTACGAGCTGAAGTGGGATGGCATGCGGGTGATCACCGAGGTCGGGCCCGAGGGCGTGCAGGCCTGGAGCAGCAACGGCCGCGACGCCACCGCCGCGTTCCCCGAACTGGAGGCGCTCGGCCCCGCCCTCGCGCCGGTCGAGGCGGTGCTCGACGGGGAGGTCGTTGCGCTCGACGACGCCGGGCGACCCAGCTTCGAGCGGCTCCAGCGGCGCATGCACGTGACCAGCCCCGCCGAGGCCGCGGCGCGGGCCAGGGTCGTGCCCGTCGGCTACGTGGTCTTCGACCTCCTGGCCCTCGCGGGGCGCGACCTGACCCCGCTGTCCTGGCGCGACCGGCGCCGCCTGCTCGAGCAGATCGCCGGCGACTTCCCCCGGGGCATCGACCTGGCCCACACCTTCGACCACGGCCCCTCGCTGCTGGAGGCGTGCACGGCCCGTGGCCTCGAGGGCGTGATCGCCAAGCGGGTCGATGCGCCGTACCGCCCGGGGACCCGGTCGCGCTCGTGGGTGAAGGTGAAGGTCCGGCAGCACGACGAGATGGTGGTGGGCGGGTGGGGCCCGGGCACCGGCCAGCGTGAGGACCGCCTGGGGTCGCTGCTGGTCGGCTACCACGACACCCCCGGGGATCCGCGGCTGCGCTACGCCGGCCGGGTCGGCTCCGGCTTCACCGCCGCCGAGCTCGACCTGGTGGGGCGCCTGCTCGCCCCGCTCGCCTCCGACGACTGCCCGTTCGACCCCCGGCCCCCGGCGGCGCACGCCCGCGGCGCGCACTGGGTGAGGCCCGAGGTGGTCGTCGAGGTCGCCTACACCGAGTGGACCAACGACGGTCGACTGCGCCATCCCGTGTACCTGGGGCGGCGCGAGGACAAGGACCCTGCATCGGTCGTCCGGCCGGGATCCCCCGGCGACCAGGGCCACCGTCCGCCGGCCGGTGGGCAGCGCAGC
>JBKHJZ010000233.1:0-4668 GCA_046537875.1 Acidimicrobiia bacterium | reverse complement strand
CTTCTGGCAGCGGTGGGTGGCGGTGGGCGAAGCGGTCGCTGCCAGAACGGGATTGGGCTCGAGGGCACACCCTCCAACGCTGCCGCCGCTTCGTCACCGGCCACTCAGGCCGCAGTCAGGGCGACCGTCGGTAGCGGAACAGGCACATCCCGTCGGTCCCGGCCGTCTGGGGCAGCAGGATCGCCCCCCGCCCCCACCGCTCCCAGCCGCCGGCCGGCAGGTCGTCCAGGGCCACGAGGTCGGGCCGGTGCCCGGCCAGCCAGTCGTCGACGCCCGTCGACTCCTCGGCCGTGAGCGTGCACACGGAGTAGACGACGAGGCCCCCCGGCCGCACGAGGTCGGCCGCGGCACCGACCAGTGCCCGCTGGAGCTCGGCGAGCCGGGTCGGGGCGCCGCGATCGACCCGCCACCGCAGGTCCGGTCGCCGGCCGAGCGTCCCGAGGCCCGAGCACGGGGCATCGACCAGGACCCGGTCGGCGACGCCCGGCCGCAGGGGCGGTCGGGCGCCGTCGGCCACGGCCACCGCGAGCCGGTCGACCAGGTCGAGCCGGGCGGCGTTGGTGCGCACCAGCCGGGCGCGTGACTCGCGCACGTCCCCCGCCACGACCCGCGCACCCGTGCGGGCCAGCGCCGTGGCCTTCCCACCGGGCGCCGCGCAGGTGTCGACCACGACCTCGCCCGCCGCCGCCCCGACCGCCGCGGCCACCTGCTGCGACGCGGGGTCCTGCACGTAGCCGTCCGGGCGGGTCACCACCTCGGCCGGCCGGTTCATCGCCTCCAACGCCGCCACCGCCCGGTCCTCGCCCAGGTCGGCCACGAGCCGCTCGAGCACCCAGTCGGGCACGCTCAGCCGGGTCGCCTCGTCGGGCCACGCCACACCACCGTTGGCCCGCAGGTCGGCGGCCACGCGGCGCAGGACCGCGTTCACCAGCCCGCGGGCGGCCTTCGGGCTCGCCGCCACCGTCTCGGCGACCGCCGCGTGGGCCGGCACGCCGGCGAACGCGAGCTGGTAGGCGCCGAGGCGCAGCGCGTTGCGGGCCCGGCCGACCACCTCGCGGAACAGGAAGCGATCGACCAGGAAGTCGCACGCCCGCCGCCACCGCGTCGTGCCGTACACCAGGTCGGTGACGAGCCCCCGGTCCCGCTCGCTCAGTCCCGACCGGGCCAGCACCTGGGGCAGCACCAGGTTGGCGAAGGCGCCCCCGGACTCGATCCGTTCGAGCACGTCGAGAGCCACCGCCCGGGCCGTGGGCCGCGGTCCGGGTCGCGCCGCCCGCGGACCCGCGTGCCGACCTCGCCGCGCGGACGACGACCCGCCGGACCGCCGCGGGCGTCGGGGCGATCCCTCGGACGGCGCTCGTCCCGCGGGGCCCATGCCTCAGCTCCCCATCCGGTCGCGCGCGGGATCCCAGCGGACACCGTTCGCCCAGTCGGCGGCGGGCATCCGACGTCCGCCCTCCGGCTGGACCTCCACCAGGTGCACGATGCCGTCGCCCGCCGGCACCGCCAGGGTGGCGTCCCCACCGCCACCTGCCGATCGCTCCGGTGCCCGGCCGCCGGCCTCCCCGGACGCCTCACGGTCGAGGGTGGTGCGCCAGATCTTGAGCCGCTTGCCCCGCACCGTGGTCCAGGCGCCGCCCACCCGCACCAGGCGGTGCACCTCCACGGCCGGGCGCGACCAGTCGATCTCCAGCTCGTCCGGGTCGATCTTGGCCGCGTAGGTGGGCTCGCCCCGCTGGGGTGACGGCTCGCCGAGGCCGCGCGCCAGGTTGTCGAGCAGGAGGCGGGTGCCGGCCTCCGTCAGGCGCGCCCGCAGTTCGGCTGCCGTCTCGTCGGGGCCGATCTCCACCTCGACCCGGTCGTAGATCCCGCCGGTGTCGAGCCCCTCCTCCACGACCATCAGGTCGACGCCGGTCCGCTCGTCCCCGGCCAGGATCGCCCGCTCCACCGGTGCCGCCCCCCGCCAGCGCGGCAGCAGCGAGTAGTGCAGGTTCACCATGGGCAACCGATGGAGGACGTGGGGCCGGATGAGGCGCCCGAACGCCACGACCACCCCCAGGTCGGCCTCGGCCTCCAGCAGGTCGTCCATCCGGTCGGTCACCGGAAGCCCGGCATCGATGGCCGCCTGCTTCACCGGCGAGGGCGTCGGCCGACCACCCCGGCCGCGCCGCCGGTCGGGCTGGGAGACCACCAGGACGATCTCGTAGCCGGCGTCCACCAGCGCCCGGAGCGGCCGCACCGACATCTCGGGGGTGCCCAGGAACGCCAGGTGCCGGGGGTGCGACGGCGCCGCGGGCAGCGCCACCGGTCAGCGATCGAACGAGATGCCACCGCCCCGGGGCTCGGCATCGGCCAGGACCGCCGGCCCGATCCCCAGCTCGCGGATCGTCCGGAGCGCCGCCTTGCGGGTGTCGGGATCGAGGCGTTCGAGCAGCAGCACGCCGTCGAGGTGGTCGAGCTCGTGCTGGAAGCAGCGGGCCTCGATCTCGTCGGCCTCGATCGACACCTCGTTGCCGTCGAGGTCGACGCCGACGAGGTGGACGCGCCGGGGACGGACGATCTGCCACGACAGGCCGGGCACCGAGAGGCAGCCCTCCTCGTAGGACCACTCGCCGTCGCTCTCCACGATCCGAGGGTTGATCACCGTGCGCGGACCGTCGCCCACGTCGCAGACGAAGAACCGCTTCTCGACGCCCACCTGGGGGGCGGCCAGCCCCATCCCGGGGGCCTCGTACATCGTCTCGAGCATGTCCTCGGCCAGCTTGGCCAGACGCCCGTCGATGGACGTGACCTCGGATGCGCGCTGGCGCAGGACGGGGTCGCCCACCACCCGGATGGAGTACGGAGCCATGACACCCAAGGCTACCGTCGCTCCGGTGGGGTCCCCCGCTCACTACTTCGACCGCTCGCCCCGCACCCCGTCGCGGCCGGGC
Organism: Acidimicrobiia bacterium; assembly: GCA_046537875.1. GTDB lineage: Bacteria > Actinomycetota > Acidimicrobiia > Acidimicrobiales > VFJN01 > JBKHJZ01. The sequence continues at coordinate 1,735 of JBKHJZ010000233.1, read as the reverse complement.
GAGGTACGCCTCGACCTGCCGGACCGGTCGTTCACGCTGCGCACCGACCGGGGCGTCTTCTCGGTGGACCGGGTGGATCCCGGCACGAAGTACCTGCTGGTGGAGGCGCCGCCGCCGCCGCAGGAGGGACACCTGGTCGACCTCGGCTGCGGCTACGGCCCGATCGCGCTCACGCTGGCCGCCCGGGCGCCCGGGGCCACCGTCTGGGCCGTCGACGTCAACGAGCGGGCGCGGGAGCTGACGCGCCACAACGCGGCCGCCGCCGGGCTCGGCAACGTCGTGGTCGCCCGCCCCGACGAGGTGCCCGATGCGGTGAGGTTCGACGCCCTCTGGTCGAACCCCCCGATCCGCGTCGGGAAGGCGGCCCTGCACGGGCTGTTGGTGGGCTGGCTCGACCGGCTGACCGGGGAGGGGCGCGGGTTGCTCGTGGTGCAGCGCAACCTGGGTGCCGACTCGCTGCACCGCTGGCTCGCGGGACAGGGCTGGCGGGTCGACCGCCGAGGTAGCCGCTCGGGCTACCGGCTGCTCGAGGTCGGCCCGCGAGGGACCGGCACGTGACCCGGCCGCTGGGCTCCACCGAGCTCAAGCGCCTCCATCGTGGCTGGCGGCGGCGCACCACCGGACGGGTCGGGCTCGTGCTCGACAACGTCGTGTCGCCGTTCAACGTCGGATCGATCCTGCGCACGGCGGCGGCCTTCAGGGTCGATCACCTGTGGCTGGTCGGCGAGACCGCGTCGCCGTCCCATCCCCGCACGGCGAAGACGGCCCTCGGCTCCGAGCGGTTCGTCCCGTCCACCCGGTGTGCCACAGCCGGGGACGCGTTGGCCGCTGCGAGCGAGGCCGGCTACACGGTCGTCGGGCTCGAGCTCACCGGGGACGCGATCGCCCTGCCCGATCTGCCCGTCGACGGATCCGCCTGCCTGGTGGTGGGCCACGAGGACCGCGGGCTGTCCCCGGCCACGCTCGGGCTCTGCGACGTGGTGGCCTTCATCCCCCAGGTGGGCCGCATCGGCTCGCTGAACGTGGCGACGGCCACGGCGATCGGGCTCTACGAGCTGCGTCGCCGGGAATGGGCCCCGGGCCGCTGAGCGGGTCAGGCGCCCGGCTCGACGAACCGCTCGTCGCGCGTCCCGGCCTTGCGGGCGATCACCAGATGCCCGCCCAGGTAGCCGCCGGCGCTGGCCGCAGAGGCACCGGCCAGGGCGAGGACGGCGCCCCACACGTGACGCCCCCGTCGCCGTGCCCGGTACGACCTCATGTAGAGGAGCAGGCCGAGGGCGTTGGCGCCAGCGTGGACGACGCCGACCCGGCGCCCCGTCCGGTCGAGGTGCAGCAGCTCGGCGAGCCCGGTGGCGACCGTCGGCACCGCGGCCAGGTTGCCGAGGGCGACCAGGCGGCGGCTCGCCGTGCGTGACGAGCGCCCGCCCACGAAGTCGAGGACCGACGCGCTGGTCCACGAGCCGATCGGCACGTCGGTGAGCAGCGGGTGGACGGCGTGTCCCAGCCAGGTGCCCGTCAGCAGGTCGTGGACGGTACCGGGGCGCACCACCGCCTCGGCGACACGCCCGAGCGCGGACGCCGCGCCGTCGAGCTGCTCGGACTCCTCGATGGTCCGGACCGCGTCGAGCAGCGGCTGCGGGGCGGTGACCGCAGCCCCGGTCGTGGTCGCGGCCGGCTCGTGGTGATGCTCGTGCCCGGCGACAGCCATGCGGGGTCCCTACCCCTGTGGCGCCCC
>JBKHJZ010000232.1:0-4696 GCA_046537875.1 Acidimicrobiia bacterium | reverse complement strand
GGCCGCCCCACACGAGGCCGCCTCACACGAGGCCGCCTCACACCACGCAGGTGAGGGCGTCCCGCTCGACCCGGACCGAGAGCACCTTCGCCCGCCCGACCGGCTCGCCGTCCAACCACACGTCCAGGGGTTCGCCGAGGTCGAACTGGACCGCCGAGCGGCGGACCAGCCGGATGGCCGGATGGGGCACGTGGGTCCCCGACGGCAGCCGGGAGCGGGCACGCAGGCGGTCGCCGAGGGTCATCGACGCGGCGACGTCGAGCACGTCGAGCAACCCGTCGCCCGGGTGGGCGCGCGGTGCGACGTCCCAGGCCCCGTGGAACTCGGCGTTCATCACGGCCACGACGCGACCCCGCCACCAGGAGCGGCGCGCCACGAGGTGGGCCACGAACCAGTGGTGCCGCCCGTCGACCAGCACCGAGCCCACGTCGACCGGGAGTCGGCGGGCCTCGCTGCTGCGCAGGCGCGCCGCATCGCCCCGCCCGCCGAGCGTCCGGCACAGGTCGCCACCGAGCAGGCCCAGGGGCGGGACGCGCTCGTCCCGGCGGCGGGCCTCCTGGACGACCCGGCGGGCCTCGGCGTCGGTGGCCACCACCAGGCCCTCGTCGGGCAGCGGGCCCGCAGCCCCCCACGGCTCACCCCGGCGGACGGTCACGGCACGTCACGGGGCAACGGATGCGGCACCCCGACGATCTCGTCGAGGGTGGACGACACCGACACCACGCCGCGGTGGATGGCGTCGGCAGCCTCGCGGGCGGCCCGGGCGGTCGCCGGGGCCGGGGCGACGTCGCCGATCTGGCGGAGCAGGTCGAGGAGCGTCTTCACGTTGCGCACGAAGTCGCCGCCGGACAGCTCCTCGTCGCCCAGCACGTCGGCGAGCGGCTCTCCCGCCGCCCAGGCGTGGGCGAGCGGCAGGAAGCCGGGATCGGGCGCCCGGGTCAGGGGGATCCCGGCCGCCTCCTCGTCGGCCCGCAGCTGATCCGCCATGTCGGTGAGCTCGGCGTAGCGGGCTCGCACGGTCCGGGACGGGTACCACGGGGGCGGCGGCGGGGCGGGACCCCGGTGCTCGTAGGTGAAGCAGGAGACGAGGCCGGCGAGCGCCGCCGGGTCGAGCCCGTCGAGCAGGCCGCTCACCATCGCTTCGGCCACCAGCAGGTCCGCCTCGTGGTAGGTGCGGGCCAGCACCTCCCCCCGCTCGGTGAGGGACCACCCGTCGAGATGGTCCCAGGCCTCGAGCAGCCGCAGCACCCGGTCGAACCGGCGGGCCAACGACTCGGTCCGGCTGCGGACCTCCCGCCGCATGTCCGAGAGCTCGCGCCGGGCCCGTTCGAGCTGGCCCAACGAGCGCACGTGCCGGTCGCGGTCCGGGCAGCCGTGCACGGGGTGGACCTCCGGCGTCGGCACCTCCTCGCCCGTGCCGCCGCCCGCACCCGGCTCGTCGGACGCGGCGGGAGCGCCGCCCGCATCCGGCGATCCCGGCGCGCGAGCGGCACCGGGCTCGGCGGTGTGGCGCAGGGCGTCCGACACCTTGTCCTGGAAGGCGCGGTCGGACGGTGCGTACGGCGTCGGGAGCTCCACCGTGGCGATCCGCACCGGCGGCTCCTCGAGGTCGCGTGCCCCCAGCGTCACCTGCGCGCCCTCGGTGTCGATGCCCTTCAGGCGCAGCACGCCACCCTTGCGGTGGGCGACCGACAGCACGGCCAGCCGGCGCCCACCGGGGGCGATCACGTCACCCGGCGTCAGGCGGCCGATCGCCGCCTCCACCTCGTCGGGCGTCGCCCGTGCCAGCCGCCGGCGGTGGGCCGCCGCCTCGCGCCGCAACCGGCGGTACTCCGCCACGTCGCCCCGCTCGCAGCGCGCCTCGGCCTCCAGGCGTTCCACCCGCTCGGTCTGGCGTTCGACGCGTGCCTCGAACCGCACGACCGCACGATCCGCCTGGAACTGACCGAACGAGAGGTTGAGCAGATGGTGGGCCTCCGACGGCTCGTACCGGCGCACCAGGTTGGCGGCCATGTTGTACGTGGGCCGGAACGCCGAGCGCAGGGCGTACGTGCGGCTCGAGGCCAGCGACGCCACCTGCTCGAAGGGCACGAACGGCGACCAGAGCACGATCGCGTAGCCCACCTCGTCGATGCCGCGGCGGCCGGCCCGCCCGGTGAGCTGCGTGTACTCGCCGGGCGTGAGGAAGGCCCGGGCCTCACCCGTGAACTTCGTCAGGCGCTCGATCACCACCGACCGTGCGGGCATGTTGATGCCCAGCGCCAGCGTCTCGGTCGCGAAGACCGCCTTCACCAGCCCCTCGACGAAGCACGCCTCGACCGCCTCCTTGAAGGGGGGCACCATGCCCGCGTGGTGGGCGGCGATCCCCATCTCGAGCGCGGCCACCCAGCGGTCGAACCCGAGGACGTCGAGGTCGTCGTCGGTGAGCGCTGCGGTGCGCTCGTCGACGATCTCGCGGATGCGGCGCCGCTCGTCGGGGCTCGTGAGCCGCAACCCTGCGTCGAGGCAGCCGCGCATGGCCTCGTCGCATCCCGCCCGGCTGAAGATGAAGTAGAGCGCCGGGAGCATGTCCCGCTCCCGCAGCATCTCGATCACGTCGGGCCGGCGGGGCGTGTAGAACCGTCGCCGCGGCCGGGGGCCCCCGCGGCGTCCCCGCCGGTCGTGCACCAGGTCGCTGTCGAGCCGCTCGGCCTCGCGGTTGGGGCGACCGTCGACCAGGGTGGGCAGCAGCCGGGGCCGCTCGCTCTGGCGGTCTCCCACGAGGTAGAGGTTCCGCAACTCGACCGGGCGCCGCTCCTCCAGGACGAGCTGCGTGTGCCCCCGCACGGTGGTCAGCCACTCGGCGACCTCCTCGGCGTTCGACACGGTGGCGGAGAGGCACACCAGCTGCACCTCGGGGGGCAGGTGGATGATCACCTCCTCCCACACGGGTCCCCGGTAGGCGTCCTGCAGGTAGTGGACCTCGTCGAGCACGACGTACCGCAGGCCGTCGAGCGCCGCCGCGCCCGCGTAGATCATGTTGCGGAGCACCTCGGTCGTCATCACGACCACCGGCGCGTCGCCGTTGATGCTGTTGTCACCGGTGAGCAGACCCACCTGCGCCGTCCCGTGCCGGCGGACGAGGTCGGCGAACTTCTGGTTGGAGAGGGCCTTGATCGGGGTCGTGTAGAAGGCCTTGCCCCCCTCGGCGAGCGCCCTGCCCACGGCGTACTCGGCGATCACGGTCTTGCCCGAGCCGGTCGGGGCCGCGACCAGCACGGACGAACCGTCGTCGAGCGCGGCGACCGCGCGCTCCTGGAAGCGATCCAGAGCGAACGGGTAGTCGGCCAGGAGGTCGCCGCGCTCGGGCGGGATCCCGGGCCGTGATGGCGGGGGCGCCGTCACCCGAGCGGATCCTGGGCCGCGCGGCGCTTGTCGAGGACCCGGCCGATGACGATCGACAGCTCGTAGAACACCACCATCGGCGCAGCGAGCGCCAGCAGGCTGTACGGGTCGCCGGACGGGGTGATCACCGCGACGGCGATCGTGATCAGCACGATCGCGTAGCGCCGGCCACGGCGCAGCGTGTCGGTCTCGAGGATGCCCGCGAGCTGGAGGAAGACCAGCAGGATCGGGAACTCGAAGCCGATCCCGAAGGCGACCATCATGTAGGTGACGAGCTGGAAGTAGTTGCCCGGGCTGTACATCTGCGTGAGGTTCTCGCCGCCGATCGTGCCGAGGAAGTCGAGGGCCCGGGGAAGCGTCCAGTAGGCGAGGCCGGCGCCGGAGGCGAACAGCAGCAGTGCGGTGGCGACGAACGGGATCGCGTAGCGCTTCTCGTTGGCGTACAGGCCCGGGCTCACGAACCGCCAGACCTGCCACAGCAACACCGGCATGGCCACCGCCACCCCCGCGTAGCCGGTGACCTTGATCCTGACCGAGAAGCCCTCCAGCGGGCTGATCTGGAGCAGGCTGCACTCGTCGCTGACCTCGCAGTACGGCTGCAGCATCCAGTCGAACAGGGCGTCGTAGAAGACGGTGACGACCGCCATCCCGGCCGCCACGGCCAGCACCGAGATGATCAGCCGGCGGCGCAGCTCGACGAGGTGCTCGATGAGCGTCATGCCCTCGGCCGGCGACGGCTTGGTCGTGCTCACGTCGTGGCCCCGCAGCGGCACACGGTCACGATGCGGCGCGCCGCTCGCCGTCGCCGCCGGTGGCGGGCTCCCCGGGAACCTCGGTGCGGCGCTCGCCGCGGTCCCCGCTCCCCTCGCCACCGTCGCGCTCGCGGCCGTCCCGTCCGGTGACCGGTGCCCGTCCGGTGGCCGGGGACCGGCCGTCGCCCACGATCTCCCCCAGCGCGTCGTTCACCGCCGGGGCGAGCGCCGGCCGCTCGCCGGGACCGTCGGCCGTGGCCGGCTCGACATCGGATCCCGGGTCGTCCGCAGCCGCCACCGTCGAGGCGAGCGGCACCGCGTCCGCCTCGTGGGACTCCTTCTCGGCCTCGTCGAGGGCGTTGCGCAGTTCGTCCTGGAACCCCGTCGAGACCCGCCGGAGCTCCGTCACCACGCGTCCGACGGTCCTGGCGGCCTCCGGCAGGCGCTGCGGACCGAGCACGATGAGCGCGACCAGCAGGATCACCAGCAGCTCGGGGCCGCCGACGTTGAACATGGTGGTGATTCTAGAGGTTGGCCGGCTCAGACCTTGCGCTGTCCCG
>JBKHJZ010000231.1:0-4704 GCA_046537875.1 Acidimicrobiia bacterium | reverse complement strand
GGCGCCGCAGAGCCGGGCGGCGATGAGCCGCCGGGTGGTGACGAGGAACCGGGCGCCCACGTCCAGCTGCGGATGCCGAGCGGGTTCAGCCTCGAGCTCGACACGGCGGACTCGGCGCGGATCTGGCACGCCGGATGGCGCGCCGACCCGGCCAGCGTGGGCGTCGTGATCGGGTTCGCCCTCACCGACCGGCAGGCCGTCGACGACCGCTACGACGAGCTGACGGCCGCCGGCTACGAGGGACGGCAGCCGCCGTTCGACGCCTTCTGGGGCGCGCGCTACGCGATCGTGGCCGACCCCGACGGCAACGACGTCGGACTGATGAGCCCGATGGACGAGTCGCGACGCACATGGCCGCCCGAGGAGTCGCCGGCACCCTGAAGGCCCGGAGCTCGCACATACAGTGGTGTCCCACCGGTGACCGCACCATGACCCAGCCGTCGACGTCAGCTCTCCGCACCGGGCACCTGGCCCGCGCCCAGCGACTCGCCGCCTTCACCGTGGCCTGGAACGTCGCCGAAGGGGTGATCGCCATCGCGGCGGCCCTCGCCGCCGGCAGCCGGGCCCTGATCGGCTTCGGCCTCGACAGCGCGGTCGAGTCCATCTCGGCCACCGTGCTCCTGTGGCGGCTCGGCGCGGAACGGCGCGACCCCGAGCGTGCCGACGCGGTCGAGCGGACCGCCACCCGGGCCATCGGCGTCAGCTTCCTGGTGCTCGCCGCCTTCGTCGCCTACGACGCCATCGGCGCCCTCGCCACCGGCGACGAGCCCGGCACAAGCATGGTCGGGATCGTCCTCACCGCCGTGTCGCTGGTCGTCATGCCGCTCCTGGCCCACCGCAAGCGGCGGGTCGCCATCGCCCTCGGCAGCCACGCCGCCCGCGCCGACAGCACGCAGACCCTGGCCTGCGCCTGGCTCTCCGCGGTCGTGCTCGCCGGCCTGGTCCTCAACGCGGCCCTCGGGTGGTGGTGGGCCGACCCGGCCGCCGCGCTCGGGGTCGTCGTGCTGCTCGTCAACGAGGGACGCGAGGCGCTCACCGCCGAGCACGTCGACGACTGCTGCTGACGGCGGCGGCAGCTCCGTCACGCGGCCACCCCGCCACCCCGCAACTGGCAGCGCCAGACCCGGGAAACCCGAACCCAGCGCTGCCAGAACGCAGGAAGCCCGCCACCCGGCTGCCTCCCGACGCCGGTCAGGTCGTCTGCACGGCGCCGGCGACCTCGCCGGCGAAGGCGGACACGGCCCGGGCGAACCCCTCCGGCGCGTCCACGTAGGTGGCGTGGCTCGCACCCTCGAGCTCGACGTAGCGGGCGTCGGGCAGCGTCCGCGCGATGAGCTGGGCGAGCGACCGTCCCACGGGCAGGCTGTCGCCGCCCGCCACCACGCACGCGGGCACCGTGATCGCCGCGACGTCGTCGAGGGTCAACGTCGACCCGACCGCCTGCAGGGTGGGCATCAGCACCTCACCGTTGTCCCGGTAGCCCTCGCGGCGTCCGTCGTCGAGCTTCTCCCACAGCCCCTCGCACACGACGCCGAGGAACGCTTCGATCGCTTCCCGGGGACCGCCGCGCTGCATGGCCTCCTCCACCGGCCCTCGGATCGCGCCGAAGATGGTCTCGGCGGCCGACGGGTCGACGCCGAACAGGGCGGGCTCCGACAGGACCACGCCGCGCACGAGGTCGGGCCACCGGTGCGCCAGCTCGGTCGTGATCGCGCCGCCGGCGCTCGACCCCACCACGACGGGCCGGTCCAGCTCGAGCGTCTCGATGAGCGCGCGCAGGTCGGCCACGTGGGTCGCGAGGCTCTGGTCGCCGCCGCGGGGACGGCTGCGGCTGTGGCCCCGCCGGTCGTACGTCACGCAGGTGAAGCGGTCCGACAGCCGGCTGACCTGGTCCTCCCAGACCCAGGCGCCGCCGCCCATGCCGTGCACGAACACCAGCGTCGGCTCCCCGTCGCCCGCCTGCTCATAGTGAAGGGACACCTCGTCGAGCTGGAGCGTCGCCATGGTTGATCCTCCCTGTCCGGTGGCCCGCCGCCTCGACGGGCCGGCTGCGCCCAGCATCCGGCGCCGAGGGCGCCGCCCGCATCGGGTGACCACCCCATTCCACCGTCCCCACCAGTCCCACCGCCGGCCCGGACCGGCCACGGCAGTGGACGAGCCCGCCGCTGCGATCCACACCGCGCAGCGCGCCCCACACGCCGCACCGACTGCGCCGGGTGGTCCCGCCGATCGTGCGTCCGCCCGACCCGACCTAGCCGAGCAGGCGGTGGTCCATGGCGAACACGGCCGCTGCCGCGCGCGACGAGACGCCGATCTTCCGGTACAGGTTCTCGATGTGGCGGCCGACCGTCTTGGTCGAGATGTACAACTGCTCGGCCACAGCCCGGTTCGAAGCACCCCGCGCGATCAGGCGCAGAACCTCGACCTCCCGGTCGGTCAACCCGGCCGGCCAGGCCGACTGCCGGGGTGCCGGCCGTGCCCCGGCGGCGGCGAGCACGCAGGCCACGGCGCCGGCGTCGAGGGCGGCTCCCGCTTCTCCCTCCAGCATCCGGGCGGCCTCGTCCCGGGAGTGGGCTGGGCGGTGGGGCCGGTCGGCGGTGAGGGCTGCGAGCACGTCGGCTGCGGCGAGGATCCGGGCGGCGGTCGAGAGGGACTCCCCCGGCAACGACCGGTGGTAGCCGGAGCCGTCGCTCCGCTCGTGGTGCGATGCCGCCGCCTGGCGCAGCGCCGCCAGCGGGGTGCAGCGGTCGAGGATCCGCTCGGTGAAGTAGGGATGGAGCCGCATCCGCTCGCGCTCGGCGGTGGTGAGCGCGCCGGGCTTGTCCCACACGCCGTTCTCCACGCCGACCCTCCCGAGGTCGTGCACCAGGGCCGCCCGCCGCAGCAGATCGCAGTCGGCCCCGTCCAGGCCGGCGTGCCGCCCCGCCGCCTCCGCGAGCTCGGCGACCCGGCGGCTGTGACCACGGGTCCACGGCGACTTCAGGTCGACGAAGTCGGCGAAGGCCAGCAGCACCCCGTCGAGGTCGCCGGGATCGATGGTGGCGACGGGCTCCGGTTCGGCGGCGAGGCCGGCCTCCCACTCGTCGGCGCCGTCGAGGTCGGCGAGCGCCCGGGGGCCCACCCGCTCGAAGGCGTCGACCACGGCGGGGTCGTACGCCCGTCCCCGGCGCGTGCGCAGCCAGCCGAGCGGTTCGTCGCCCAGCCTCGACGCCACGTCGGCGTCCCGGGCAACGACGAAGATGCGCACCGGCAGGGGGATCGCATCCCCGGCCAACCCGCCGGGGAAGCCGGACCCGTCCCACCGCTCGTAGGCGTGGGCCAGGGCGTCGACCACGGGAGGCGTCACGCCGATGCGACGGGCGAGCATCGATCCGACCTCGCAGTGCGTCGTGAGCGACCGCCGCGCGCCGTCTGCGTCGGCGAACGCCCCGGCGATCAACCGCAGCCGGGTGACCGGCGGCCGCCCGGCACCGACCGCTCGCACGAGCCGCCTCGCGATCTCCCAGGGGTGGCCGTTGATGGCGGGTGCCATCGCGGCGTTGAAGGCCACGTCGTCCCCGCCGGCCATCGCCGCGGTCTCGGCTGCGTCGGAGGTGCACCCGAGGAAGCGGAGGAGGGTCGCGTGATGCACCGTGCGGATGTCGTCGGCACCACAGCCGAGCGACTCCGCCAGCGCGGTCGCGATCACGCAGGTGCGCAGGGCGTGGCCGGGCGGCTGCCCGGTCCCGATGTCGGTGGCGAGCGACACCGATGCCAGCAGCTCGGCGAGCCGCACCTGCCCGTGCTCTCCCCCGTCACCCACCGCCATGAAGGGGCACGCTACCGCCCGCTCGCTGCGGCGAACCGCGCTCACCCCGCCTGCGCGTCCCGCCCGGCCCCCGGGTCCTCTTCTCGCCCCGGTCCCCGTCTCGCCCGGGTTCGTCTCGCCCCGTTCGTCTCGCCCGCGCCGTCGGCGTCAGCCACCCTGTCTCACCCCCGCCGTAGGCTGCGGAGCCGACTTCCCCTCCTATCGACCGACCACGTGTGGAGGGGAGATGCCACGCTTCCGCGTCGACCTGGACACCGAACCCCGCTGGGAGCCGCTCGAGCAGCTGGCCCGCATCTGCCAGGCCCACCCGCTGCTGCCCGATCTCGACGCCGACCACTTCATGTACATGGGCCGGCTCGTGGGGCGGGGGCGGCCGCCGATCCTCCAGTACAAGCACATCTTCACCCGGCGCTACCTCAACCTCGACCACGCCGGCCACATCTGGACGGTCGCGATCACCGGTGCCGACCTCTCCAGCAACTCGGTCATCGCCCGGTGCCGTCCCGTGCGCGACCTCGAGCACGCGCTCGAGTCCGCGCTGCTGGACTTCCGTCCGTTTCCGCTCGAGGACGACGACGACGGGCCGCCGCCCGCCCGCACCCGGTTACGGCCCGATGGGTCGGTCAGGGCTGGATCGAGGCCACCGTGACGCCGGCCGCATGCCCGGCCAGTCGGCGCAGATCCCGGACGTCCACCGTCGCGATCACTGCGCCACCGACGATGTCGGCGAAGGCCACGGTGAAGGCGTCGACCGCCATCGCCGGATCGGCACCCGCCGCCCCGAGCAGTTGGCCGGCTCGAACTGCGGTGCGCGAGTCGACGCTATCGAGTAGGAGCACCAGCCGGTGCCCGAGCCACCGTCCGCGGCCCGGCAGAGCACCCGCTGCCGGCCACCA
>JBKHJZ010000230.1:0-4717 GCA_046537875.1 Acidimicrobiia bacterium | reverse complement strand
CGCCGGGGACGGGGCCGGGTCGGTGGGGCGCGGACCCCGGTCAGCCCGCCTGCAGCTCGGCCACGAGCGACCGGACGGCGCCGGGGTCCACCGCGTACGGCGCGTAGAAGCTCAGTCGGTCGAGCACGCCGCCCCACCGGGCCCGCAGGGCGGCCGCCGCCCGGTCGAGGGGCGCCACAACGGCGAAGGCGTCCAGCACGTCGTCGTCGACGAGGCCGCCCATCTCGTCCCAGCGGCCCTCCTTGGAGAGCCGGTTGAGCTCGGGCTGCACCTCGCCCCAGCCGTGCAGCTCGAGCACCGGCCGGTAGGCGGGGGTCGAGCCGTAGAAGGCGATCTGTGACCGCACGGCCGTGGCCGCCGTCGCCATCTCGGCCTCGTCGCGCCCGGTGACCAGGAACATCGGACCGCTGATCTGGAGGTCGTCCATCGACTTCCCCGCCTTGTCGCGGCCACGCCGGAGGGCGGGCAGCGTCACCTCGTCGAGGTAGCGCCGGGTGGTGAAGCCGTGGCAGATGAAGCCGTCGGCCACCTCGCCGGCCACCTCGGTCATCAGGGGACCGACGCCCGCGAGGGCGATGCGGGCGTCGCCGTGCGGGTTGGGGCCGGGGTTGAAGAAGGGCGTCATCAGCGTGTGGGTGTAGAACTCGCCCCGGAACTCGAGCGGCGTCCCGTCGGTCCAGCAGGCCCAGATGGCACGGATCGCGAGGATCATCTCGCGCATCCGGCGGGCCGGGTGCGACCAGGGCATCGAGTAGCGCCGGGTGATGTGGGGCTTGATCTGGCTGCCCAGGCCGAGGATGAACCGGCCCCGGGACGCGGCCTGGAGGTCCCACGCGACCTGGGCCAGGGTCATCGGGTTGTGGGCGAACGCGACGGCGATGGCGGTCATGAGGTCGACCCGCTCGGTGTGCTCGGCCGCGGCGACCAGGGGCAGGAACGGGTCGTGACCCGTCTCGGCCGTGATCACGCCGTCGTAGCCGTTCGCCTCGTGCGCAGCTGCGGCGAGCCCCGCCTCGTGGATGGTGCCTCCGATGCCGGCGTCGACCTTCATGGAGGGACCGTAGCCGCCCTCGCCCGCTCTGGAGCGTGCGCGGACAGGAACGTCCGCGTGGCTAGAGGTGGTCAGTGCCGCCAGGCGGCCTCGCTGTACGGCCGTGGCTCACGCTGCAAATCCCGTACGGTTCGGTGCCCACGTCCGGGCAGATGCGCTCGACCTCTCAGCCGTCGATGCCGTTCTCCCGGAGGAAGCGCTCGACCTCCTCGGCCAGCTCGTCGCCGGTCGGGATGTCCTGGGGGCGGAACGCGTCGGGCCCGACGGTCTGCTCGTGGGCCTGTTCGAGCTGCCGGAGCATTGCCTCGTGCTCGGGGTTCTGCGCGATCAGCTCGTCGAGCCGGGTGTTGGTGGAGGACGCCCGGGCCGGGAGGTCACCGAGCGGCAGCGACAGCTCGCCCACCCGCCCGAGCGCCTCGATGAGCGCCACGCTGCTGGCGGGGTACGGCATGCCCGGCGGCACGTAGTGGGGCACCTGGGCCCAGACGCCGAGCGCCGGGATGCCGCGGCTGTCGCAGCGCTGCTCGACGGCGGCCTGCACGCCACCCGGGAAGTCGAGCGAGGCCCGGAGGAACCCGAGGGCGGCGAGGTCGGCCGTGGACGCGGTGCACGCCACCTGCGGCGTCCGGGTGTGGGGGAGCGCGAACGGGTAGGCGCCGAGCCCCACGCAGAGCCGGGCGCCGAGGTCCAGCGCCAGGGTCACCACGTCGTCGGTGAAGCGGTGCCACAGGCGATCGGGCTCCGACCCGATGAGGAGAAGCAGCTCGCGGCCCTCGGCGTCGGTGGCGGCACGGAGCTCGATGGAGGGCCAGGTCAGTCCCCGGAGCACCCCGTCCACCATGTGCACCACCGGGCGGCGCGCCCGGTAGTCGATCAGCTCGTCGGTGGCGAACCGGGCGACCGTCACGGCGTCGAGCTCGGCCGCCAGCGTCTCGCCTGCGGTGGCGGCCGCCAGGCCGGCGTCGATCCAGCCCTGCAGCGCGAGCACGAGCACCGGCTCCTCGAGATCCGGCCGTTCGATCAGCTCGTACATCGCCACGTGCGCCGCCTCCGGGCGTCGGGGGCAGGGGAGCGGGGGAGCGGCACCGCGTCCGGGACGATCACGGGCTCAGCCCGCCCGGTCCAGGGTGGCGCGCGCCGCATCGGCCAGCAGCTCGACCTGGTGGGCGAACCCGTCGAAATCCGACGCGTCGCCCATCACGCCACCCTTGTAGCGCGCGTACACACCCTCCAGGATGCACGCCAGCTTCCAGTAGCCGAGCGCCACGAAGTAGTCGACGTCGTGGATGTCACGACCGGAGCTGGCGGCGTAGCGGTCGAGCAACTCCGCCCGGGAGGGGAAGCCCTCGAGGGCGGTGGCGGCGTCGAGCAGCGCCGGGTGCGCATCGCCCGGCTCGGTCCAGTACACGAGCAGCAGCCCGACATCGGCGAGCGGGTCGCCGAGCGTGCACAGCTCCCAGTCGAGCACCGCCGCGATGCCGCCGTCCTGGCCGAGCAGGCAGTTGTCGAGGCGGTAGTCGCCGTGGACGATCGTGGCGGGGCCCTGCTCGGGCACGCTCCCGGCGAGCGCGGCGTGCACCTCGTCCACCACCGGGAGGTCCCGTGTCCGCGACCGCTCCCACTGGCCGTGCCACCGCCTGAGCTGCCGCTCGACGTAGCCCTCGGTGCGCCCGAGGTCGCCGAGCCCGACGGCGCCGGGGTCGACCGCGTGGATGCGGGCCAGCACGTCGGCCACCTGGTCGCCCGCGTGCCGGCGCTGCTCGACCCCCAGGCGCTCGCCGGTCGCCCGGTCGCGGACGACGAGACCGTCGACGAACTCCATGACGTAGAACGGTGCGCCGTTCACGGCCTCGTCGGTGCAGAGACCCACCACCGGCGGGACCGGGACGTCGGTCGGGGCGAGCGCCGAGATGATCCGGTGCTCACGCTCCATGTCGTGGGCGGTGGCCAGCACCTGGCCGAGCGGCGGCCGGCGCAGCACCCAGCGCCGGCCGTCGGTGTCGACCACCCGGTAGGTGAGGTTGGAGTGGCCGCCGGCGATCAGCTCGAAGGCGAGCGGGGGCCGGCTCGACGGTGCATGGGCGCGCATCCACTCGGTCACCCGCTCGGTGTCGATCCCCTTCGGCGCCTGGGGCGCCTCGGCCGCTGCGGCATCGCTCATCGCCACCTCACCGTAGAGCGCGCGCCCGCCCCGCGCGCCCGCCGGCTGCGGGAGGGCGCCGGAGACCTCGCCCGATAGCCTGGTTCCGATGAGCTTCGACGTCACCGATGCCAGCTTCCAGACCGAGGTTCTCGAGCGCTCGCAGACCACGCCGGTGGTCGTCGACCTGTGGGCGCCCTGGTGCGGGCCGTGCCGCACGCTCAGCCCGATCCTCGAGAAGGTGGTTGGCGAGACCGGCGGCAGCGTGGTGCTCGCGAAGGTGAACGTCGACGAGAACCCCCAGGTGGCCGCGGCCTTCCGCGTGCAGGGCATCCCCGCCGTCTACGCCGTGTCGGGCGGCAAGGTCGTCGACGGCTTCATCGGCGCCCAGCCGGAGGCCAAGGTCCGCGAGTTCGTCGACCGCCTGGCGCCCAGCCAGGAGCAGCAGGAGGTCGACCAGCTGGTGGCCGCCGGCGACGAGGAGTCGCTGCGGCAGGCGCTCGAGATCCAACCCGACCACCCGGGTGCCATCGTGGCGCTCGCCGAGCTGCTGGCCGGCCGGCACGACGACGCCGCCTTCGAGGAGGCCCTGGCCCTCCTCCGCCGCATCCCCGAGACGCCGGAGACCCGCCGGGTCGCGGCGCTCATCCGCACCGGCGGCGAGGAGCAGAGCACCGACGAGATCACCGCGGAGCTCGACGCCCTCCTCGCCCAGGTGAAGGCCGACGACGAGGCCCGCCAGCGCTACGTCGACCTGCTGGAGGTGCTCGGCCCCGAGGATCCCCGTACGGCCGAGTACCGCAAGCAGCTCACGGCCCGGCTCTTCTGACGTCACGGGCGGCCGGGGGCACGGCGGGGGGCAGCGGGTGCGGCTCGAGCGGCACGACGGGTACTGGTTGCTCGTCGGCATCGCGGCACCGGGCGCCTCGGCCACCACGCTCGGGCCGCTGATCATGATGCGGGAGCGCGCGGTCGGGAACGAACGGCTGCTGCGTCACGAGCTCGAGCACGTGCGCCAGTGGCGCGAGCGCGGTGTGGTGGGCTTCGCCCGGCGGTACCTCGGCGCCTACCTCGCCTGGCGCCTTCGGTTGTACCCCCACTGGGCGGCCTACCGCCGGGTGCCGCTCGAGATCGAGGCCGAGTGGAACGCCCGGCGCGCCACGGGCCCGGGCGGCCGGGACTAACCTCCCGGTCCCGGACTTCCCCTCCGACACCGCGCTGCGCTGCTGGAGGGTTGCGATGTCCGACCTCACGTCCGAGCTCCCGCGTCCCGTGCCCCCGCGCGGGTGGCGGGAGAGGATCGCGTCGACGGCCGAGGGCCTCGGCCTGGGCCCGGGGCGGCTGGTCGCCGGAGCGGCGGCGATCGCCCTGCTGGTCGTGGTGGGGTGGCGGGTCCTGGCCCCGCCGGCGGAGGCACCGGAGATGCGCCTGCCGTTCGCCCAGTCGGCCTCGGCGGCCGGCGGCGACCAGGCGTCCGCCGGGGAGGCAGGGAGCCGCGCGCCGGGAGCGGGCGCCCCGGTCGACGC
>JBKHJZ010000229.1:0-4732 GCA_046537875.1 Acidimicrobiia bacterium | reverse complement strand
TGCGCCGGTCCCCGCGCGACCCCCGGACGCCTCCGGGCCACCCCGCCCGGCGTGGCGCCCGTCGCCGCCCGCCTCCTCCCGGTCCCGCGCCCGGCGCACCGCGGCCAGCTCGTCGTCGGTGGCGGGGGCCTCCAGCTCGGCGAGGAACGGCGACGGGCGCGCCGCGTCACCGAGCACGGCCACGGCCCCGATGCCGCGGGTGATCGCCACGTGGAAGACGCGGCGCTCTTCTTCGAGGGCACGCCAGCCCCGGGAGAGCCGGTGCGGCATCATCCCCTCGGCGGCACCGAACACGGCCACCCGGCGCCACTCCCGGCCCTTCACCCGGTGCACGGTCGACAGCGTCACCCCACCGGCCTCACCGGGCCGTGACAGCACGTCCTTCAGCCACGGCTCGAAGCCCGCGGGGTCGGTGTGCAGGTCGGCCACCTGGATGAGACCTTCCAGGTCGTCGCCGTGCGACTGGCCCGCGCGTCCGGCCGAGGTGTCGAGCTGCTCGACCGCTCGCCCGAGCCCGATGCCGTCGCGCACCTCCTCCAACACGGCGCGGGTGGTGCCGGAACGGGCCACTCCGGCCAGCACGGCGAGGTCGCCGGCGAGCTCGGTCAGCCGGCCCGCCACCCGGGTGTCGTCGATGCGGCCGGCGGCCCGCTCGATGTCGCCGATGTCCCGGCAGCGGCCGAGCCACTTGTCCACCCAGCGCGGCAGGCCGCGGCTGGGCCGGCGGTGGACCTCCACGAGGTCGCGCGGGTCGATGTGGTCGGGCTCGCTGGCGATGCGCAGGTAGGCCAGCGCCGCCCGCAGGCCGGTGCGACCGAGCACTTCGGGCCCGAGCACGGCGTCGGCCACCGGCACCCCGGCGGAGACCAGCGCGACGTGGGGTGCCAGCAGCAGGGATCCGACGCGCGTGAGCACCGCCACGTCGGCCGGGTGGACGCCCGGCTCGTCCAGCCACCCCGCCACCATCTCGACCAGCGCGCGGGCGCCGTCCTGCGGGGCGTGGTGGCGTACGACCAGGGCGTCGCCAGGCGGGACATCGGGCGCAGGCTCCCCCGGGACGCCGGTCTCCCCCCGAGCGATGCCCGCCGCCGCGCCGGTGTCTCCCCGGGCGCCGGGATCCGCCGCAGCACCCGTGTCCGCAGCACCCGTGTCCGCAACGGCACCCGTGCCCGCCGCGAAGCCGGTGTCCGCCCGGCTGTGGATCCGCTTCGGGACCCGCAGCGTGTTGCGGGTCAGCAGGTTGCCGGCTGCGGCGACCACCGGTGGTGGGCAGCGGTAGTTCACCTCGAGCGCGTGCCCGTGGGCGCCGGGGAAGTAGTGCTCGAAGCCGGTGAGGAACTCGGGCGACGCACCGGCGTGGCCGTAGATGACCTGGTCGTCGTCTCCCACCCCGAACACGTCGAAGCGGGGGGCGGCGAGCAACCGCACGAGCAGCACGTGGGCGGGTGTGAGGTCCTGGAACTCGTCGACGAGGAGGTGCCGGTGCCGGGCCTGCTGCGCCCGCCGCAGGTCGCCGTCGCGCAGCAGCAGCTCGACGGCGAGGAGCACCTGCTCGTCGAAGTCGATGACGCCGCGGCGCTCCAGCTCGGCGCGGTAGCGCGCGAACGCCGTCGCGAGCCCCGGGACGTCGCCCCTCTCGCCCTCGACGGCGGCAGGATCCCGCAGACCCAGGCGGACCTCGGCCAGCGCCTCGACGTAGGGCGCCAGCGGGTCGGTGTTCAGCGTGCGCCGGACGGGCGGCACGAGGGACTCGAGCACCCGCCGGACCTCTCGCACCTCGAGGACATCGGGCCGCCGTCCCAGACCCGCGGCGACGATCTCGTACCCGAGCGCGTTGAGCGTCAGGATCCGGGCGCCGATGCCCTCGGTGCGGGCGACCATCTCGTCGCGCGCCCGGCGGTTGTACGCAACGGCCACGACCCCGCTGGGCTCGTAGCCGCGGTCGACGATCAGGTGGCGGAGACGCTCGGTGAGCACCCGGGTCTTCCCCGACCCGGCCGGGGCGATCACCCGGGCCGGGCCCGCACCGTGCGAGACCGCAGCCCGCTGGTCGGGGGCGAGCACGGCGGCGGACGGGGTGACGCGCGGGGGCACGGCGGCGAGCGAGCCGGCCTCCACCGACTCGGCGTGCACGATCGCGACCGCCGAGGCGGTCTGGAGGTCGTCGGCACACAGGCTCCCCCGCGGCCCGCCGTCGATCCACGCCGGGGTGCCGTCGGGCAACGTGACATCGCCCGGACGCTCGTCCGCCGTCTGCTCGTCGGCGCCGAGGCGGGCGGCCTTGCGCCCCCACCACCACACGGGGTCGCCGCCGCGGGCGTCGTAGGTGTTGGCCCAGACGAGGAAGTGCAACCGGTCGTGCCACAGCTCGTCGCCCGGGTCGAGCCGCCAGGGCTCGTCGACGGTGACCGAGCGGGGCGCGCGAAAGCGCGCCGGGTCGACCCCGAGGGCGACGACCACGGGCGACCGCGTGGCCCAGGCCCGGTGGAGAGCGTCCACCGCGGCCGCGGGGTCGGCGAGCGCCGCCTCGTCGACGGTCACGACCGGCGCAGCGGCCCACGGGGCCGGCACCGGACCGCCGGCACGGACGACGACGCCGCGCCCGAGCGCGGCGGGCGGGGTGGAGGGCACGGACGTCAGGCTACGGTCCCGGCGCGACAGGCTCGGCTACGCGATCACGGGGCCAGGTCGGGCGGCACGACCGCGCGCTCGATCTCCACGTCGAGGCCCTCGTCCTCGGCGACGGACCGGTACTCGTTGATCTCGCCCGCCTGGTTGCGCACGATGCGCGTCGCCAGCGCCCGGACGTCCTCGTCGTCGGCCTCACGTGCGGCGTACTCGGCCATGTGGAGCCCGCCGCGGTGGTGCTCGGCCATGAGATCGAGGAACAGGGCGTCGAGCTCGGCGCCCTCGGCCGCCGCGATCGCATCCATTTCCTGCTCGCTCAGCAACCCGGGCATGTCCTCCAGCGGCACCGGCATGCCCATCCACTCCATGGCCTGGTCGGACCGCTGCTGCCGGCTGGTGCCCCAGTCGGCGAGCTGCTGGTCCATCAGCCCCAGCTCGTAGGACTGGAACACCAGCACCTCCCGCACGAAGCTCCGCACCACCGGGCTCTCGACGTCGTCGAGGGCGAGCATCGCCATCTGAACGGCCTGGTCGTGGTGGTGGATCATGTCCTGCGTGTAGCCCACGTCGACCGACGAGGGGCCGGGCGGCCGGTCCCGCGCCACCACCAGTCCCACGGCGAACCCGACGAAGGCGACGGCAGCACTCAGCACCAGGGCCTGCACCCACGTGGGCCGGCGGGGCCGCCCGGGCCGCCCGGGTTCGTCCCCTGCTGAGCGGCCGGACGCGCCGGTCGGCGGTTCCGCCGGGCGTGTGGCCGTCTGCACGCCGTGGTCGTCGTCCATCGGTCCCATGCTCGCACCGCGACGGCCGCGCCGCGCGATCGGCGGCCGGCCCGCACTCCGGGGGCTCGGCCGCTCAGCCGCTCCGTTCGTAGCGCCAGCCGGCCGGGTCCATGACCAGCCGGTGGCGTGCACCGGTGGCGGCGGGGTCACGCGCCTCGTAGCCGGCGTCCGGTGCCCACAGGCACACCGGCATGCCCCCGTCGTCGACGATGTGGGTCTCGAAGTGCTCGACCCGGCCGGTGCGGATCTCGGCCAGCGCCTCGTCGACGCCCCGGGCACCCGCGAGGCGGTGCAGCGTCACCCAGGTGGGCGGCACCAGCTCGATCTCGCCCGCCCGGTGTCGCTCGAGAGCAGCGGCGGCCGTGGTCCAGACGTGGTCGCCGATCTCGTTGCCGTCGACCACCACGTCGCTGGCGCCGTCCGGCAGGGCCGAGGCGAAGAACCAGGTGGCGAAGCGCTTCGACGCCTCGGGCGGGGGCAACCAGTGCGCGAGGGGCACGAGATCGACGGGATCGAGCACCAGCCCGGTCTCCTCGGCGGCCTCGCGCACGGCGGCCCGTCGCGAGCCCTCGAGGCCGTCGCCGTCTCCCGGCTCGACCCGGCCACCGGGGAACACCCACGCTCCGCCGAACGACTGCCCGGAGTTCTTGCGCAGCATGAGGCACTCGGGTCCCGCGATGGTGTTGCGCAGCAGGACCACGGTCGCCGCGTCGATCACCGGTCCGCCAGCCGTGCCCCGCAGGATGTGCGCCACCGGTGCAGGATGCCCGCCCCACCGGCGGCGCGCCACACCGGGCATCGGCGCCGGGGCACGCGGTGTCCACCGGCCAAGCGGTGTGGAAAAGTTGTGGCAGCGACGAAGGAGGTGGTCGGGTGCTGATCGAGCACATTCTCTACCGCAAGGGCCACGACGTCGCGACGATCACGCCGCAGTCGTCGGTGGCCGACGCGGTGGCCCGCCTGCGCGAGCTCAACATCGGGGCGCTCGTGGTCCGGGACGACGACCCGGGCGCACCGATCGCTGGAGTGTTCTCGGAGCGCGACGTGGTGCGTGCGCTGACCACGCTCGGTGCAGAGATCCTCGACCACCCGGTCGCCGACCTGATGACGACCGACGTCGCGACCTGCACGCCGCGGGGAACGGTCGAGGAGCTCATGCGGGTGATGACCGACCGGCGCATCCGCCACGTGCCGGTGGTCGAGAGCGGCGAGCTGCGGGGCATCGTGAGCATCGGCGACGTGGTGAAGAGCCGCATCGACGAGCTCCAGGAGGAGGCCGACACCCTCCACGAATACCTCTCCTCCGGCCGCACCTGACC
>JBKHJZ010000049.1:0-18677 GCA_046537875.1 Acidimicrobiia bacterium | reverse complement strand
GTGCGGAACTGCCCGGCGGTGGCTCCGAGGCCGGGCGATCCGGACCGACGGGCTGGCGATCCGACGGCGCCGGCTCCGGTGCCGGGCTCGGCGCGACGGCCCCAGGTGCCGGCCAGCCACGGCCCTCGGGCGGTGCGGTCGGCGGCGTTGCGGTGCGGCGGGGCTCGGCCGAGCCGTCGCCCGGGGGATCGGCGGCGTTCACCCGACCATGCTTACCCGATCACCGCCCGGGTCCCACCCAGCCTGGGGTCTGTGACGAATGACACATGTGTCTGAGCCCGAGCATCCAGGGAACACTCAGGCACATCGGGTAGTCGATGCACGGGACGACCGATCGAGACGCCCACCGAGTCTCACCGGTGGCGAACGAGAGCACGACGTCGAGCCCAGGAGGGCCCATGGACACTGAGTGGATGGCACGCGGAAACTGCGCGAACAGGTCGCCGGCGACCTTCTTCCCCAGTGACGGCGTCGGCGTCGAGGTCGCCCGCCAGATCTGCGCCACGTGCCCCGTGAAGGAGCCCTGCCTGGAGCACGCCCTCGAACACCGGATCGACCACGGGGTGTGGGGCGGTTGCTCGGAGCGCGAGCGCCGCCGCATCCTCAAGCGCCGGCGCCTCGACGTGCTGGTGGGCGCCGCCTCGTCGTAGCACCCGGCGAGCCCGGGGAGGGCGGCGGCGCGGGCGAGCGGCGGCCACCATCGAGCACGCCCGACCCGCCCACGGGCCGGTGGCGGTGGCCGGGCCGACGGTCAGGCCTGCGGCGGGGTGTCCTTCTGGTCCTCGTCTTCGTCCTTGGCGCCCTCCTTGATCCCGCGCTTGAACTCGCTCTGGGCCTGGCCCATCGAGCGGGCGAGCTTGGGGAGCTTGGCGCCGCCGAACAGCACGAGCACCACCAGCAGGATGATGATGAGTTCCGGTGGTCCGAGGTTCACGCTGGTCACTGTAGCTTTCGGGCGCTGTGCTACCTCCCGCGGGGTGGGCCGTGCTCGAGTGCGTGGTGAACATCAGCGAGGGCCGGCACCCGGCCACGGTCGAGGCGATCGCGGCCGCCGCCGGGGATGACCTGCTCGATCTCCACACCGATCCCGACCACAACCGCTCGGTGCTGACCCTGGTGGGCGAGGCCGCCCCGCGCGCGGTGTCACGGGCGGCCGTCCCGCGCCTCGACATCGGCCCCCACGCCGGCGTGCACCCCCGCATCGGGGTCGTGGACGTGGTGCCGTTCGTGCCGCTGCCGGGATCGACGCTCGCCGATGCCGTGGCGGCCCGCGACAGCTTCGCCCGCTGGGTGGCCGGCGAGCTCGGGGTACCGGCGTTCGTCTACGGGCCCGAGCGGTCGCTTCCCGACCTCCGCCGGCGGGCGTTCCGGGGGCTGGCACCCGACGCGGGACCGGCGACCCCGCATCCCACGGCGGGGGCCGTCGCCGTGGGTGCCCGGCCCGTGCTGGTCGCCTGGAACGTCTGGCTCGCGGAGCCCGATGTGGCTCTGGCGCGCCGGGTGGCGGCCGACATCCGCAGCGCCCACATCCGGGCGCTGGGCCTGGCCGTGGCCGGCGGCGCCCAGGTGTCGATGAACCTGGTCGACCCGGCGACCGCCGGTCCGGCGGAGGCGTGGGACATGGTGGCGGCGAGGGCGCCGGTCTCCCGGGCGGAGCTGGTCGGCCTGGCGCCCCGGTGGGTGCTCGAGCGCACCGACCGCCACCGCTGGGCGCAGCTCGACCTGTCGGAGGACCGCACGATCGAGGCACGGCTCGCACGCCGGGCCTCGCTGGGTCGTTAGGCCGACGCGACCCTGCGGGCCTGTGCCCGCTGGCGGCGGATGCGCCGGCGCTCACGCTCGCTCAGGCCGCCCCAGATGCCGAACTTCTCGCTGTGCGCCAGTGCGTACTCGAGGCACTGCGCTCGCACGACGCAGCCCCGGCAGACCTCCTTCGCCTCCCGGGTGGACGCCCCCCTCTCGGGGAAGAACAGGTCGGGGTCGACACCCAGGCAGTTCGCGTACTGCTGCCAGGAGCGCTCGTCGGGATCTGTGGCCGTGGTGGGGAGAGTCATCTGGCCCCCTTCCCGTCTCTCACCATCGGAGGTGCGCAACCGACGGCGTCGGCCGGTGGAACGTGATCTGCCATGTCGATCCCTCCCGCTGCGACCATCACCCATCGGCGACACGCCTGTAATTACATTGGTGTGATCATCCTCCAGTTGGGGCCCGAGCGCAAGGGGCAAGCGCCCCGATGTCGGCGCGCGCCCCCGGGATCCGCCGCCGATCGGCCCGCTCCCCCGCCGTCCCCGTGCTCCTTCCCCAGCCCTCCCCGGGCCCCGGCCCCCGCCATCTCCCGGCCGGGCCGGCCCGCCGCGGGACCACGGAACGTGCGCTCATCCGCCGTCTATCGTTCTCTCCGTCGCCGAGCACGGGCGCGGCGGGGGTCGAGTTGGGGAGATGATGCAGCGAGCTGGCCAGTCCGAGCTGACCGGCGAGGCACCGGAGCTGTCGCCAGCGGCCGGGCACGACGCCCCGGCCCTCGACGGGCTGACCCGCGACGCCCGCCGCCGGCTCCGTCGCGCCTGGTGGTGCGGCGCGGCGCCCCTGCTCGGCCTCCACCTGTGGATCCTCACGGCCGGCCGGGCCGACCTGTTCCGCTCGGATCTGCTGAGCGGCATCTTCGACGCGCAGGCCCGATCGTTCCTCGACGGGCGCCTCGACGTGCCCCCCGAGCTGGCAGGCGTGGTCGGCGTGCCGGTCGACGGCGAGACCCACATCCACCACGGCCCCGTCCCCGCCCTCCTGCGGCTCCCGGTCGTGCTCTTCACCGACCGCCTCGACGGGCGGCTCGCCATCGTCTCGATGCTCGCGGCAGCGGCCGTCCTCGCGGCCGCCTCGTTCCGCCTGGTCTGCGCACTGCGGGCGATGGTGCGGGGGACGGCCCCGGTGCGGCGGGCCGAGCTGGTGGCGACCGGCGGCCTGGCTGCGGTCACCGTGGGATCGCCGCCGCTGTTCCTGGCGTCGGCCACGGCCGTCCACCACGAGGCCCTGATGTGGGGCATCGCGCTCGCGATCGCGGCGTTCGACGCGGTGGTCCGCTACCAGCTCCAGCCGACGGGGCGGCGGTTGGCCGCCGCCGCGCTCCTGATCGCCGCGACGCTGCTCACGCGGCTGTCGTTGGGCCTCGGGCCCCTGGTGGCGCTCGGGCTCACCGGCACGGCCCGGATGCTCCCGTCGGCGCGACGGGCCGGCCGCACCATCGCGGCGACGCCGCTCGCACGCCGGGTGGCCGGCCAGCGCTGGGCGGGCACCGCCCGGGCGTGGGCCCGCCGGGTGCAGGAGTGGATCGACGCCGGCCGGGACCGGGTCGGCCGCGTGCGCGACCTGGTCCCCCGTGCCCGGGAGTGGATCCGCAGCGTCCGGCCCCGCGAGGGCCACATCCTGCCCGAGCGACGGCTCCCCGTCCCCGGCGCCGGCGACGGCCACCCGCGGGAGGCCGAGAACGGCGAGGCGCCTGACGGCGGCGGGGACCGGCCACACGACGTGCGCCGCGAGCCCGACGGCGAACGCAACGGCGGAGAGCAGCCGGACGGCGCCGGGCCGGACCGCACCGACGCCCAGCGGAACGGCGAGGCGGAGCGGAACGGCGAGGCCCACCGGAACGGTGAGGCACAGCAGGACGGCGGGGTCACGGCCGACGGCGGCGAGCCGGCACCGTCTCGCCGCCGGGTCGCGCACGCGCTGGTGATCGTCGTGCTCGCGGGGATCCTGCCCCTGGCCGTGTCGTTCGGCCTCCACCTCGCCCGGTTCGGGACCCCGGTCGGCTCCCCGGGCGGGGACGACCTCACGTCCCCCGCCATCGCCGACCAGCGCGAGGTGCTGCGGGTCGCGGACGACCGCCCCCACGGGCTGCGCTTCGTGCCCACGACGCTGCGCGAGTACCTCCGGCCCGGCGGCCTCGATCTGCGGCGCGACTTCCCGTGGATCGACTTCCCCGCCGAACGTCCCTGGCTCGTCGGCGACGCGCCCTTCGACGAGCTGGACTGGTCGGCGAGCCTGCCCGCGACCGCCCCGGCGCTGACTGCGCTCTCCGGGGTCGCTCTCGTTTGGGCCGGCCGCACCCGGCACGAGCGCCGCTCGGGACCCTGGCTCGGCCCGCTGTGGCTCGGTGCCCTCGCCGGCGGCGCCGGGGTGCTGACGTTCGGCTACGTCGCCAACCGCCACCTCACCGAGCTGCTGCCGCTCGTGGTCGTCCCCGGGGTCGTGGGGTACCACGTCGTCGTCGCCGCGGCCCCCCGGTGGCAGCAGCAGCGCCGCCGGCTCGTCGTGCGCCTCCTGGTCGGGCTCGCCGCCGTGGGCGTGCTGGCCAACACGGCGCTGGCGCTGTCCTACCAGCGGGAACGTGGCCCGGTCGTCCCCGAGTCGTGGCGCGCCGAGTGGATCTCGTGGAGGGCGGGGCTGCCCGGCGACCGGACCCCCGTGATCGTCGACGCCGGCGCCGCCCTCCCCGACACGGCGGCGGACGGGCAGCTGGCCATCGTCGGCGACTGCGAGGGCATGTACGTCCGGGTCGGGTCCGAGTGGAAGGGTGTGGAGCGGGGGCCAGCGGTCGGCGTCCACGACCTCGAGGTCGACCTCGACGCGCTCACCGACGGCGAGCGCGTGCCCCTGATCACGCTCGGGGGCGAGGACGACCTGACGATCGTCGCGATCCGCCGCCTCGACGACCAGTGGGTGCGGGTCGATGCCAGCCGGCCACCCGCGTCCGGCGGCGGCTGGCGGCTCGGCCTGCCCGCCCGGCTGTCGGGCACCGTGACGCTGCGGGTCGACGCCGACCCGCGGGAGCCGCCGGAGCTGGTGACCCACGGGCGGCAGGTGCTGCTGGCGGCCACCCTGCATGCATCGGATGCGGCGCCCGTGATCGGCCGGGCCCCGGACGGCCGGGGGGTGGCGACCCGCTACCCGGAGGATGCGGTCAGGGCCGCGCCGGCCGAGCGCGACGTGTGCAGGTCGGTCCACCCCGAGGGCGACGAGGTGACGGCGGCTCCCGTCGCCGGCTGACGACCCGTCGACCGGTGCCGAGGCCGGGTGAGGGGCGCGGCGGCGCGAGCCGGCGGTTCAGGCCGAGCGCCGCCCGCCGGTGCGGCGGCGCATCTCGCGCTTGGAGTCGATGAAGTCGACCAGCACGTAGTCGCCGAGCGTCTCGGGGGTGGTGAAGAACGCCCGGCCGCGGTTGAGCTCGGTCAGCTTCTCGACGAACGACCGCAGATGCCCGGTGGGGTCGAGCATGAACGTGTTGATGCGGACCCCCTCGCGGGTGCAGCGGACGACCTCGCGCAGGGTGGCGTCGACGGTCTCGCGGACCGGCGGGTACGAGAAGAACGGCTCGGCCATGCCCGGCTCGAAGTGGGCCGTGGGCTCGCCGTCGGTGATCATGATGATCTGCTTGGTGCCCGGATGGCGGGCCAGCAGGCGCCGGCTGATCTGGAAGGCGTGCTGCATGTTGGTGCCGTAGACGAAGTCCCACGACACCTCGGGCAGATCGCGGGGACGGATCTCGCGGGCGACCTCGCTGAACCCGACGATCCCCAGGTAGTCGCGCGGGAACTGGGTGGAGATCAGGGAGTGCAGCGCCATCGCCACCTTCTTGGCGGCGAGGAAGTTGTCGCGCATCGGCATCGAGAGCGACAGGTCGACCATGAGCACGGTCGACGACCGGACCACCTGTTCGGTGCGCTCCACCTCGAAGTCGTCGGGGGCGAGCCGGACCGGCGTGCCGGCACCGCAGCGGCCGACCGCGTTGCGCACCGTGCGCTCGATGTGGAGGTTGAACGGGTCGCCGAACTCGTAGGCCTTGGTCTCGTAGGTGCGCTCGTGGCCGACGCCCGTGCGCTCGATGTCGTGGCCGCCGAGCTTGTCCTTTGCCAGCCGTTGGAACAGGTCGTTCAGCGCGTTGCGCCCGATGCTGCGGAGGCCCTTGGCGGTGAGCTCGAGCCGGCCCTCCCGCTGGTCGATCAGCCCGGCGTCCTGGAGCATGCGGGTGAGGCGACCCAGTTGGTCGAGGCTACGGGCCGCGTCGTCGCCCATGAGCTCGCGGGCCCGCTCGATGTCCACCTCGGCCAGGGCACCCGGGTTGGCGGCGCCGCGCAGCAGCTGCTCGAGGCGGTCGAGGTCGCCCAGCTCCTCCATGGTCGACGCCGCCTGCGCCATGCCGAGCGGGTCCTGGCCACGGAAGTCGTAGCTCTGGTCCCACCCCATGTCGGGGAACATGCCCTGCAGGTTCTGGCCGAGCTGGTCGACCTGCCAGCGCAGGTCCATGTCCTCGAGCAGCTGGTCGGCAAGCTGCTGGATCTGTGCCCGCTGCTCGGGCGTCATCGACGCGAGCATCGCCTGCATCGCCGCCATGCGGCGGGCGAGCACCTCCAGCAGCTCGTCGAGGTTCCGCGGGTTCTCCGGGAAGAAGTCGCCGTAGCGGTCCATGAACCCGTCGAAGTCGGGCTCCTCGCCGCGGGCCCGCTGCTCGAGCATCTGGTTGAGCTCGGCGAGCATGTCCTTCATGCGGGACATGTCCTCGGGCGTCATGTTCTCGACCGCCCCGGTCATCCGGTTGACGTAGGAGTCGAGCACCTGCTGGCGCAGACGCTCGACCAGCTCGTCGAAGCGCCGCTGGGCCTCGGCGGAGGCGAACTCGTAGCTCTGCAGCTCCCGCACCATGCCCGCCAGGTCGTTCGGCAGCATCTCGAGCTGCATGTTGCGCTCGTCGGCCGCCCCCTGGGCGGTCTCGGCCCGGCGCTCGTCGCCGCTGGCCCGGGCCTCCCGGACCTGCCGGTCGATCTGCTCGCGCTCGGTCTCCACCACCTCGCGCAGCTCCTCGGCGATCTCGTCGTACACACCGCCGAGGTCGAACCGGTCGAGCCGCTCCTGCCGCTCGCGGCGGAGCCGCTCGAGCAGGTCGCGGACACCCTCGATCGTCCGGCCGTCGCGGTCGCGGAACCCGGAGTGCAGCAGCCGCCGCAGCGCCGCGTTCAGGTCGCCGTGGTAGAGCAGGTCATCGGTGACCTGCTCGAACACCGTGTCGGCGTCGAGCTCGAAGCCCACCTGGGTGCCGTCCCATCGGCTGTAGCGGAACCGGGGCCGCGCCATGCGCCCACGGTACCGGGCCGGTCACGCCGACACGCCGTCGGTCCCCGGTCGACGACGCGCGATCACTCCGGCCCGGGCGTGTCCGGGGGCTGATCGCCCAGGTGCCGGGCGACGGCGGCGTCGCCCGCCGCCCACGGGTTCGGCAGACCCGAGTCGCCACCGGTCGGCTCGGCGGCGCCCGGATGGGGGTTGTTGTCGGGGACCAGCCACGTGATGTCCCCGGTCCACGCGCCGTCGCATGCCTCGAAGACCAGCACCGAGTCCACGGTCGATGCCGGCCCCAGGTTCTCCGCAGGGAACACCGGGACGTCGACCTGCGAGGTCCACATGCACCCAGGTGCCGGCCCCGGGGCCCGCGGGTCGTCGGCCGAGGCGCTGAGCGCCGGGCGGTTGCCCGCTCGGGCGACGACGTCTCGGCGCTCGGCGTGGTCGCCACCGGCGGTCGAGTTGACAACGAGCGCGGCGGTCGCCGCGGCGGCGGCTGCGACGGCGGCCCAGCCGAAAGCCCTGCGGCGTCGGGGGGACGAGGGTGGGGACGGCCCCTGGTCGGGGGGATCGGACGGCTCGATGCGCATAGTGAGACGTGTCATGACGATGACTCCTCCGTGACGGCCGCCGGTCGACGGCGGGGTCGTCGTCGCGCCCCGCGGTGTCGGCGGTCCGCCACCGCGGTGTCAGCGCGGTAACAGCGCCGTTGACGACCGGCGACACCGGGCGGACACTGCGCGTCGGTGGGAATCGGGATCCTCGGTCCGCTCAGCGTCGACGGGGATGCCGCCGGGCTCGGTCCGCGCGACCACGTCGTCCTGGCGGCGCTGTCGTTACGCCCGGGTGACACGGTGAGCCCCGAGCGCCTCGCCGACGCGCTGTGGGGCGAGCGGCCGCCGGCCACGTGGACGAAGGTGGTCCAGGGGTGCGTCGCCCGCCTGCGCAAGGTCCTCGGCACCGGCGCCATCGAGACCACGCGCTACGGCTATCGGTTGACCCTGCCCGCCGGCGAGGTGGACGCCCGGCGCTTCGAGCGGCTTGTGGGGCGGGGCCGAGAGCTGTTGACGCTCGGGGAGCCGGAGCGGGCGGCGCACGTGACCGAGGAGGCGCTGGCGCTGTGGCGGGGCCGCGCGCTGCTGGAGCTGGAGGACTGGGAGCCCGGGCGGGTCGAGGCGGAGCGCCTGGAGGAGCTGCGGCGGGACGCCGAGGAGGTGCACCTCGACGCGGCGCTGCGGGCGGGCCGGTACGGCGAGGTGCTCACTGCCGCCCAGGCTCGGGTGGCCGAGGCGCCGCTGCGGGAGCGGCGCTGGTCGCTGCTGGCCCTCGCCCAGTACCAGGCCGGCCGCCAAGGCGAGGCGCTGCGGACCCTCCACCGGGCCCGCACGGTGCTGAGCGGTGAGCTGGGGCTGGACCCGGGGCCCGACCTCGTCGCCCTGGAGCAGGCGGTCCTGCGCCAGGACCCCTCCCTGGTCGCCGACGCCGCGCTCCCCGAGCCGAGCACCAGCTGCCCCTACCTCGGCCTGGTGTCCTACGACGTGGCCGACGCCGAGGCCTTCTTCGGGCGCGAGAAGGACGTGGCGGCGTGCCTGCGGCGGCTGTCGGCGGTCGGCGTCCTGGCGGTGGTGGGACCGTCCGGGAGCGGCAAGTCGTCGCTGGTGCGGGCCGGCGTGGCGGCGGCGCTCGGCCGCGAGGGCCGGCGGGTCGTGGTGATCACGCCGGGGCTCCGCCCCACCGACGCCCTCACCGCCCTACCCAGCTCGGGCCCCGCGCCGGTGCTCGTGGTC
The DNA here is from genome assembly GCA_046537875.1 of Acidimicrobiia bacterium. Lineage (GTDB taxonomy): Bacteria > Actinomycetota > Acidimicrobiia > Acidimicrobiales > VFJN01 > JBKHJZ01. The sequence continues at coordinate 9,780 of JBKHJZ010000049.1, read as the reverse complement.
GACCAGTGCGAGCAGGCCGTGACCCTGTGCGACGACGGCGAGGAGCGCGCCCGGTTCTTCGCCGCGCTGGTGGACCACGCCGAGCGTGGCCCGCTGGTGGTGGCGTTGCGGGCCGACCGGCTGGCCGAGCTCGCCGCCCACCCGCGCTTCGCCCACCTGGTCGAGCCCGGCCTCTACCTGCTCGGAGCCATGGGCGAGGGCGACCTCCGGGCGGCGGTCGAGGGGCCCGCCCGCCAGGCCGGGTTGCTGCTCGAACCGGGTCTGGTCGAGCTGCTGGTGCAGGAGGTGGAGGGGGAGCCCGGTGCGCTGCCCCTCCTGTCTCACGCCCTGCGCGCCACCTGGGAGTGCCGCGAGGGGCGCACCCTGACCGTGGAGGGCTACCGGGCCACCGGCGGCATCCGGGGGGCGGTCGCCCAGTCGGCCGAGGCGCTCTACGCGGAGGTGCCGCCCGGCAAGCGGGAGCTGGTGCGCGACCTCCTGCTGCGGCTGGTGGCGCCGAGCCCGAACGGCGAGCCCGTGCGCAGCCGGGTGCCCCGGCGGATGGTCGCCGCCGACCCTGCCCATGAGGAGCTGGTCGAGCTGCTGGTGGGCGCCCGGCTGGTCACCAGCGACGACGGCCTGGTCGAGCTGGCGCACGAGGCGCTGGCCCGCGCCTGGCCGCGGCTCCGAGGCTGGCTCGACGACGACATCGAGGGCCAGCGCATCCTCCGCCACCTCACCGGCGCGGCCGACACGTGGCAGGCCATGGGCCGCCCCGACAGCGAGCTCTACCGCGGCGCCCGGCTGGGGCGCGTGCTCGACTGGCGGGAGCGGTCCCGGCCCGAGCTCACGCCAACCGAGCACGACTTCCTCGACGCCGGCCGGGCGCTCGCCGATGCCGAGCGGCGGGCCGCGGAAGAGCAGGCCCGCAGCCAGGCTCGCCAGAACACGCGCCTCCGGGCCCTCCTGGGCATGTCGATGGTGCTGGGGTCGGTGGCGGTGAGCCAGCGGAACGAGGCCGAGCGCAGGAGCCGGATCGCGACCGCCCGCCAGCTCGCGGCCGCAGCGCACACCAACCTGGACGTCGACCCCGAGCGCAGCATCCTCCTGGCCCTCGCGGCCGTCGAGCACACCCGGTCCGCCGACGGCTCGGTGCTGCCCGAGGCCGAGGAGGCCCTCCATCGTGGCGTGACCGCCTCCCCCCTCGAGCTCCGGGTCTCGGCGGTCGGGGGGCGCGTGGACTGGAGCCCGGATGGGCGAACCTTCGTCGCCAAGGGCCCGGAGGGGTCCGGCACGGTGGAGATCCGCGACGCGCAAACCGGCGAGCGCGTCCGCGCCCTCCGCGCGCACAGCGGCGATGTCACCGACCTCGCCTTCAACCACGACGGGACGTTGCTGGCCACCACGGGCACCGACGGCGCGGCCCGCATCTGGGACCCGACCACCGCACGGGAGCTGGGCTCGATGGCCGGCCCCCCGCCGCGGTGGCGGCGCTTCGGGCCCTCGGGGCCCTCGTTCAGCGCCGCCGGCTCGCTGCTCGCCGCCGCCTGGCCGGAGGACGGCACCGTCCGCATCCTGGATCTGAGGACCGGAAGGATCGTCCACGAGATCCGCTCTGTCCCCGTGCCGGGCCGGACGGACTTCGACCCGGGCGGTGCACGGATCGCGGTCACCTCGATGGTCACACCGATGGCGGTCGTCGTGGACCTGGCATCGAGCGATCGCCTCCTCACCCTGGCGGGACACGTCCATCCGCTCACCGACGTCGCCTGGAGCCCCGACGGTGAGTCGATCGCCACCTCGAGCTACGACGGCGGTACCCGCGTCTACGACGCCTCCACCGGCCAGTACCGCTTCACGCTGCGCGCTTACGCAGGGCACGTGTACGCCCTCGACTGGAGCCCCGACGGCGGACGCCTCGTCGCGGCGAGCAGCAGTGGATCGGCGACGGTGTGGCAGGTGACCGACCGCGGCCTTCGCCGGGCCGCCGCGGTGTCCGCTCACGACACCAGCAGGGGCATCGGCGGGGTGGCCTTCTCACCGGACGGCACCAGGGTCGTGACCGGCAACGACGACCTCGCCGCGTGCCACGTCTGGGACGTCAGCATCACGGGCGGTCGCGAACACGCCACGCTCCCGGCCGTGGCGATCACGTACAGCGCCGTCGCCTACACCGCGGACGGCAGCCGGCTCGTCACCCCCAGCGGCGCCCGCTCGGTCACCGTCTGGGACACACGAACGTTCTCGTGCCTCCGGACGCTCGGCGGCCCGTCCGATCCGTCACCGTCACCGAACACGGGAGAGATCCCGAGCGATCCGCCCGTGGCCTCCGGTGCCCAGGTCATCGCCCTCGATGTGAGCGGCGACGGCCGGCTGGTCGCCGGCGCCGGAGTGGACGGGTCCGTGCGGGTGTGGGACCTCGAGACCGGCCGCGAATCCGTCGCCGTCCGCCCGGGTCCGGTGGTCGCCCCCTGGATGGACGTGGCCTGGAGCCCCGACGGCGACATCCTGGCCGTCGCCACGAACAACGTCTTCGGGCCACCGGAGCGCCTCCGCCGCACTGGGCGGGTCACCATCGTCGATCGCTCCGGCCGCGAGGTCAACGTGCTCCAGGAGGACGTCGGCGTCGTCGTCGGGTCGGTGGCTTTCAGCGCCGACGGTGCGCAGCTCGTCACCACCCGGGGCCTCGGCCTCACGGGCCGATCGGATCGCAGACCCGGCCAGCTCGTGATCTGGGACTGGAGGGCGGCCGATGTGGAGCGGAGCATCGATGCACCGGTGGGGAAGGCCGCAACCAGCCCCGCAGGGCACCTGGTCGCAACCACCACGTGGCAGGTCTTCTCGGGCGGGACCGTCGACGTCTGGAACGCGGCGACGGGCCGGCACGTCACGACCCTCGCCGGGCACACCGGAGGAGCGATGGCACTCGCATTCAGCCGCGACGGCTCACGCCTGGCGACGGGCAGCTCCGACGGCACGGTGCAGATATGGGACCCCTACTCCGGCGAGCGGCTGCTCGTCCTGCGGGAACACGGTTCAATGGTCTCCGCCGTGGCGTTCAGCCCCGACGGCTCGCAGCTCGCCTCGGTGGGCACGGAAGGAGCCGTGCGGGTCTGGGCGCTCGACCTGGACGACCTGATCGCGATCGCCGAGCGCAGACTGACCCGCAGACTCACCGACGAGGAGTGCCGGCAGTACCTGCACCTCCCGCGCTGCCCGTGATCGTGACCGGGTCGGATCCGGCCTGCCGGACGACCGGAGCCTGCGCGGTCAGCGCTGCCCGGGACCGCCCTCGCCCTTCCCGGCTTCGTCGCCCTCCCCGTCGTCGTCGAGCTCGACGACCAGGTCGAGCTCGTCGGTGCCCCGCACGACGTGGAGCGTGAGCGTGCCGCCCGGGGCCACCCGATCCACCGCGGGCGGCAGGTCGTCGACGTCCGTGATCTCGGTGTCGCCGGCCGCCGTGATGAGGTCGCCCTCCCGCACGCCGGCCCGGTCCGCCGGTCCTCCCAGCTCGACGGCCCGCACCAGCACGCCCGGCCGGTCGGGCAGCCCCACCGAGCGGCGCATCCGGCGGGCGACGTGGGCCGGGGCGATCCCGATGCCCAGTAGCCGCCGCCGGGGCTCGCGCCCTGCCGCGAGGTCGTCGACCCGCTGCCGGAGCGCAGGGGTTGCCGGCTGCGCCACGGCGAAGCCCTCGCCGAGCCGGAGCGTGGTCACCCCGAGCAGCCTGCCGCCGGCGTCGACGATCGGTCCACCCGAGCTGCCCCGGGCCACCGGTGCGGTGTGCTCGAGGCCCCCGGTGACCAGCCGGCCGCGCGGCCCCCGGAACGAGCGGTCCACCGCTGACACGGTGCCCACGGTCACCCGGCTTCCGGGGATGCTCGCCACGGCGAAGACCGTGGAGCCCAGCTCGGCCGGGGTCTCCGCCCAGGACAGGGCGCGAACGTCGCCCGTGTCGACCGCCAGCACCACCAGGTCGGCGTCGGGGTCGGCACCGGTGACCCGGCCCTGCACCTCGCGGCCGTCGGCGAAGGTCACGAGGGTGGTGCGGTCGCGCAGGTTGTGGGCGTTGGTCAGCACCAGGCCGTCGCCGACCACCACACCGCAGCCGCGGCCACCGTGCCGGCCGATGCGGACGACGCTCGGCGCGACACGTTCGGCGATGTGCTGAACCGCTCCCCGGATGTCGTCGGTGATCGCCATGGGTGCCTCCTGGTATCGCAGCCGGCCTGTGCCTGCGCCGATGATAGTCACTAGCAATCTGCAAGTGACAAGCCTTGGCTACACTGTCCCGATGACCCTCTCCACCGGCCGGGACGCAGGCGGCAGCACCGCGCACCCGCCACCCGAGATCAGCCCCGTCGCGCTGGCCGAGGCGGCCGAGCGGGTCGGCGACCGGTGGTCCCTCCAGGTGGTCGGTGCCCTGCTCCCGGGACCGCGCCGGTTCGGCGACCTGCTCGCCCAGCTCGAGGGGATCGCGCCGAACATCCTGTCCAAGCGTCTCGAACGCCTCGAGCGCGACGGGCTGATCGTCGGAGAGCCCTACTCTCGCCGGCCGGTGCGCCACGCCTACCGGCTCACCGCCGCCGGCGCCGACCTCGCCGGGGCCCTGCGGATGCTCGCCCAGTGGGGCGCGACCCAGCGGCCCGCACCGCCCGCCGGGCCGGGAGACGGCCCGATCGCCCACGCGCGCTGCGGCACCGCGCTGGAGGCCCGCTGGTACTGCCCCACGTGCGGCGAGGTCGTCGACGCGATCGACGGTGACGACCTCCGCTGGGTCTGAGTCGGGGTTGAGCCGGCGCCGCTCGGGTAGACCCCGCCGGACGCACCCCTGGCGGAGGAGGGCAGCATGGCCGCGCAGGACCGCGCCGGAGTGGTGCGACACGGCGATGGAGGTGGAGGTCCGATGAGGCGTCCGGTACGCCGAGTGCTCGCAGTGGTCGTGGCCGCCGGAGCGCTCACGGCATGCGGCGACGACGGAGGCGGCGACGGGAACGGGAACGGGGCCGCACCCACCGACGGCAACGGCGAGTCGCCGGGCCAGGAGCTGTTCGTGGGGGGCACCAGCCCCTCGTGCGGGAGCTGCCACGTGCTGGAGGATGCGGGCACCGACGGCACGACCGGCCCGAGCCTCGACCAGGTGCAACCGAGCGCCGAGCAGGTCAGGAACGCGATCAGCAGCGGCCCCGGGCTGATGCCGGTGCTCGACGATCAGCTCAGCGACGAGGAGATCGACACGCTCTCGGAGTACGTCGCCGGCGCCGCCGGGTGACGGCTCACACCAGCACCCAGGGATCCCGCAGGTCGAGCCACTCCATGTCGCCCCAGGCCGCCCGTTGCTCGGCCATCGTTTGCTCGATCTCGGGCGGCGGTTGCTGCGACTCGCCCGCTCGCGCCGCGTCCTCGCTGGTGAAGTACACGGCCTGCGTGAACCGTCCGTCAGAGTGCCAGGCGCGCAGGCCGCCGATCACCTCCGGCCGGTGCTCCCCGGCCACCGCCTCGAAGGACTGGTCGAGCTCCTGGAGCCGTGACCGGTCGGCAGGTCCACCCTGCATGGCCTGCACGAACCCGACCTCGGTGGACGGCCCGGCCAGGAACGTGTCGACCTCGTTGCAGTCGATGAACACCGGCTCGCCCCGAAGAGCGCTTGCGGTCTCCTGCCACCACTCCCCTTGCTCCGGACGCTCGCTGTTGGCACGGGCGGCCTCCGCCGACTCGAAGCACACCAGCGCGATGAACCGCCCGTCGTCGGTGACCCCCTGGATCGCGCTGTCGAAGCCGGACGCGCCCGGCCTCAGCTCCTCGCCCCACTTCCCGAACTGTCGGCGCAGCGCCGCCGGGTCGGCCGCCTCGCCTCGGATGACCTGGACGAACATGGACCGCCACCTCCTTGCCTGATCTCCTGCAGGCAAGGGTACGACCGTGCCCGGGACGAGCGATGTCGCCCCCCACTGGGCGAACCCCGCGTCGTGCGGACGGCACGCCGGTTCTGGCAGCGCTCACTTCGCCCGCCACCAACCACCGCTGCCAGAACAACTGCGGCGCCGCCGTCCCCGAACTCCGCCTCATTCTGGCAGCGCCCACTTCGCCCGCCACCAACCGCCGCTGCCAGAACAGCGGGGACGGACAACCTCGGCTCAGGTGCGGGAGCGGTAGGTGGCTCGCCCGGACCGCCGGAATGCCCTCGCCGGCGCCGCTGTTGGCTGGGGCGATGAGGGTGGAGATCTGGTCCGACGTCGTCTGCCCGTGGTGCTACGTGGGACATCGCCGGTTCGGCGAGGCCGCGGAGCGCGCCGGCGACGTCGAGGTGACGTACCGCGCGTTCGAGCTCGACCCCACCGTGCCACCCAGCGGGGAGCCGCTCGACGCCTACCTGGCCCGCAAGTTCGGCGGTCCCGCCGCGGTGTCGGCCGCCCACGACCGCCTCGCCCGGATCGGTGCCGACGCCGGCATCGAGTTCCGCTGGCAGGCCAAGCGCCGGGTCAACACGTTCGACGCCCATCGGCTGAGCGCGTGGTCGCTGGCTGCGGGCGGACCGGAGGCCCAGGCGCGAGTGATCCGCAGCTTGTTCCGCGCCTACTTCACCGACAACGCCGACGTGGCCGACCACCGCGTGCTGACCCGCCTGGCCGGGGACGCCGGGCTCGACGCCGACGAAGCCGGTGAGGTGCTCGCCAGGGGCGCCTTCACCGACGCGGTGCGGGCCGACGAGCGGGCCGCCGCCGAGCGCGACATCCACGCGGTGCCGACCTTCGTGGTGGAGGACCGGTGGATGGTGCCCGGCGCGCAGGACGTCGACACCTTCGTGCGCGTGCTCGACCGGGCGGCCGAGCGCCTCGCACAGGACCCCGGTTGACACCGCCCGGCCGCCGACGCCCCGGCCCGCAGGCTCGTTCTGGCAGCGCTCGCTTCTTCCACCACCAACCACCGCTGCCAGAACGCCAGTGAGCGACCGCCCCCGGGCTCACGTGCGGGAGCGGTAGCCGTAGCCCGGCTCAGGTGCGGGAGCGGTAGGTGGCGCGCCCGTCGATCGCGTCCTTGTTGAGGCGCTTCGACAGGTGGAGGCCCTCCAGCACCAGCTCGACGGCGCTCGCCACCACGGCCGGGCTCTCGTCGCCGCCCGTGAGCTGGTTGACCGGCTCGCGGAGCGCGGACACGGTCTCCACCAGGCGGGCGAGGTCGCCCGAGGACACGTCCTCGCCGGTGTGGACCACCGCCCCCTCGTCGAAGGCCACCACGATCTCGCGGAGGCGGCCGGGGTTGATGCGCTGGCGGAACACGGTGAGGATCGCCGCCCGCAGCAGGTTCTCGGCGATCTGCTCGTCACGACCGTCGTCGAGCGACTCGATCTCGACCTTGCCCATGGTCGACGCGGCCAGGGCGTCGAGGTCGCTCACCCGGGGTGCCACGTCGCGCTCCCCGTGGCGCAGCGCCCGGCGGGTGGCGTTGGCCACCATCACCTCGTGGTTCGACACGGTCAGCCGCACCGACACCCCGGACCGCTGGTTGATGTGCGCGCTGTCGCGGGCAAGGTGGCTGAGCGTGGCGACGATCTCGGTCATGTGGTCGGGCACCGTCACCCGCACGCCCTCGGCGTCGAAGGGCCGGGCCTCCTGCCGGGCGATGGCCACCTCGGTCTCGACGGTGAGCGGGTAGTGGGTGCGGATCTGGCTGCCGAAGCGGTCCTTGAGGGGGGTGATGATGCGTCCCCGGTTCGTGTAGTCCTCGGGGTTCGCCGAGGCGACCAGCACCACGTCGAGCGGCAGCCGGATCTTGTAGCCCCGCACCTGCACGTCGCGCTCCTCGAGCACGTTGAGCAGGCCGACCTGGATCCGCTCGGCCAGGTCGGGCAGCTCGTTGATGGCGAAGACGCCCCGGTTGGTGCGCGGCACCAGCCCGTAGTGGAGCGTGAGCTCGTCGGAGAGGTAGCGGCCCTCGGCGACCTTGATCGGGTCGACCTCGCCGATGAGGTCGGCGATCGAGGTGTCGGGGGTGGCGAGCTTCTCGCCGAAGCGCTTGTCGCGATGCACCCAGTCGATCGGCGTGCCCTCTCCCCGCTCGGCGATCAGGTCGCGGGCGTGGCGCGACACGGGGTGCTCGGGGTCGTCGTTGATCTCGCTGCCGGCGACGATCGGCATCCACTCGTCGAGCAGGCCGACCAGCGAGCGGATCATGCGGGTCTTGGCCTGTCCCCGCTCCCCGAGGAAGATCACGTCGTGCCCGGCCAGCATCGCGTTCTCGAGCTGGGGCAGGACCGTCTCCTCGTAGCCCTGCACCGAGTCGATCAACGGCTTGCCGGCGGCGATGCGCTCCACGGCGTTGCGGCGCATCTCGTCCTTGACGGGCACCGAGCGCCAGCCCGACGCCCGCAGCTCGCCCAGGGTGGTGGCACGGGGCTGGTCCGACATGCGCGCCAACCTACAGTCGCGATCGGCCGTGCGGACCCCGCGGGGCCACCGATGGGGACGAAGATCCTCCGGTGGCGCGGCCCGTGAGCGGCCGATGCGGGTCGTCCGGGACGCGACCGGGCAGGATGGCGTGGTGACCACCGTACGCGGCGGCAAGGAGTCGCAGAGCACCGCGACCGGCACCGTGGCCACCCCGGCGCTGCCGCCCGGCGTGCGGGGCCTGAGCGACGCCGAGGTGGCCGACCGGGTCGCCCGGGGGCTGGTGAACAAGGCCCCGGACGGCACCGGCCGCAGCGTGGGCCAGATCGTCCGGGCGAACGTCCTCACCAGGTTCAACGCCATCCTGGGCACGCTGCTGGTGGTCATCCTCACCGTGGGACCGCTGCAGGACGCGCTGTTCGGCATCGTGCTGGTGACCAACGCGCTGATCGGCATCGTCCAGGAGTGGCGGGCGAAGAGGACGCTCGACCGGCTGACCCTGCTGAGCACCGAACCGGTGACGGTCGCCCGCGGCGGCGAGCGACGCCAGGTGGGCGTCCACGACATCGTGGCCGACGAGCTGGTCGAGCTCCGGCCGGGATCGCAGGTGGTGACCGACGGCGACGTCGCCGCGGCCGACGAGCTGGAGGTGGACGAGTCGCTGCTGACCGGCGAGTCCGTGCCGGTCGCCAAGGCGGCGGGCGACCGGGTCCTCTCCGGCAGCTTCGTCACCGCCGGCGGCGGCTGGTACCGCACCGGGGCGGTGGGCGTCGAGTCGTACGCCAACCGGCTGGCCAGCGAGGCGCGGCGGTTCTCGCTGGTGCGCTCGGAGCTGCGCCGGGGCACCGACGTGATCCTCCGCTACGTCACCTGGCTCATCGTCCCGACTGCCGCCCTGCTGATCGCCAGCCAGCTCCGCACCGACGTGTCGCTGCCCGGGGCGATCCGGGGATCGGTGGCGGGCATCGGCAGCATGATCCCGGAGGGGCTGGTGCTGCTCACCAGCGTCGCGTTCGCGGCCAGCGTCGTCCGGCTCGGCCGCCGGCGGGTGCTCGTCCAGGAGCTCGCCGCGATCGAGGGGCTCGCCCGCGTCGACGTGGTGTGCATCGACAAGACCGGCACGATCACCGAGCCCACGCTGGTGGTGGCATCGTGCCGGGCGCTCGACGGGGCCGGTGGCGCAGCGTCCCGGGGCGACCGCGCCACGAACGGGGGCGACGGCGACGCACACCGCGAGGCTCCGACCGAAGACGCCGGGGACGTGGAGGCGGCGCTCGGCGCCCTCGCGGCGGCCGACCCGGAGCCCAACGCCAGCCTGCGGGCCATCGGTGCCCGCTTCGGCCCGCCCGGCTGGCGGGTGACGTGGCGGGTGCCGTTCTCGTCGGCCCGACGGTGGGCGGGCGCGGGGTTCGAC
>JBKHJZ010000228.1:0-4740 GCA_046537875.1 Acidimicrobiia bacterium | reverse complement strand
GGACCAAGACCCGAGTCGCGCTGGCGGCCATCGCCGCCTGCGCGCTCACCATCGGTACGGCCGTCCCGGCCGGCGCCCAGGAGGAACCCGAAGCGCTCGGCTTCGCGGTCGACAAGACCGAGGCCCAGCCCGGCACCCTCGTGCTCGGCAAGGCCAACGCGGCCGACGTGGCCGAGCACTGCGTCACCGACCTCGAAGCGTTCCAGGCCCGGTTCCAGGAGCTGTTCGACATCTTCAATGAGTTCACGGAGGATGGCTTCGCTTCCAGGTTCTTCGACGTCACCGATCCCCGCATCGAGGACCACGAGCAGCAGGCCTTCTTCTTCATCGGCCTGGTCGCGCTCGGGATCGGGGCCAACATCGGCGGGGCCGCTGAAGACGCGCTGCCGGAGACCTTCGTGATGACCTTCGCCGACATTGCCACCCAGGAGCCGGTGGGCGAGCGGGGCAACTTCGATCCCAGCACCGGCGACGGGAGTGTGGTCGTGCCCGAGATCGAGCCGGGCAACTGGGCGGTGGCCGCGGCCTGCGTCGGGCCGACGCTCGACCATGACCCGCTCGAGGCAGGTATCCGAGCGGCAGGCCCGTTCCTCGAGGAGCTCGGTGTTCCGCTTCCTGCCGATCCAACGGACCCGTTCGGCGACCCGGCTTTGCAGGAGTTCATGCAGGAGTTCCTCGACAGCGAGGCAACAGGCCTCGACCTGCTCACCGAGTTCCTGGGCGTGATCGGCCCGGATCTCCTCGTGCCGATCATGGTGCCGGATGCGTTCGGTGCGGTCTTGTTCTGCATCCTCGACGACCAGGGCAGTTGCCCCGGCGAGACACCTCCACCGCCCGAGCTGGACGAGGAGGACACCAGGGACATGGCCCCACCGGCTGACGCGGTCGTGGCCGCGCCCAGCTTCACCGGCTGAGCACGGCCAGGTCGCGGGGTGGGCGGAGGCCCCTCCGCACCGCCCATCCCGTGTCGGGGCCGCGGGGGCATCTCGTCCCGTCCTCGCGGCCCCACCCATCCCTCAGCCGTGACCACGAGAGGGACGGTCCCGGCTGATCGTCGGGTGCGGTCCCCGCGGGGGTTCGTGTGGCCTTTCCTCCTGCGGGGGCCGCTCCGGCGGAGCGGTCAACGAGCGACGCTCGCGGTGTCGGAGATGCCGAGCACCGTGCCGGACGCATCGAGCGCCTCGACCGCCACGTGGTCCACCGTGTCGATCTCCGCCCGGGTCTCGAACCCGTCCTTCGCCATGGTCGCCAGGGGCTCGAGGTCGCCCGCCTCGGGGCCGCCCAGCACCCGCCACTCGGCCACCTCGGTGGCTCCGTTCCAGCTCACGTACACCTCCACGCCGCCGGCTCCCCCGGCAGGCCGGGCCACCACGTCCGGCCTCGTCGTCGGCCGGCCCGTCCACTCGTGGCGGTAGGACCGGTAGGAGTTCCCGGGAGTCAACGTGGCGTCGAACATCACGGCGCCCTCGGCGTCGAACTCGGTCACCCGGCCGACGTTGCCCCACCCGATGACGGCACCGCCGCCGGGGAGCACCTGGGTGTTGGCCTGGCTGCTGGCCCGGACCCCGTCGGGGTGGCGCCACTCACGCACCACGGTGGCCGTGCCCTCTCCCTCGTCGAGGGCGAGCACCAGCCCCCGGGAGTCCGGGCTGTCGGGCGGGGCGTTGTCGAACAGGCTGATCGTCCCATCGGGCAGCCGCTGGGCGTCGTGCTGCCGGCCGAACTCCGCGCCCTCACCGAGGGTGAAGTCGCTGCCCGTGCCGCCGAGCGTCCAGCGCAGCGCGCCGGTCCGGCGGTCGATCGAGTAGACGGCGTCGGTGTGGCGGGCCGACACCAGCAGCCCGTCGTCGCCGTCCTCGGCCACCGAGTTGATGTGGAACCAGTCGTACGGCGTCTTCTCGGTGCCGTCGTCGTCCCTGGGATCCTCGGTCGCGTCGGCATCGGGCACCAGGGCGCCGGTGGACTCGGCGATCGGCACGTGGTCGTAGGCGCTCCACTCGAGCAGCACCTCGCCCGTGGCGATGTCGATCTCCTGGAGGTAGCCGTTGATCATCCAGCCGTCCTCCGGCCCGCCCACGGCGCCGAGGTCGACCCGCTCCTCGTTGTAGATCGTGATCAGGGCCGTTCCCTCGTCGGTGAGCCGGAACTCGTGGTGGTCGCCCTCGTGGCCGTTCCCGGCCTCGACCCGCGCGATCTCGCGATAGGTGCTGTCGGCGATCACGTACTCACCGCGGCCGTAGCCTTCCTGGATCTTGCCCTCGTACCAGGTGAGGACCGGCTTCCCCTGGTAGGTCTGCACCCGGAAGTCGGTCACCGTGTCCTCGCTCGGTCTCGACCACACGACCTCACCGTCGTCGTCCACGATCAGCGCACCCCTCTGGGCGCCGCCCCGCTTGGGTGCGAGGAAGAGCAGCCCCGGCGACGTCTCCCCCGCCGTCCGCACGTCGATCGCGGGTGGCGCCAGGTCGGGACGCGTGACGAACGACTGCCCCTCTGACTCCCCCTCGTCCCCCCCGCCGCTCCCGTCATCGGACCCGCGTCCATCGGCGGGAGCGTCGCCGTCCGCAGCCGCCGCCGACCGCGTCCCGTCCTCGGTGGGGGGTGCCTCGTCACCATCGTCGGCGCACCCGGTGGCGACGAGGGCGAGCACCAGGGCCGGTGCGAGGGCACGCACTCCGGGGCGCCGCCGGCCGGACGCCTCCGGCCGGCGGGTACGACTCCTCGTGGGCATCGTCGGATTCTGGCAGAGTCGGACGGCTCCGCATCGACGCGGGTGGGTCAGGGCGATGGTGACCCCCGCAGTGCGGGCCGGACGCCCCACAGGTCACCGAGCAGACGCCACCCCGGTCGGGCGCCCGCGGGAGACGATCGACGAGACCGGACGGGTCAGGTCATCGGGGCAGGGAGGGCGTCGGCCCGCAGCAGCGCGTCGGTGCCACCGTCCACCGTCACCACCGAGCCGCAGAGGAAGCGGGCGTCGGGCCCCAGCAGGAACTGCACGACGCCCGCGAGCTCCTCGGGGTCGCCGGGGCGGCCGACCGGGATCGGCAGAGCGTCCACGAGCGGTCCGATCGTGGGATCGTCGCGGCTGGCCTGCAGCAGCGGGGTCTCGACGGCTCCGGGGGCCACCACGTTGAGCGTGATGCCGGCACCGGCCCAGCCGGCCGTGGGCGAATGGCGGCGCACCCACCGGGCGACCGCCAGCTTGGTGGCGGGATAGCCCACGATCGGCCCGGCCTCGTCGGCGGCCCGGCGCGCGGCGTCCTCGTCGCCGGCGAGGCAGAGGTCGACGACCTCCGGCGGCACACCGGGCTGGAGGGTCGTGGAGTTCGAGCTCACGGCCACCGCCGCAGGGCGCTCGCCTCGCGCCAGCAGCGGCCGCAGGCCCTCGAGCAGCGCCACCGTGCCGAAGTAGTTGACCGACACGAGCAGGCCGCCCGGCCGCCCGGTCACCCCCGGCACCCCGGCCCAGGTGACCAGCCCGTCGATCGCGCCGCCCGCCAGCTCGGCGACGCCCTCGACCGCCGCCCTGCGACCCTCGTCGGTGCCCAGGTCGGCCTCGATCTCGGCGGCCCGCAGGTCGACCCCGATCACTCGCTGGTCGTCGGCCCGGAGGCGGGCGGCCGTGGCGGCCCCCATCCCCGACGCCGATCCGGTCACCACCACCGTGCGCACGGGCGCCGTCTCCCCGTCAGCCGGGGCGCCGGGCGTGGCCGGCCCAGGCGAACCCGTTGTCGCGCACCTCGATGTCGACGACGCCCGCCGCGGCCAGCCGAGCGGGCAGCGTCGCCGGGTCGACAGGGCAGTAGACGTCGTCGACGTGCAGGGCGGCGAACGGGAACGCCAGCGTCTCCAGCACCTCGCGCCAGTCGTCGGAGGCCAGCAGCTCCCGGTGCTCGCGGTTCATCGGCCGGACCGTAACCGGGGTGCCCGTCGGCGTCGAGGACGTTGCCCCGGGCTGCGGATCGGGTCCCGCCATCGAACGGTCGAACCCGGGAGGTCAGATCGTCAGGCCGAGGCCGCCGTCGACGACCAGCACGTGGCCCGTCACGTAGGCCGTCGAGATGAGCGCCAGGCACGCCTCGGCGACGTCCTCGGCGGTGGCCACCCGGTGCAGGGGCGCAATGGCCGCGACGCCGTCGTGGAGCGAGCCCCAGGTCTCGGTCCACGGGGTGGCCACCAGGCCCGGGGCGACGGCGTTGACCCGCACGTTGCCGCCGGCGTGCTTCGCCAGGAGCGTGGTCAGGTGGTCGAGCGCGGCCTTGGACACCGCGTAGGGCAGCGAGCTGCCGGTCTGGCGAATGCCCGCGAGCGAGGTGATCGTGGTGATCCAGCCGTCCTCGGCCTCGCGCAGGAGCGGGAGGGCGGCCTGACTCACGAGGAACGTGCCGACCACGTTGGTGCGCAGCACGCGGTCCCAGTGCTCCACGGTCACCGCGTCGATGTCGGGAAGCGGGACGTCGACGGTCGTCCCTGCGTTGTTGACCAGCCCGTCGAGGCGACCCCAGCGCTCCTCGGCCGCCTGCACGAGGGCTCGGGCGGTGGCCGGGTCGCCGATGTCGCCCTGGACGTAGACGGCGTCGGGCAGCTCGTCGGCGATGCGCTGCCCGGCAGCGGCCGACCGGGACGAGTTCACCACCACGCCCGCGCCGAGTCCCGCGAGGCGGCGGGCGACGGCTTCCCCGATGCCACTCGACGATCCGGTCACGATGACGGCCTTGCCCGACAGGTCCATCGGTG
>JBKHJZ010000048.1:0-18717 GCA_046537875.1 Acidimicrobiia bacterium | reverse complement strand
GTCAGAGGTGGACGACGGGACAGGTGAGCGTGCGGGTGATGCCCTCGACCATCTGCACCCGGCTGACGACCATCTTCCCGAGCTCGTCGACGGTCGAGGATTCGGCGCGAGCGATCACGTCGTAGGGGCCGGTGACGTCCTCGGCGGACACCACGCCGTTGATGTCGGCGATCTCCGCTGCGACCTGGGCAGCCTTGCCCACCTCCGTCTGGATCAGGATGTACGCGCTGACAGCCATCGGGCCTCCCTCCGGCACGCGGGTCGATGGCGCATCGTAGTGCTGCGCTGACTCGAGGCACGGTCGCCGGTGGGCGGGCGTACACCACCGTGGGTTCGTCTCGGCGGGGTCGCCCCGTGCAGGACGGCCCCGCCGTGGCGGCACAACCGGGCCCCCGACGCTGAGTGCCGGGTGGCCCGAGTCGGGCTCAGCTCTCGGAGGCCGTGGTCTCGATCGCCTCGCGGGATCCGCCGTGTCCGACGGCGATCTTGCGGGGCTTCGCCTGCTCGGCCACCGGGATGCTCACGATGAGCACGCCCCGGTCGTAGGAGGCGTCGAGCCGGTCCGTGTCGAGGCTCTCGCCCAACAGGACCCGGCGGGTGAAGGTGCCCTGCGGGCGCTCGCTCGCCAAGACCTCGTCGCCCTCGGCGCGCTCCCAGCGCCGGCTGGCAGTGACCGTGAGCACGTCCCTCTCGACCGTCAGATCGATGTCGTCCGGGTCGACCCCGGGAAGGTCGAAGTAGACGGTCACCTTGTCGGCGTGGCGGACGGCATCCATCGGCACGGCACCGGTGCCCCGGCGGAACACCTGGTCGACCTGGTCGGCAAGCCGGTCGACCTCGCGGAAGGGATCGAAGCGCATGAGCATTGCGCAGACCTCCTCGTATGCACGAACTCTCGTGACAGGCGAAGTATAGCAGAAAACCTGACTGTCTACTACTCAACTTTGCTGACGATCGCCGGTGGCGGCGGGGACGCGCGTCCGCGCAACTCGGAGCCTTCCCCCGGGCGCTCAGCTCACACCTGCGGTGCGAACTGCCGGTACGGCGTCGGGTCGTCAGCCGCCGGCCAGGCGCTTCTCGAGCGCGGTCAGCTGCTCCCGGAGCTCGGCCGGCACGGTGTCGCCCAGGAAGCGGTAGTGCGCTTCGAGCTGTGGAAGCTCCTGCCACCAGGATCCGGCATCGACGTCGAGGAGCTTGGCCATCGTCGGCCGATCGACGTCCACGCCGTCGATGTCGATCGCATCGGGGGTCGGCACCCGGCCGATGGGCGTCTCGACCGCGTCGCCGGTGCCGGCGACCCGCTCGACGATCCACTTGAGCACCCGGCTGTTGTCGCCGAAGCCGGGCCAGAGGAACCTTCCGTCCTCATCGCGGCGGAACCAGTTGACCCAGAACAGCTTGGGGAGGTTGGAGGACTCGGTGGCCCGCCCGATCTCGAGCCAGTGGGCGAAGTAGTCGCCCATGTTGTACCCGCAGAACGGGAGCATGGCGAACGGGTCGAACCGCAGCTTCCCCACGGCCCCCGCCTGGGCAGCGGTGGTCTCAGAGCTCATGATCGAGCCCAGGAACACGCCGTGGGCCCAGTCGAACGACTCGGTCACGAGCGGCACGTTCGTCGCCCGCCGGCCGCCGAACAGGATGGCCGAGATGGGAACGCCGGCCGGGTCCTCCCACTCGGGGGCGATCGACGGGCACTGCGATGCCGGGGTGGTGAACCGAGCGTTGGGGTGCGCGGCGGGGGCGTCGGCGTCCGGAGTCCAGTCGTCGCCCCGCCAGTCGATCAGGTGGGCCGGCGGCTCGGACAGGCCCTCCCACCAGATGTCGGCGTCGTCGGTCTTCGCGACGTTGGTGAAGATCGAGTTGCCGTGCAGCATCTTCACCGCGTTCGGGTTGGTGTCGGCACCCGTCCCCGGTGCCACGCCGAAGAAGCCGGCCTCGGGGTTGATCGCGTGGAGGCGGCCGTCGTCGCCGAACTTCATCCACGCGATGTCGTCGCCGATGGTCTCGACCTTCCACCCCGGGAGGGTCGGGATCATCATCGCCATGTTGGTCTTGCCGCAGGCCGAGGGGAAGGCGGCGGCGATGTAGCGCTTCTCGCCGTCGGGGGGCGTGATGCCGAGGATGAGCATGTGCTCGGCCAGCCACCCGTCGTCCCGGGCCATGGTCGAGGCGATGCGCAGCGCGAAGCACTTCTTGCCCAGCAGGGCGTTGCCGCCGTAGCCCGAGCCGTACGACCAGATCTCGCGGGTCTCGGGGAAGTGGACGATGTACTTGCGCTCGGCGTCGCACGGCCACGGCACGTCGGGCCGCCGGGTGCCGTCGGGGAGGACGAGCGGGTAGCCGACGGAGTGCACGCAGGGCACGAACTCGCCGTCGGCGCCGAGCACGTCGAGCGGGCCCTGGCCCATCCGGGTCATGATGCGCATGCTCGCGGCGACGTAGGGCGAGTCGGTGAGCTGCACCCCGATGTGGGCGATCGGCGAGCCCAGCGGGCCCATCGAGAAGGGCACGACATAGAGGGTGCGACCCCGCATGGAACCGGTGAAGAGCCCGGTGAGCTCGGCGCGCATCTCGGCCGGGTCGCGCCAGTTGTTGGTCGGACCGGCGTCGATCTCACGCTCGGAGCAGATGAAGGTGCGATCCTCGACCCGGGCGACGTCGCCGGGGTCGGAGCGCGCCAGGAAGCTGTTCGGACGCCGAGCGGGGTCCAGGCGCTCGACGGTGCCGGTGTCGAGCATCAGCTGCGTGAGGCGCTCCCACTCCTCGTCGGAGCCGTCGCACCACTCGACCCGATCGGGTTGCAGCACCCCCGACCAGTGATCGACCCACTTGACGAGCTCCTGGTTGGTGGTCGCAGCCATGATCCTCCGGTCGGCGAAGTCGTGGTGTGCGGTCGATCAAGCGGAGGTCGGATCGTTGCCACCCGCATGCCGACCGGGCCGCTTCGGCGTGCCCATGTCGACCTCCGACCCCAACCGCAGGTGGGTGGCCCGACCCTCGCCGTCGAGGTCGAACACCACGCGCTGGCCCTGCCGGAGCATCCGGAAGATGGAGCCCTCCAGCGCGTCCGGAGCGAGATCCACCTCCGAGAGATCGGTGTCGCGCACGACGATGCCGTCCCTCGTGCCCGGGTCGTACGACTTGATGACGCCTTGCACCGGAGATGCTCCCTCGCCTCGGGCTGGCTGCGGTTGGGTATGCAACCGTATCGGACGGTCCAGACGCCGGCGCAACGCGCCCCGCCGCGGCGTGCCCGCGCACCGTGGTGCCGCCCGGTGGCCCGGACGCGCCCGAGGCGCCCGCTACGGGCGCCTCGACGGTTCGACGGGTGGGTCGGCCGGTGGACGAGCGCGCGCGGCGCCGTCAGTGGACGAGCTTGGTGACCTTCCCCGCCTTGATGCAGCTCGTGCAGGCGTGGATGCGCCGCGGCGACCCGTCGACCACGGCGCGGACGCGCTGGATGTTCGGGTTCCAGCGGCGCTTGGTGCGGCGATGGGAGTGGCTCACGTTCATGCCCCACGACGGGCGCTTGCCGCACACCTCGCAGACAGCAGCCATGGTCGGGTCACCTCGATCTGGGGAAACGGACGGGACGTCCGGGGACGACCGGCGAACTGTACTGGTGGGCCGGGGGCGTCACAACCTGCGAGCCACGTCGCAGGAGGCGGGGACCGGCGGGTCGGATCACCTAGCATCCTCTGGGTGACCACCCGCGACCACCTCGGCGCCACCGACCTCCGCGGGGTGGTGGAGGACTACCGCGAGGCGCTCGCCGCCCACCGCGAGCCGATCAACCGGCTCAACGTCTATCCGGTCCCCGACGGCGACACCGGCACCAACATGTCGCTCACGCTGGTCTCGGTGTGCGAGGCCCTGGACGGCGTGGCCGACGACCTGCCGGCGGTCTGCAAGGCGATCAGCCACGGCTCGCTCATGGGAGCGCGCGGGAACTCCGGGGTCATCCTGTCCCAGGTGCTGCGTGGGCTCCTGGGGGTGGTCGAGGGGGCGGGCACGCTCGACGGGCGCACGATGGCGACGGCCCTGCGGGCGGCGTCGGACGCCGCGTACCAGGCGGTGATGCGGCCGGTCGAGGGCACCATCCTCACGGTCGTGCGCGAGGCCGCCGAGGCCGCCGAGGCCGCGGCGGGCGAGACCAAGGGCCTCGTCGACGTTCTCGACGCCGCCCGCCGACGGGCCGACGCCGCGCTTCAGTCCACACCCGACCTCCTGCCGGTGCTCGCCGAGGCGGGGGTCGTCGACGCCGGGGGCGCCGGGCTCCTGCTGTTCTTCGACGTGCTCCTCCACCGGGTCGACGGGCGTCCCGTGCCCGAGCCCCGGGTGGGCGAGGGCGTGCTGCGTGCCGACGCCCACCTGGTGCACCAGACGGCCGAGGAGCCGAGCGAGGAGGCCGGCGACCTCCGCTACGAGGTCATGTACTTCCTCGAGGCGCCGGACGAGGCGATCCCGGCCTTCAAGGACGTGTGGGCCGGGATCGGTGACTCGATCGTGGTCGTCGGCGGCGACGGCATCTGGAACTGCCACATCCACACCGACGACATCGGCGCGGCGGTGGAGGCCGCGCTCGACGCCGGTCGCCCGCGGGACATCCGGGTCACCGACCTCCACGAGCAGGTGGAGGAGGAGCGGTGGGTGCGCGAGGCCACCGGGGCGGGCGAGGTGGTGGAGGTGCCGCCGCACGCCACCGAGCCGGTCACCACGGCGGTGGTCGCGGTCGCAGCCGGCGACGGCATCAAGCGGATCTTCTACAGCCTCGGCGTCCAGGGCATCGTGGCCGGTGGCCAGTCGATGAACCCGTCCACCGCCGACCTGCTGGCCGCGGTCGAGGCCGTTCCCGCCGAGCAGGTGATCATCCTGCCGAACAACAAGAACATCATCCCGGTGGCCGAGCAGGTCGACGCCCACACGCAACGCACCGTGCGGGTCGTCCCCACCCGCGGCATCGCCGAGGGGTTCGCAGCGCTGATGGGCTACGACCCCGAGGCGTCGGCCGACCCCAACGCCGAGGAGATGATGTCGCTCGCCGGGAACGTCGTCGCCGGCGAGGTGACGCGGGCGGTGCGCGACTCGACGTGCCCGCTCGGTCCCATCGAGGAGGGCGACTTCATCGGCATCGCCCGCGACGGGATCCGGGCGATCGAGGCCACGGTCGGTGCCGCCGCGATCCGCCTGCTGGAGGCGCTGGTCACCGACGAGCACGAGATCGTCACGATCATCGAGGGCGAGGGGGCCACGGCGGGCGACACGCGCCAGATCACCGAGTGGCTCGACGAGAACCGGCCGGACGTGGCCCCCGAGGTCCACCACGGTGGGCAGCCGCTCTACCCGTACCTGTTCGGGATCGAATGAGGAGCGGAAGCCGCCGCCCGGGCGGCGTGGCGTCCACCTGGTCGCCTCTCGCCCCGTCGCCTCTCGCCCCGGGAGAACGGTGGTGGCCCGGCGCCTGAGCCAGCTCGCAGACATCCCGGTCACCACGATCAGCGGCATCGGGCCCGAGCGCGCCGCCAACCTCGCAGAGCACCTCGGGATCGAGTCGGTGCTCGATCTGCTCACCCACTACCCGCGGCGCTACATCGACCGCACCCACCAGGCCCGCATCCGCGACCTCGCGGTGGGCGAGGAGGCGATGGTGCTGGCGAGCGTGCGACGGATCGCCAGCCGCCGCACCCGGGGGCGGCCGCCGAAGGCACTGGTGACGGCCGACGTGTCCGACGGGAGCGGGACGCTGCGGGTCCAGTTCTTCAACCAGCCGTGGCGCGAGCGCCAGCTGCGGCCGGGGACCGAGGCGGTGTTCTTCGGGAAGCTCGACGTGTACCGGGGCCAGCGGCAGCTCACCAACCCGGTCGTCGACCTGGTCGGCGACCGGACGGGGCGCATCGTGCCCGTGTACCCGCAGTCGGAGAAGGCCCGCATCCACACCTGGGACGTCGCCCGGTGGGTCGCCGAGGCCCTCCGCCGTGCGGGCGACTTCCTCGACCCGGTGCCGGCGTGGGTTCTCGACCTCCACGACCTCATCGACCGGACCGCGGCGTTCCGCGGCATCCACCAGCCGGGGAGCGGCGAGGAGCACGCCGCGGCCCGCCGGCGGCTCGTGCTCGACGAGCTGCTGCGGGTCCAGCTGGCGCTGGTGCAGCGCAAGCGGGTGCTCGAGCGCACCACCCGCGGCATCGAGCACACGGTGACCGGTCCGCTCCGCGAGGCGTTCGTCGAGCGCCTGCCGTTCCGGCTCACCGACGACCAGCGGTCGGCGATCGCGGAGATCGACGCCGACCTCGCCGCGCCCCACCCGATGCACCGGCTGCTCCAGGGCGATGTGGGGGCGGGCAAGACGCTGGTGGCGGTCTCCGCGCTGCTGGCCGCGGTGCAGGGCGGGCACCAGGGCGCGTTCATGGCGCCGACCGAGGTGCTGGCCGAGCAGCACGCGCAGGGCATCCGCGCCCTGCTGGGGGGCCTGGAGGTGGGCGATGCGGGGACCACGCTGTTCGGCGCCCGGCCGCTGCGGGTGGAGCTGCTCACCAACCGCGTGGGGGCCGCCGACCGCCGTCGCATCCTCGCCGACCTGGCGGCCGGCGGCGTGGACCTGGTGATCGGGACCCACGCCCTCATCCAGGAGGGCGTCGACTTCTCGTCGCTGGGCGTCGTGGTCATCGACGAGCAGCACCGGTTCGGCGTCGAGCAGCGTGCCGCCCTGCGGGACAAGGCGGGTGGGGGACCGGTGCCCGACGTGCTGGTGATGACCGCCACCCCCATCCCGCGCACCGCGGCGATGACCGTGTACGGCGACCTCGACGTGACGGTCATCCGGTCGCGCCCGGCCGGGCGCCACCCGATCGTCACCTCGTGGGCCCGCACCGAGGACGACGAGCACGAGGTGTGGGCGGCCGTGCGCAAGGAGGTGGCCGCCGGCCGGCAGGCCTACGTGGTGTGCCCGCTGGTCGAGGAGTCGGATCGGCTGGAGGCGCGCTCGGCCGAGGACACCTACGCCCGGCTCGACGCCGGCGAGCTGGCCGGGCTCCGCCTCGGGCTGCTTCACGGCCGGATGGGGTCGACCGACAAGGAGTCGACCATGCACCAGTTCCGCGAGGGTCGCCTCGACGTCCTGGTGGCCACCACGGTGATCGAGGTGGGCGTCGACGTCCCGAACGCCACGGTGATGGTCGTGCTCGACGCCGACCGCTTCGGCATCGCCCAGCTGCACCAGCTGCGGGGCCGCGTGGGCCGGGGGAGCGAGCAGTCGTGGTGCCACCTGGTCAGCCGGGCCGACACCCCCGAGGCCGAGGCCCGCCTCGGCGCACTGGTCGAGACGACGGACGGGTTCGCCCTGGCCGAGGTCGATCTGGAGCTGCGGGGCGAGGGCACGATCATGGGCGAGCGCCAGAAGGGTCGCACCGACCTGAAGCTGGCGTCGCTGCGCCGGGACCGCGAGTGGGTGGAGCGGGCGCGCGAGCTGGCGTTCGCGATCGTCGACGGCGAGGGCGGCCTCGAGGCCCATGCCGACCTGGTGGAGGAGGTGGGGCTCTTCCTCGACGAGGAGGACCAGCAGTACCTGCTCAAGGGCTGACCATCAGCCGGCGTCGCCCCGGCTCCGGGGGCGGGGGCTACTCCGGTGGAGGGACGAGCTCGGCGCGCTCCGGGGTCACGGCGATCACGCCGGCCCGACCCGGGTCCGCAGACTGCGCGTGGTACCTGCGCATGAGGCCGAGCTGTCGACGATGCTCCAGGGCGTTGCGGATGCCGCCCGGCGTCAGCACGTAGCGGCGGAGCACCCGGCGGCTGTACGAACGCTGGGCCTCCCGGTCGGTGCGCACCGTGGCCCGGCCGGTGATCCGCAGGACGCGGTGATCGGACGGATCGTCCTCCACGTCGAAGAGGACGCTGACCCGGGGATCGGCGCGTGCGTTCCGGGCGGCGAGGGTCCACTCCGGCGTCCCGAGCCAGAGCTCGCCGTCGACCCGGGCGAAGTACAGCGGGTTGACGCTGGGCCGCCCGTTCCGCGACCGGGTGGCGATGCGGGCGACCCGGGCGCGCCGCAGGATGTCGAGCGCCGTCGGATCGTCAGGCCCCATCCTCCACCTCCCGCATCTGGCCGTAGTCCCAGGCGACACGCAACTGCGGCACCACCTCGAACCACCTGCGGCCGCCGGTCGCGCCCGCCGGCGGCGCCGTCGGTTCCGCTCGGCCTCGCACGTAGACCGCGCGCAGGTCGAAGAAGTGGACACCGTCGTCGACGAGCAGGACCACCTCGTCATCGGCTTCCAGTAGGGGGCCGGTGTCCCCGGCGACCCCGGCGAGGTAGCGGCCGTCGACCCACGCGAACGCGACCGGGAGCGCCTGCGGCCCGTCGTCACCTGCGACGGCGATGCAGGCGCGCGGTGCCTGGTCGAGCAGGTCGCCTGCGCGGTCAGGGTCGATGTCCCTGGTCACCGTCACGGCGACTCCCCCGTGTGGTCGTCGTCGGGCACGACCAGGTCCCACCGCTCGAGGCAGTCCTCGCAGCGGTATGTCGTGAGATCCCCGGGCTCCCAGTCGCGCTCGTCCGGCGGGTAGGAGATCAGGTGGGCGCGGCCACCGCAATCGATGCAGGTGATGACCGGATCGATCTCCACCACGGTGACGCTAGCGGGGCGCTCACCGGTCGGTGGGCGGTCCTGACGACCGAGCCGCCGCTCAGAGCGGCCGGGCACGGTTGCCGCGGCTCAGTTCGGCCCTGGGGACCGGCGGGTGAACCGCTCGACGCCGTCCGCGAAGTCGCCGGCGGCGATCACCTCGCGCCCCAGGCGGTCCTCGTTGGCGAGCGCCTCGGCGAGACCCGTGCCCAAGCCGTCGAGGACCGCCCGCCGGTCGGACACCACGCAGGCCCAGGGGAAGGCAGCGATCTCGCCGGCCAGCTCCGTGGCGGCGTCGAGCGCCGTGCCGGCGGGGACCAGCCGGTCGACGAACCCGATCCGCTCGGCCTCGGTGGCGTCGATCTCCCGTCCGGTGAGGATGAGGTCGAGGGCACGACCGAGCCCGACCAAGCGGGGCAGCCGGTAGGTGCCGCCGTCGACCAGCGGGACGCCCCACCGCCGCTCGAGGCAGCCGAAGCGGGCGGTGTCCCCGGCCACCCGGAGGTCGCACCAGGCCGCCAGCTCCATGCCGCCGGCGACGCACCAGCCCTCGATCGCGGCGATCACCGGCTTGGAGAGCGTCAAGCGGGTGGGCCCCAGAGGACCGCTGTCGCGCAGGCGGGGGAGGTCACGGAGGTTGGCGCCGGAGCAGAACGCCGCCGCGTCGCCGGTGAGCACCGCCACCCGGGCGGAGTCGTGGGCATCGAAGGCCAGGAGCTCGTCGTGCAGCCGCTGCGCCGTCGCCGTGTTGATGGCGTTGCGGACCTCGGGCTGGTCGATTCCGATGACGCGGACGTGATCGCTCATGGCCGCAACGATGCCAGGTGCGTCGACGGGCACGGGCCCGGCCGCCCTGGCGCACGGGCATCACGACGTCATTCGTCCGGGCACTCCAGGTCGGCGGACACGTCGTACTCCGGGACCGGTCGTTCCCGTGCCTCGGCGCGTGTCGAGGCGACGCCGTTCTCGTTGATGTCGTCGATCAGCCAGTCCATCTCCAGGATCTCGCGGCGCTGCGCTTCGCTGATCTCGACGGCGAGGTCGCAGACGCGGACGTCGTCGACGTTGAAGCGTTCGGAGCGGGTGATGGCCAGCGAGTGGTGCGGGATCATCGCTCGCATGAAGGCGACGTCGCCCACCGTGGTCTGGCTCCGGTCCAGGAAGATGCCTCCCCCGAGCAGCAGCAGGCTGACAGCGACCACGACGATGTTGCCCCTCACGCTCCGGTACATGGTGAGCATCCACGCGAGCATGACCAGGCCCATGGTCCCGCCCATGGTCAACGCCATGAACACGCGGCTCCGACTGAACCGCACGTGGCTCAACTCCCAGGTGCCGGCGAACATCACCCAGTACATGAACACCATCGAGGTGAGGATCATGGCGCCGAACCGCAGGTACATCTTCCACTGCATGTCGGCATGGTCGTCCTGACCGCTTCCGTCGGTGCCGCCCATTGCGACGGCGCCCTCTCGTTGGTTGTCCGGCTGCATCGATCGCGCTCCTGCCCTGGCCGTCGGATGGATCCGTTCTCGGCGTACCCGCGAGTGCGCGCCCCAACCACGGCGGCACCCGCGGCCGCGTCGGGAACGAGGTGGCCGTCGGTGGGTCGATCGCGATCGTCACCGACACTCGGGACGGGAGCGGCGGAACCGATGTGGCCGGGTGGTGCCCAGACGTCGCCGAGCGCGACGGGTGCCCGCCCCGGGGTCGCCGGTCACGTGCGGTGCAGCGTGGCCGAGAGGTGGTGCTGGTGGGGCTGGTCCACGGCGCCCATCGCGAGGTCGTAGCGCAGCACGTCACCCTGGACGGTGACCGAGCGCTCGAGGCTCCGCACCGACTTCGCGGTGGCGGTGAGGCCGACGGTGGTCGAGTGCAGCCGCAGGGCCACGCCGCCGTCGATCGGCGTGATCGACCCCTCCTCGATCTCGGCGATGCCGGTGGGATGGGCCAGCACCAGCTCGACCCGCCCCGGACCGGCCGACCGCCAGTAGCCCACCTCGGTGTGGGCGGGTGCCCCGGTGCCGAGGTTCACGGTCGTCTGGCGGTAGGCGAGGAACGGCTTGCCGGTGTGCGTGAAGGAGACCTCCTCCGAGTACGCGAAGGGCTCGATGGTCGGGTAGACACCTTCGCCCCGCCCCTGCCAGGTCCCGAGCAGGCAGTCCAGCGCCTTGATGTCGGGGTGCACGGCGGCCTCCACGGTCCTCACGGTACCGGCCGCCGGCCCGAGCAGGGTGCCCGGCCCGCACGCACCCCGGCGCCGCCGCCGGCCGCCGGGCACCGGGCGGCGTACGGTCGGGCGCGTGCACGGTGCGGCCATCGGCAAGCCCCCGGGTGCCCCGGCAGGACCGGTTCGTCGGCTCGTCGGGGCGTGCCGCTGATGCGGGTGGTGGCGGGCGCGGCGCGCGGTCGGCGCCTCGTGACCCCGGAGGGAGACCGCACCCGCCCGACGAGCGATCGGGTCCGCGAGGCGATCTTCAACGCGCTGTGGAGCCGGGGGCTCATCGACGGCGCCCGGGTGCTCGACCTGTTCGCGGGCAGCGGTGCCCTCGGCATCGAGGCTCTCTCGCGTGGCGCGTCGCACGCGACCTTCGTGGACAGCGACCGGAGGGCCCGGCGGGCGATCGCCGCCAACCTGGCCGCGTGCGGGTTCGTCGAGCGGGCCGACGTGATCGGCACGACGGTGGAGCGGTTCCTCGACGAACGACGCCACCGTCCCGGGCGGGTCGGCGAGGCGCCGCACTACGACCTCGCGCTCTGCGACCCGCCCTACGCCTACGACGCGTGGGACAGCCTGCTCACGCGGCTACCGGCCACGTTCGTGGTGGTCGAGTCCGGCGGTCCCGTGCCGCCTCCTCGGGGGTGGTCGCTCGTGCGCGAGAGCCGGTACGGCGACACGTGGGTGGGGTTCTTGTCACGGTCCGCGACCTGACGGCGGGTACCGTGGGTGTCGTCCCGCGCCCCCGTTGCCGCAGGTGACCAGGAGAGTCCGAGTGACCACCGTCCTCTACCCGGGGTCGTTCGACCCGATTCACAACGGCCATCTCGAGATCATCGAGGTGGCGGCCCGGCTGTTCGACGACGTGGTCGTCGCCGCGGTCAGGAATCCGCAGAAGGGAGAGCCGCTGCTCTCCCTCGACGAGCGGCAGTCGCTCATCGCCGAATCGACGGCGCACCTCGACAACGTCCGCATCACCACGTTCTCGAGCCTCGTCGTGGACCTCGCACGCGAGGTCGACGCCGACTTCATCGTGAAGGGTCTGCGCGTGGTGTCCGACTTCGAGTCGGAGCTGATGATGGCCCAGATGAACCACGCGGTCTCCGGTGTCGACACACTGTTCATCCCGTCGGGGTCGTCGTACTCGTTCCTCGCGTCGAAGCTGATCCGCGAGATCGCCCGCTACGGCGGCGACATCTCGTCGATGGTTCCGCCCCCCGTGGCCAAGTTGCTGGCAGAGAGGTACAGGTCGTGAACGACGACGATCACTCCTTCGAGCACAGCTTCGACGCGCGGGTGGCGCAGCGGGCGCCGGGCGCCGATGTCGAGGCCATCCTGCGTCGGGTGCGCGACGTCATCGAGGGGGCACGGCCCGCGCCGCTCTCCACGCAGGTGAAGGTCGATCGTGACGAGGTGCTCGAGATGCTCGACCAGGCGATCGAGCGCCTGCCCGACGAGGTTCGCGCGGCGCGCTGGCTGCTGAAGGACCGCGACGAGTTCCTCGCCCGCACCCAGCGGGAGGCCGACGACATCCTCGCCGCGGCCCGGGGTCAGGCCGAGCGGATGGTGCAGCGCTCGGAGGTGATGAAGGCCGCCGACGCCAAGGCCCGCCGCCTCGTCGAGCAGGCGAGGTCCGAGGCCAGCCGCCTGCGCAACGAGGCCGACGACTTCTGCGATCAGCGTCTCGCCCAGTTCGAGACGGTGCTCGAGCGCACCATGGGCGTGGTGGCGGCCGGTCGGGCCAAGCTCCGCGGTCCCGTGAGCGACGGCCGACCGGCTGGTCACGTGGCCGACCTCACCGGCCACGTGACCGGGCACGACGACACCGGTGAGGGCAAGACCGCCACGGTCGACGTGGTGGATGACGGGGGGAGCGCGTCGGTGTTCGACCAGGACCGGGCCTAGGGTCGGACGCGTGCGCGAGCCGTTCGTCGTGCCCATCGCCGAGCTCCTCCGTCACCGGGGTGCCCGCCGTGAGGTCACCCTGGTCGGCTCCCTGCCGGATGTCGGGCTGTCGACCGCCCGGCTCGTGCCCGACGAGGTGCGGGCCGATGTGACTCTCGAGGCCCAGGGCTCGGTGGTGACGGTCACCGGCACCGCCACCGGGCGGTGGACCGGCGAGTGCCGCCGGTGCCTCGGACCGGCGGGTGGTCCGGTGACCGTGGACCTGCACGAGGTGTTCGAGCCGGATCCGGTGGAGGGGGAGACGTACCCGCTCGGCCGTGACGTGCTCGATCTCAGGCCGGCGCTGCGCGAGGCGTTGGCCCTCGCGCTGCCGATCGCGCCGCTGTGCGACGACGCGTGTGCCGGGCCCGATCCCGAGGGCCACCCGGTGGTGCCCGGGGGCGCCGAGGCGCCCGGCGGAGCGGCCGAGGGCGACGGGGAGCCGTCCGAGGGCGACGGCCGGCCGGCCGATCCCCGCTGGGCCGCGCTCGACGCGCTCCGGTTCGATCGCTGACCCCGGCCGGCCCGACCGATCGCCGGCCGGCGTCCCCTCGCCGGGGGGTCCCGATCGCCCGGGGTCCGCTCCGGGCCCGGCTCGACGGTCGCGTCGCCGCCCCGCTAGCCTCTCCCTCTTGCGCCCGCCGGGCGACCTCCTCGAGCTTCCAGGAACCTTCGATGGCCGTTCCCAAGAAGAAGACCTCCAAGGCCAAGAGTCGCAGCCGCCGGGCGAGCGCGTGGCGCCTCGACCGCCCGCCGCGCAGCCGTTGCCCCCGTTGCTCGGCGGCCAAGCGGCCGCACGTCGTCTGCGGCAACTGCGGTTGGTATCGCGGGCGCGTCGCGATCGAGGTCGACTGACCGGCCCGCCCTCGAGGCACTCCCCGGCCGTGCACGCGCGCTCCCGATGACGACGCTTCCCATCGCCGTCGATGCCATGGGCGGCGACAACGCCCCGGGCGCCATCGTGGAGGGCGCGCAGCGGGTGGTCACCGAGCTGGGGGTCCCGGTGGTGCTGGTGGGGCGGCCCGACGACGTCGATCCCCTGCGGGGCGATGTCGAGCTCATCGCGGCGTCCGAGGCGATCGCGATGGACGCCGACCCGGGGGTGAGCGTCCGCACGATGAAGGACTCGTCGCTCGTGCGTGCCGCCGAGGCGGTCCGCGACGGGAAGGCGTCGGCCATGGTGTCGGCAGGCAACACCGGAGCGACCATGGCGTCCGCCCTGTTGCGGATGGGGCGGATCAAGGGTGTCGCCCGCCCGGCCATCGCCACGCCGATCCCCGTGCCCGGCGCAACGCCGACCGTGCTGCTCGACGCCGGCGCGAACGCCGAGTGCCAGCCGCAGTGGCTCGTGCAGTTCGCCCAGATGGGTGCGGTGCTCGCGGCGGAGCGCTACGGGGTCGCCAGGCCCCGCGTCGGACTGCTCTCGATCGGCGAGGAGGCCTCGAAGGGAACGCCGCTGGTGAGGGAGGCACACGCCCTCCTGACCTCGGCGGGCACCGGGGCGTTCGGGGGGACCGGCGGGGCCTTCGTGGGCAACGTCGAGGGGCGCGACATCATGACGTCCGACGTCGACGTCGTGGTGACCGACGGCTTCACCGGGAACGTGGCGCTCAAGACGCTGGAGGGGGGCATGCGGACGCTGGTGCGGGCGGTCCTCGACGCCCTCGGGGCCAGCGACGTCGCGGAGCCGGCGGTGAACGCCCTCCTGCCCCTCTACGCCACGCTCGACCCCGACACCCACGGGGGCGCGATGCTCCTCGGCGTCAACGGCGTGTGCATCATCAGCCACGGCTCGTCGTCGGCCACAGCCGTCGTGAACGCCACCCGGGTGGCGGCCGAGATGGTGGAGGCCGGCATCGTCGACCGCCTCCGCGCGGTGATCGCGGGCGGCTGACCTGGGCTATCGTGCCGCCGTCCCGCTCGGCGGCCGGAAAGCTTCACAAGCGCACAAAATCCGTGCCCAGTAGACTCGCCGCCGACCAGGACCGACACAGGAGTGCAAGAGCGTGCCCGCTGAGACCCATGTCGAGCGCAGTCCCCTCGATCGCCAGCAGGTCGTCGATCTCATCCGCGACCGGCTGGCCGACATCCTGGAGGTCGAGCCGTCCAGCATCAACGAGGGCGACTCGTTCAGCGACGACCTCGATGCCGACTCCCTCGCCCTGATCGAGCTGGCAGAGGCGCTCGAGGAGGAGCTGGGCGAGCGCAGCGTCGGGTTCCGCATCGAGGACGAGGATCTCGAGGACATCAAGACCGTGCGTGACGCCGTCGACTACGTCCTCGCCCGGCTCTAGGGAACGACGATCTCCCTTCCCCTACCACGGCTCCGCGAACTGGCTGAGCACCTCGGCGTCCATCTCGAGAACCCTGAGGTGCTGGGTGACGCGCTCGTTCACAGGTCGTGGTGCGCCGAGAACCCGGGGCACGACTCGAACGAGCGGCTGGAGTTCCTGGGCGATGCGGTGCTCGGCGTGATCATCACCGATCACGCCTTTCACGCCTATCCCACGCTCAGCGAGGGGGAGCTCACCGATGTCCGCAAGGCGGTCGTGAACGCAGTCACGCTCGCCGAGGTGGCCGACGAGCTCGATCTCGGTGAGCACCTGCTGCTGGGCAAGGGGGAGGAGCAGTCCGGGGGGCGGGAGAAGCCCTCGATCCTGGCCGACGCGCTCGAGGCGGTGCTCGGGTCCGTGTACCTGTCGGCGGGCATGGAGGAGGCACAGGCACTGGTGATGCGACTGCTCGGCAGCCGGGTGGCCGAGGCGCATGCCGGCGGTCCCGGCGGACAGGACTTCAAGAGCCGCCTGCAGGAGATGGCGGCGCGACACTTCGACGAGGCACCCCGCTACGACACCGTGGCCGAGGGCCCCGACCACGCCCGTCGCTTCCACGTGACCGTCGCCGTGGGGGGCGTGATCCGCGGCGTCGGTGAGGGCCGGTCGAAGAAGCAGGCCGAGCAGGTGGCGGCCCGCGACGCGTACACCTCGCTGATGGCCGAGCTGGGGGATGTCGAGCATGCCTGAGCTGCCCGAGATCGAGACCGTCAAGCGCGGGCTCGAGCGCGAGACCGTGGGGCGCCGGGTGAAGTCGGTCGAGGTGCCGATCGCCAAGGTGGCGCACCGCAACGGCACCCGCAAGGCGTTCCAGTCGCGGCTCGAGGGCACCAAGTTCAAGAGCGCCGATCGGCGCGGGTCGGTCCTCACCGTCGCGCTCGACTCGGGTGAGCTGCTGGTGATCGACGTCGGCGAGACCGGGAGGGTGGTGCGGGCCGCCCCCCGGGACGAGGTTCCGGACGGGTTGGCGGTCGTGGTCACGTTCACCCAGGGAGGCCAGCTGCGGTTGATCGATCCGGAGGCACGTGCCGAGGCCTTCGTGGTCACCCCGGAGCTGCTCACCGAGGAGATGCCGGCACTCGCCGAGCTCGGGCTCGACCCGGTCGCCGCCCCCGTGTCGTGGACCGCGTTCGCGCAGGCCCTGGTGGCGAGGCGCAACGACAAGCTGAAGCCGGTGCTGCTCGACCAGACCTTCGTGGTGGGCCTCGGGGGGCTCTACGCGGACGAGATCCTCTACGACGCCGGGCTCCGCCCCGACCGGCAGGTGGACACCCTCACCACCATGGAGATCCGCCGCCTCTACCGCTCGCTCGTCGAGATCCTGCACGAGGCGACCAAGCACCGCGGCACGTCGACCGGCGGGCATCCCTTCGTCGACATCCATGGCCGCCCCGGCGGCTATCAGAACGAGCTCTCGGTGTGGGGACGCGACGGCCAGCCGTGCCGGCGGTGCCGGGGCACGATCGCCAAGCAGCGCAGCGGTGGCCGGGTCACCTACTTCTGTCCGGCCTGCCAGGTCTGAGGTCCCGACCGCGATCCCGGCGCTGCTTCGCCACGGCCCGTGGACGTAAGATCCCACTCCGTGACCTCAGGATCGGCGTAGCCTCGTCACGATGTTCCTCAAGGCGTTGACCCTGAAGGGCTTCAAGTCGTTCGCCGAGACCACGATGCTCGAGCTCCAGCCCGGGGTCACCGTGGTGGTGGGCCCCAACGGCTCGGGCAAGTCGAACGTGGTGGACGCCATCGGCTGGGTCCTCGGGGCCCAGGCGCCGTCCGCGGTGCGGAGCCAGCGGATGGAGGACGTGATCTTCGCCGGGACGAGCGACCGGCCCCCGCTCGGTCGGGCCGAGGTGTCGATCACCATCGACAACAGCGCGGGGCTGCTCCCGATCGAGTTCTCCGAGGTGACCATCACGCGCACGCTCTGGCGGGCGGGTGACAGCGAGTACGCGATCAACGGGGTGCCGTGCCGGCTGCTCGACATCCACGAGCTGCTGTCGGACACCGGCGTCGGCCGCCAGCAGCACGTGATCGTGGGCCAGGGCCAGATCGACGCGGTGCTCAACGCCCGACCCGAGGACCGGCGCCTGATCGTCGAGGAGGCCGCCGGCATCCTGAAGCACCGCAAGCGCAAGGAGCGCGCCGAGCGACGGCTGGCGTCCACGGAGGCCAACCTCATGCGGCTCACCGACCTGCTGCGGGAGGTGCGGCGCCAGCTCCGGCCGCTCGAGCGTCAGGCCGAGGCCGCCCGCCGCCAGGGCGACCTGCTCGCGGAGCTTCGCGCGCTCCAGGTGCACGTGGCCGGGCGCGAGCTGGCGACCCTGAAGCGCCGGCTGGGCGAGAGCACGGCTGCGTTGGCCGAGGCCCGCAACGAGGAGACGCTGCTCAAGCAGCGCCTCACCGAGCTCGACACGGCGGTCCACGCCAGCGAGGCCGAGCTCGCGTCGCTCGGCGGGAGCGAGGTCGGCGACGCCCTCCGGCGCGCCGAGTCGCTGCGCGAGAAGGCCCGCGGCCAGCTCAACGTGCTGGCGGAGCGGCGTCGTGGCGTGGCCCGTGAGCGGAGCGCGTCGATCGACCAGGGCGTGATCGCGAGCCTCGAGGCCGACGCGGCCAGCCTGCGTGCCGACATCGAGCGCCTCGACGCAGAGGCCGGCCACCTCGCCCCCGAGGATGCTGCGCTCGCCGAGGCCGAGCACGAGCTCGCCCGGGAGCGCGAGCGCGCCGAGCGTGAGCCGGAGGGCGGGGCACCGGCGCCCCCCGCACGGGCGGCCGAGGTCCGGGGAGAGCTCAGCGCCCTGCGCGGATCCCTGGACCGAACGGCCCGCGACCACGCGCGGATCGGGAAGCGGGTGGCCGACCTGCGGGCGAAGGTGGAGCGGTTCGAGCGCGAGGCCGCCGGGGCCGCCGCGCAGGTGGCGGCCGCCGAGCAGGAGATGCCGGCGCTGGCGACCGCCCTCGAGGCGGCCGACGCGGTGCTCCGTGACACGGAGTCCGCAGCGACGGTCGCCGGGGAGCGTCGCGAGGCCGCCGAGACCGAGCGCAGCGCCTGGCACGCCCGCGTGAGCGCCCTGACCGAGGCCCTCGACGCCGCCCGGTCGGCCGCCGGGGCAGAGCGCCTCGCCGGCGTGGAGGGCGTCATCGGCACGCTCCTCGACATCATCGACGTCGACCGGGGCTGGGAGGCCGCGGTCGAGGCGGCCTGCGGCGAGGCGCTGGACGCAGTCGTGGCCGACTCGCCCGCGTCGGCACGCCGGGCGCTCGAGGTCCTCGTCGAGGGCGACATCGCCGCGTCCGTGCTGGCCCTGGGTGCACCACCCACCGCTGGCACGCCACCCCCGGTGGGTGAGCCGGTGCGCGCGCACGTCCGCCCCGGCCGTCCGGAGGTCGGCGGCCTGCTCGACCGGCTGCTCGACGGGCTGCTGGGCGGCGCGGTGGCGGTGGACGGGGGATGGGCCGCCGCCGTCGACGCCGTGCTGGCGCACCCCGACGGCATCGTGGTGACCAGGCAGGGTGGTCGGTTCGGCCGCCACGGCTGGCGTGTCGGCACCAGCACCAC
This sequence comes from Acidimicrobiia bacterium, assembly GCA_046537875.1. GTDB lineage: Bacteria > Actinomycetota > Acidimicrobiia > Acidimicrobiales > VFJN01 > JBKHJZ01. The sequence continues at coordinate 42 of JBKHJZ010000048.1, read as the reverse complement.
CGGGGCCACGGGCGCCGCGCTTGACGAGGCCCGGACCCGGGC
>JBKHJZ010000047.1:0-18789 GCA_046537875.1 Acidimicrobiia bacterium | reverse complement strand
GCACGGCGCAGTACCCATCCGGCCAGTACCCATCCGGCCAACCCGGCCAGTACCCGCCGGGGCAGTACCCACGCCGCCAGCCCGGCGCCGGCCGGCGCCCGCCGCCCGGCCAACCGGGTGGGGGCGGCCAACGGCGCCGGCCGGGCGCATCGGGGCGGAACCAGAGCGGCCAGGGACGCCCGTCGCCCGACGAGCCGCGCTCCGGGCTGCCGATCGGCGCCGGAGCGCTCGTGGGCGTGACCGGCCTTGTCTGCTTCGTCCTGGCGCTGGCCGTGCTCCCGTGGTTCACCTCCGGCGGGCGCGATGTCGCCCTCTCCGACATCCGGACGGCGTTCACGCTCCCCGAGACCGACGTGTCGGGCCTGCTGCCCGACACTGGCGACGGGGTGCCGCTCGTCCCGTCCGAGGAGATCCCGGGCGGCGACCAGGTGGCCGACCAGCTGGAGGAGCAGGCCCGCGAGGCCGCTGCCGAGGCGGCGGGCTCGGCCATCGATTCGGGGAAGTCCCGCTACCTCGAGCTCTACGCCGACACGCTGTGGATGGTCGTCGCCGGGGCGGTGGGGCTGTCGGTCGTGTTCTCGACGATCCTGGCACCGCGCTCGCTGGCGCTCTCGCTGCTGCTGGGCTTCCGAGCCATGTCGGGCTTCGTCACCGTGCTGGCGGGCGCTGCGCACGGCGCTGCGCTCTGGGTGGTCTTCAGCGGGGACGGGGCGCCCGACCCGGCGTTCGGTGTCTGGCTCGGTGTCGGCGGGCTCGGCGCCGTGCTGCTCGGGTGCATCCTGGGGCCGAAGCGGTGACCGGTCGTCGGCCAGGTGGCCGTCAGTCGTAGGTGGCCTCCACCGCCCACCGACCGCCTTCGAGCACCAGCAGCCGGGCCACCCCATCGGCCGTGAGGACCTGGAGGCGGGCGCGGCGGCGGTGGCCCGCGGGATCCCACCAGCGCTCGTCGTAGGGCCACGGCCCCGCCCACGACGCCACCTCCACCGATCGCCCACCGGCAACCGCCAGCGTGGCGGGGGCGCCGCTCGGGGTTCCCCGCCCGTCGACGGTCACCTGGCGCCCCGCCGCATCGCGCACCTCCGCAGCCACCGGCACGGCGTGCACGGTGGCCGGGGACGGCTCGGGCAGCACCCCGGGCCAGGGCTCGGTCACCCACCCGGCCACGCTCGCCGGTCGCTCACCGGTGACGTCGACCGCACCCGCGGGCACCAGCGTCACCCGCTCGCCCGGTCCCCTGCCTCCGCGCCACTCGGGCACCCGCACGGCATCGAACCCGGCCAGTCCCTGGACCCGGGCGAGCGAGCGCGCGGCCCGCTCACCGGCCTCCACCGTGTCGACGGACCCGGGGGCACCGGTGCCGAGCGCGAGCTGCCGGCCGCCCGCCGGGACCACCTCGTCGGGGACCAGCCAGAGACGGGCCAGGCCCCCGGTCGGACGGTGGGTACCCAGGTGCAGCCATCCGTCGAGCTGCCAGCGCATCCGATCGGCGATCGCTGCGACCGTGAACGCGCCCTCGGTGCGCCACAGGCGCTCGTGCCGCTCGCCGTGCTCGGTCTCGGCACCGATCGCCAGGCGCGTGCAGGCGGATCCCCGCTCGGTCAACCGCCGGTGCAGGTCGCCGGCCAGGCCCCGGGCCACGAACGCCGCCGGCTCCACCCGGTCGACCGGCGGATCGAGCTCGGCGGCGACGGTCAGATCCGGCGGGGGTGGCGCCGTGGCCGGCGGTCGCTCGTCGAGCCCACACGCCAGGCGGTGGGCGACCTGGCCCTCGGCGCCGAACCGGCCCACCACGTCACCAACGTCGAGCGCAGCCAGGTCACCGAGGGTCCGCACGCCCAGCCGGGCCATCACCTCCACCAGCTCGGGACGGTCGAGGGCATCGAGCGGCAGAGGGGCGAGGAACGCGGGTGTCTCGTCCGGCGGCACCACCACCACACGGGCCCGGCCACCGGCGACCGGCGCCCCGGCATCAGGCTCCCCCGCCGGGCGGGCGGCGGCACGCGCGGCGAGCATCGCCGCGAACGGCCCGTCGGCCACGCCCACCCGCACGGTCGCGTCGGGGGGCAGGACCTCGACCGCCCGGGCCGCCGCCGTGGCGGCCAGCGCCCGGTCCCCGCCGTGGTAGCGCGACGGGCCACGGGTGGGGAAGGTGACCGCTCCGGGGTGGGTGATCTCGATCCGGGGCGTGAGCGCCTCGAGCGCGAGCGCCACGGGCTCGAACGCCCGACCGTCCAGATCGGGGACGTGGTCGACGACCACCAGCTCCGGGCACCGGGCCTGGGCGTCGCGGCGCCGCTGGTGGACGGCCACGCCCTCGACCCGGGCGGCCGGTGAGCAGGCCACCACCCGGTTGGCCCGCAGGACCGCGACCGGTCCGTCGAGCGGCAGGCCCGCGGCCACCACCGGCCAGTCGGGGCACCACACCACGAGCGACCGGACGACGGTCACGGGGCCACCGGGAGCTCGACGACCGTGGCGGGCTCGCACGTCTCGACCCCGCCGTCGGGACCGGGCAACCACAGCCGGGCCCGCCGCCGGCGGGTCGCATCGCCCCGGCCCGTCGCCTCGACCGTCGCCTCCCGGCAGCGCAGGTGCCCGGTACCCCGGTCGAGGCCCGACCAGCGCGATGCCATCACCGACAGCCGCACGGGGCTGCGCTCGCCGGGCAGCTCGCCGCCCACGGCCACGAGCACCGCACCGCGCTCGCGCACCCGGGCGGTCAGCCGGCGGGCGTCGGCCGCCCGCAAGCTGGTGCCCGGTCCGGCGGCCACGAGCACCACGTCGAACCCGTCGACCAGCGCCGCCACCACCGCCGGCCACCCGGCCCGACGCGAGGCGGCGGCGTCACCGTGCCTCCCGTCGGCGGTGCGGTCCCGTTCACCCGGGTCGGCCACGACGACGAACCGCTCGAGCGCCACACCGAGCTCCGCGGCGGCGACCAGGCCCAGGGAGCCGAGGCCCACGGCAGCGACCCACGACCCGTCGCGCGACGCGCCCGCCGCCAGGGCGAGCGCCAGCGACGTCGCCCCGGTCTGTCCCGGGGCGGCACCCACCGCAACCGTGCTCCCCCGCCGCAGGCCCGCACCGGGCAGCAACGGTTCGAGCGCCGGGAGCACGGGACGCCGTTGATCGCGCGCGAGAGTGGTGGGACGAACGCGTTCGGCGAGCGCGTCGAGCGCGTCGGGGATGTCGGTGCGCCGAGCGAGCACGGGGGCGAGCCCTTCTCCGCGAGCCACCCCCTCATGATCGAACAAGCGTTCGTGCCTGACAAGTGCGGTGCCGGTGACCGCACGCACCGTGGGCCCCGTTCGGGACCCCGCTCAGGTGACCCCGTTCAGGGGAACAGACCCCGGGCGTCCGCGGCCGCCGCCACCCGCTCCAGGGCCACCACGTGCGCCGCAGCGCGCATGTCGATGCCGAGCGTCTCGGCACGTGCCCACACCGCGGTGAAGGCCCGCTCCATGTGCTGGCGCAGGCGCTCGGCCACCAGCCCCTCGTCCCACGGATAGCCCTGCCGGGCCTGGGCCCACTCGAAGTAGCTGGCGGTCACGCCCCCGGCGTTGGCGAGGATGTCGGGCACCACCACGATGCCCCGCCGGTCGAGCACCGGCTGGGCCGCCGTGGTGGTCGGCCCGTTGGCCGCCTCGACCACCAGCGGCGCGGCGATGCGTCCGGCCACCGAGGCGTCGATCACGCCGCCCAGGGCGGCCGGGACCAGCAGCTGGCAGTCGATGTCCCAGATGTCGTCGCCGTCGATCGCGTCGCCGCCGCCGAAGCCCGCCACCGATCCCGTCTCCCCCACGTGATCGGCCAGCGCCCCCACGTCGACGCCGCCCTCGTTCACGACCCCACCGCCGATGTCGCTCACCGCCACGATGCGCATCCCCGCCGAGCTCAGCAGGAAGGCAAGCGGCCCACCCACCTTGCCGAACCCCTGGATCACCACCCGCGAGCCCACCAGCGGGATCTCCATCGCGCGCATCGCCGCCCGGACGGTGACCAGGCATCCCGACGCCGTGGCCCCCGAGTGACCCCGCGTTCCCCCGATCGAGAGGGGCTTGCCGGTCACCGAGGCGGGCAAGTGCGCGCTCTCGATGGTCGACAGCGTGTCCATCAACCAGGCCATCACCCGGCCGTCGGTGTTGACGTCGGGGGCCGGGATGTCGAGGTCCGGCCCGAGCAGGGGGCTGATCTCGTAGGTGAACCGGCGGGTCACCCGCTCGAGCTCGCCCCACGACAGTCGCCGCGGATCGCACCGGACACCGCCCTTCGCACCGCCGAACGGCACGTCGACGAGAGCGGTCTTGAAGGTCATCATCGCCGCCAACGCCTTCACCGCATCCACGTCGAGGGCCGGGTGGAAGCGGATGCCACCCTTGCCCGGGCCCCGCGTCGTGTCGTGGTGCACCCGCCAGCCCGTGAAGACCTCGACGGATCCGTCGTCCATCCGCACCGGCACCGCCACCTCGAGCACCCGCTTCGGCGTCCGCAGCTTGCGGTGGACGTCGGCGTCGACCTTGGCCAGCTCGGCCGCCTCGTCGAGCCGATCGAGGACGGCCTGCCAGGGGCTCTCTGCCATCACATCTCCCTCGTCCGGCGCGGCGCCGTTGCCGCCCCGACACCCGGGCGACGGGGCCCGGGACACGAGGTCGAGACTACTGCGCGTCGCCGTCGGCGGAGCCGGCGCCGGAGCTGTCACCGGACGCCGTCGGCGTGCCGGCGACGACCTCACGCTCGCCGGCTTCCTCACCGGCAGGGCCGGAAACCGGCTGCTCGTCGGCCCCGTCGGCCGGCGGGTAGTAGATGTACAGGCCCCGGATCACATCGGCCAGGCCGTCGCTCGAGGCGCCGTCCGCCAGCTCCACGGTGACCACGCTGCCGCCGGTGTGCACGCCCCGCACCGCACCGGTGGCGAACAGGCGCCGTGCGAGCTCGTCGACCGGGCGGTCCGCCAGGATCTCGTCGGGCGAGTCGTACCGCTCGTGACCCATGCCGGTGAACGACCGGTTGGTCTCGAACCGGACGACGCCGGGGACGCGAGACGGCTTCTCGACGACGGTGATCGGCTGACCCATGGCGGGCGGCATGATATCCGTGCCCGATGGGCGCACCCGAAACCAACCCGCCGCACCGGCTCGCGGCCGGCGGCCCCCAGCGGCGGTCACGCACCGCTCCCTCCGGCCGGGGAGCCCGATCCAGGGGGTGGCATGGGCACCGAGACCATCGAGGTGAGCGGCCACATCGTCGACTCGCTCCTGCTGGCGAAGATCCTCGACGCCATCGTCGACGCCGGCTGCGACTACGAGATCGTCCACGTCCGCATCGGCAAGACCACGGTCGACACGAGCGAGGCACGCCTGCGGGTGTCCGGCGACGACGACGTGCTCGGCGAGCTGCTCGACGATCTCCAGGTGCACGGGGCCAACCGGGTGGTCCAGAACGACGCCCTGCTCGAGCCTGCCGACCGCGACGGCGTGCTGCCCGCCGGGTTCTACTCCACCACCAACCTGGCGACCGACGTGCGGGTCGACGGCCGGTGGATCCCGGTGGAGAACCCGGAGATGGACTGCGGCCTGGTCGTGCGCGCCGGCCGGGCGTGCACGGTGCCGATGCACCGGGTGACCGCCGGCGACCCGGTCGTCGTCGGCAGCGACGGCGTCCGGGTGCACGCCCCGTCGCCGCCGCGGGACACGGCGGTGTTCGAGTTCATGACGTCCGAGGTCTCCTCGGAGAAGCCCAAGCGGCTGCTGGTCGCGCAGGTCGCCGACCGACTGCGGGCGGCGCGCGAGCGGGACCAGCGGGTGCTGGTGGTGGCCGGACCGGCCGTCGTCCACACCGGCGGGGCCACCGACCTGGCCCGGCTGATCGACGCGGGGTGGGTCGACGTGCTCTTCGCGGGCAACGGGTTCGCGGCCCACGACATCGAGTCCAACGTGCTCGGCACGTCGCTCGGCGTGTCGGTCGCGGAGGGCGTGCCGACCGAGGGCGGTCACGCCAACCACATCAGGGTGATCAACGAGGTGCGCCGCCACGGCTCGATCGCGGCGGCGGTCGAGGCCGGGTACGTGACCGGCGGTGTGATGCACGCCTGCGTCCGGCACGGGGTGCCGTTCGTGCTGGGTGGCTCGATCCGCGACGACGGCCCGCTGCCCGACGTCATCACCGACGTGACGGCGGCCGCCGATGCGATGCGGGCGCACGTCGAGGGGGTCGGGGTGGCGCTGATGCTGGCGTCCACGTTGCACGCGATCGCCACGGGCAACTGCCTGCCCGCCGGGGTGGAGACCTTCTGCGTCGACATCAACCAGGCCGTCGTCACCAAGCTCGCCGATCGCGGCAGCCACCAGGCGCTCGGCATCGTCACCGACGTGGGGCCGTTCGTGCGCCAGCTCGCCGATCACCTGCTGGAGAGCGCATGACCGCTGCGGCCGCCGAGCCCGGCCGCCCGGCCACGCCGGGCACGCTGTCGTGGGGGCGGCGGTTCCTGATGTGCCCACCGCGCCACTTCGGCGTGCTCTACGAGATCAACCCGTGGATGCAGCGGACGGTGAGGGTCGATCCGGAGCGGGCGCTCGAGCAGTGGGAGTCGCTCGCCGCCACCCTGCGCGCGGCCGGTGCCGAGATCGAGACGATGCCCCCCGATCCCTCCCTGCCCGATCTGGTGTTCACGGCCAACGCCGGCGTGGTGAACGGGGGGCAGTTCGTGCCCAGCAACTTCCGGCATCCCGAGCGGCAGGCCGAGACCCCCATCGACGCCCGCTGGTTCGCCGGCCGGGGCTGGCGGGTGGACCGGTTACCCGAGGGGATGGACCACGAGGGCGCCGGTGACGCGCTGCCCTTCACCGCCGGCGACAGGCCCACGGTGCTGCTGTCCGGCTACGCGCCCCGCTCCGACGTGACGGCCGCCACCGCGCTGTCGGAGCTGCTCGGCTGCCCGGTGCGGGCGGTCGAGCTGGTCGAGCCCCGCCTCTACCACCTCGACCTCACCTTCTGCCCGCTCGACGATCGCCGGGCGATGATCGCACCGCTCGGTTGGGACCGCTACGGCCGCGCCGTGGTCGAGCACCTCGTGCCCGAGCCGCTGGTCCTGACCGACGAGGAGGCGCTGGCGTTCTGCGCCAACTCGGTGGTGGTCGATCGCACGGTGGTGATGCCCAACGTGCCTGTCCGCGTGGGTCGCCGGCTCGAGGCGTGGGGCTTCGAGCCGGTCGAGTGCCGGGTCGACGAGTTCCTGAAGGCGGGGGGCGGTTGTCGCTGCCTGACCCTGGCGCTCGACGTGGTCCTCGGCCCCGCGGCTCCCCCGCCGCCCTGAGATTCCGCGCGACGCGCGTCGACCCGGACGGCCCCGATCGGGCCCACCTTCGAACGGGCTGCCGCCGGGCGGCACCGATGAGGATCGGCCCTTCACCCCGTCTGAGCGTCTGACGACCACCGAGACGGAGGGAGCGTCGTGCGCACCGCGCCCGCGACAGCGGAAACCCCCTTGACCTCGACTGCACTGGAGACGCTGGAATGCCGGCCATGGTCGACAACCTGAAGCCGGGCGCGACCGGCGACCCGGCACCGCCTGCGCCCGGTGACCTCCCGACCTTCGCCGTCGAGGCGACCGGGCTCGTCAAGGCGTTCGGCGAGACCCGGGCCGTCGACGGCATCGACCTCGCGGTCCGCACCGGAACCGTCTACGGCGTCCTCGGCCCGAACGGCGCCGGCAAGACGACGACCGTCCGCATGCTCGCCACGCTGCTCCGCCCCGACGGCGGCACCGCGCGGGTGCTCGGGCACGACGTCGTCCGCGAGGCCGATGCGGTTCGCAGCCGGGTGAGCCTGACGGGTCAGTTCGCATCGGTCGACGACGACCTGACCGGGCACGAGAACCTCGTGCTCCTGGCCCGGCTCCTCGGCTACCCCAAGGCCGACGCCGCGCAGCGATCGGCCGAGCTGCTCGATGCGTTCGGCCTGGTCGACGCGGCCGACCGCCAGGTCAAGGCCTACTCGGGTGGCATGCGCCGCCGGCTCGACATCGCCGCCAGCATCGTGGTCACGCCCGACCTGATCTTCCTCGACGAGCCCACCACCGGTCTCGACCCGCGCAGCCGGAACCAGGTGTGGGACATCATCCGCGCCCTGGTCGCCGGGGGCACGACGGTGCTGCTCACCACCCAGTACCTCGACGAGGCCGACCAGCTGGCCGACCGGATCGCGATCATCGACCACGGGACGGTGATCGCCGAGGGCACGAGCAGCGAGCTCAAATCGTCGGTCGGGTCGGGCGCCCTCCACGTCCGCGTCCACGACCCGGAGCGTCGCGGCGAGGCGGCCGAGCTGCTGTCCACCGCCCTCGGGGCGCCGGTGGAGCTCGACGCCGACGCCGCCGCGCTCTCGGCCACCGTCTCGGACGCGACGCGGGTTCCGCACGGCCTCGGCGAGCTCGCCCGCTCGGGGATCACGGTCACCGAGTTCGCGCTCGGCCAGCCGAGCCTCGACCAGGTGTTCCTCGCCCTCACCGGCCACCCGGCCGGCGACCGCGACGGCGAGGACGACGAGGGCCGCGCCGATGACGAGGAGGCCGCATGACCGCCACCCCGGTCGAGACCAGGGTCTCGACTCCGACGATCGAGCCCGTCGACCTTCGCTCGGCCCTCTCCTCGCGGGCGCGGCCCCCGCGGGCCAGCGCATGGTCGGCGGCCCTGACCTTCGGATGGCGGGCGATGCTCAAGATCAAGCACGTCCCCGAGCAGCTCTTCGACGTCACCGCGTTCCCGATCATGTTCACGCTGATGTTCACGTACCTGTTCGGGGGCGCGCTGGCCGGGTCGCCGCGCGAGTACCTGCAGGAGCTGCTGCCCGGCATCCTCGTGATGACCGTGGCGATGATCACCATGTACACGGGGATGACCCTCAACACCGACATCTCCAAGGGCGTGTTCGACCGGTTCCGGTCGCTGCCGATCTGGCGGCCCGCCGTGCTGGTGGGGGCGCTGCTCGGCGACGCGGTCCGCTACACGCTCGCCTCGGCGATGGTGATCGTGCTCGGGGTCGCCCTCGGGTTCCGGCCGGGCGGTGGGGTGCCGGGCGTGCTGGCGGCGGTCGGGCTGCTGCTGGTGTTCTCGTTCAGCCTGTCGTGGATCTGGACGGCGGTGGGGCTGCGCCTGCGGACACCGGAGTCGGTCATGCAGGTGAGCATGCTGATCCTGTTCCCGCTCACCTTCGCCAGCAACGTGTTCGTCGACCCGGGCACGATGCCGGGCTGGCTGGAGGCGTTCGTCGACGTCAACCCGATCAGCCACCTGGTCACTGCGTCGCGCGGGCTCATGCACGGCACGATCGCCGCCGGCGAGGTCGGCTGGGTGCTCGTGTGGTGCGCAGCGATGGTCGCGGTGTTCGGACCGATCACGATGCGCCTGTACCGCGACGAGCGGTAGGGCGCCCGCGCCCGGACCCTCGTGCGGCACGCGCGGCGGTCCGTCGCCGGCGGCGGTGGGGCCTTCCGCGGCGGTGAGGCTCCACTGCCGCCGTCTCCCCCGGTGTCCCGGCGGAGTGCTCGGTCAGTCGGCCTGCGGGCGAGAGGGTGGCCGGTCAGCGGGTCCGCGCCGGAACGGCCCGCCGCTCCCCGCGGCCGTCGCGTGCGACCCGCCGGGCTCGCGACGCCTCCCTCCACGCCAGCACGGCAAGGGCCACCGACACCACGCCGAGCACGACGTGGACCAGCGTGAACCCGAGGTCGTGATCCGACCCCACGATGCGGACGTCGCGCACCACCCACACCACGGTGGTCCACGCGGCGAGCGCGCCGACGGCCGGCCGGACCCACCGGTCGGTGCGGCGCCACAACGCCACCAGCACCGCGGCCCCCAGCACGGTGAAGCTGACCGCCAGCCCGGTGCGGCCGAGCTTCTCACCGGTGTCGAGCGCCGCGTCGTCCCAGATGTTGGTGATGCGCGTCGCCCACACGAGCAGGGTCCAGACGGCGAGAGCCAGGGCGGCCGGGCGGCGGCGCATCGGTCCGAGCGTACGGCCCGGCCGCTCCCGGGCTCCAACGCCGGGCGGGTCGCTACGCGGGCCGGGCGTAGGCGACGAGGTTGTCGTCGTAGGCCCGGGCGTCCTCGTCGAAGCGGCCCCCGCACGTCACGAGCACCAGCCGGGGATCGCCGGTGCGGGCGAAGATCTCGTCCGGCACGTCCTTCTTCGGGTACTGCTCGACGGCGGTCACGACGAACGTCCGCGACCCCCCGCCGGCGAGACCGACCCTGACCTCGTCCCCCGGCCGGAGGTCGTCGAGGTGCCGGAACACGCCGTCCGCACCGTCGAAGGCGATGTGGGCCGCGAGCACGGCGGAGCCGCGGTCGCCCGGCCGGGGCCCGTAGCGGTACCAGCCGACCTCGTCGGCGCCCGGGATCTCCATCTCTCCGCTGGCCTCCACCCCCACGGGCACGATGCGGGCGTCCGCGATGTCAAGGGCGTCGATCGTGAGGCCGGTCGGGGCCGGGAGGTCCGGCGCATCCGCCGGGAGGGCGGTGGCCGGCGGCAGCGACCGGGTGGCACCGTCCTGCGGCGACCCCCCGGTCGGGCCGGGTGGTGGCGGCGCCCCGGCGGCGGATCCGGATGCGGGAGGAGACGCGGGCGCGGCGGGAGCCGGCTGCTCGCGTGGAGCAGCCGGCTCGGCCGGGGTGCCGTCGGACGCCGTGTGACCGGCGCCGACGAGCACCGCCGCTGCGATCGCGAGGGCCCCGAGAGGGTGCGATCGCCTCACAGCCGTCCCGGTCTCAGCGACTGCGGTCGGAGAGCGTGGCGTACCGGCGGCCTGCGGCCAGGGCACCACCGACTGCGACCAGACCGGCGGCACCGATCAGCCACGGCAGCGCGCTCGACGATCCCTCGTCGACCGGGCTGTTGCCCGTCGGCACCCCGTCGGGGGCCGCTCCCAGGCCCTCGATCGTCTCGGTGAGGGTCTGCAGCGTGCCGTCGTCGAGGGAGCCGACCGCGTAGACGATCAGCGCGGACCCCTCGGTGACGGGCAGGTCGGCGGGGCCGATGACCACCGGCTCGCTCTGGCCGGCCGGCACCACGTCGGCCGAGACCGTGCCGGCGGGCAGCTCCGCCGAGGCCTCGTTGGGGTTCGACAGGTTGGCGAAGACGACCTCTCCGCCGGCCCTCACGTCCACGGCCGGGGCGGCAGCGGTGTGGCGGACCACCAGGCGACCCTGTCCTGCGGGCACGGGCGAGGTGTCGTTCTCGAACACGGTCAGGGTGGGGGAGCCCTCGGCGTCGAGATGCGCGATGGCGGTCACGTTGCCCTCCGCGGGCAGTGCCAGATCGCCCACGTCGATGGCAACGTCCTCGGTGCCGGCGGCCTTCACGGCCACGCCGGTCAGCGTCTGCCCGGCGAACGCGGAGAGGTCCTCGGTGTCGCCGAACTCGAAGCCCTCGATGACGTTCTCGCCGTTGGCCTCCACATCGACCGGCGTGTCGGGGATGCCGTGGAGAAGGTGGATGCGGGCACCGCCGTCCTGGGCAGGTCGGGCGTCCGCTGCGGCTGATCCGGCGACGACGAGCAGCAGCGCTGCGGCCGTCCCGGCCAAGAGTCGCTTCATGGGGGTCTCCTGTGCTGGTTGGGGGATGTCACGAGGGGTTTCGCCGCGTGGCCGCTCCGTGGATGCACCGGGCCTGGCGGTGCCGGTGAATCGGGCCTGCCGCCCGCATGACGCCGCATCCCCGCACGGCGCCGGCGGCGAAGAGGAGGCATGCCACTCCCGTGCCCGGCGATCGACACGGCACCAGGCCGTCGCGGGCAGCCACCGGCCGCGGTCGGCCGGCCGCGGGCGCGATCCGAATCCGGCGGCCACGCTGGGTACGGTCATCAGGTGGTCGGCGGGCCGGATGCTGACGATCGATACGGCGACGATCCCCACGTCGACGACGATCTCGACGAGCGGTTCCGTGCGGGCGACCCGACCGCCCTCGAGGAGGCCTACCGCCGGTACGGCCGCGTGGTCTTCACCTTCTGTCGCCGAGCCGTCGGGTCCGGGCTCGCCGAGGAGGCCACCCAGGACACCTTCGTCGCCGCCTGGCGGGCCAGCCACCGCTTCGATCCCGAGCGGGGCTCGCTCGGCGGCTGGCTGATGGGCATCGCCCGGCACAAGGTGAGCGACGCCCTGCGCAGCAGGCAGCGGGCCGCGGCACGCCTCGACCGGGCCCGGCTGGTGGCCGATCCGGCACCGGCCGGCCAGGAGGTCGATGCGCTCGCCCAGCGGCTGCTCCTGGCCGACGGCCTGGACGGGTTGCGGCCCGAGGTCCGCGAGCTCGTCGAGCTCGCCTTCTACTCGGACCTGACACACGAGCAGATCGCGGAGCACACTGGACGGCCGTTGGGCACGGTCAAGTCACAGATCCGGCGGTCGCTCGGGGCGCTGCGCCGTCACCTGGAGGGCCTCGATGCGGCGCCGTGACGCCGCCGAGCGCGATCTCGACGCGGTGCGGTCAGCGGAGCCCGACCACACCGAGGATGTGGAGCTGCACCGCCTCGGTGTGGTCGCCCGGTCGCTGACCGAGGAGGACCACGAGCTCCACCAGCCTCCGCCGGGCCTGTGGGACCGCATCGCGCGGACGGTCGCCGGCGGGACCGGCCGGGGCGGCGAGCCCGGGACGGGCCCGGAGACGGGAGACGGGGACCCGGGCGACACCGGCGCCCGCCCGCCGCGCTGGTGGCGGACGATGCCCTGGCTGGCTGCGGCCGCCGCGGTGGTGGTCGTCGCCGGCATCGCCGCTGGCATCGTCGCGGTCGTGGGCGGCGAGGAGGGAACGGCCCTCGTGGCCTCGGCCGACCTCGAGCCGCTCGGCGACGTGCCGGGGGGCAGCGCCCGCCTCGTCGAGACGGACGGCCGGCTCGCCCTCGACATCGAGGCCGACGCCGCCGCTCTGCCCGACCCCGACGGCTTCTACGAGGTGTGGCTGATCGACGAGGACATCGAGGGCATGATCTCGCTCGGGCCCATGCGGGCCGACGGCACGTACGTGGTGCCCGACACCGTCGACCACCACGAGTATCCGGTCGTCGACGTGTCGGTCGAGCCCGACGACGGCGACCCCACCCACTCGGGATCGAGCATCCTCCGGGGCACCCTCGGCTCGTAGCCGTGCCCGGCGCCAGGCCCGCTCAGCGCGCGGCGGGTCGAGCGGTGATGGCGGCCTCGATCGCACCGGTGACCGACGCGAGCCACGCCGGCTCGGCAGCGAACACGTGCCGGGGCGTGCCGGCGGCCGCCCACACGACGTCGAAGGACAGCAGATCGGGATCGATGCAGGTGCGGAGCTGCCGGGGATGGCCGAACGGCGGGACGCCGCCGATCGGGAAGCCCGTCGCGTCCCGCACCGTGTCGGCGTCGGCCCGGGACACCCGGGTGCCGCCCACGGCGCTGGTCAGCAGCGTCTCGTCGACCCGGTTCGCGCCCGACACCAGCGCGAGCACGGGCTCGCCGTCCACCACGAACACGAGCGACTTCACGATCTGCGCCACGTCGCACCCGATGGCGCCGGCCGCATCCTCCGCGGTGCGGGTGCCGGACGGGAACTCGCGGATCTCGATGTCGACTCCCCGGGCCCGGGCGACGTCACGGACGCGTGCCGCGCTGGGATGCACCGATCCGGACCCCGGTGGCCGAACGCTCAACCGGCGAGCCGGGCCGACAGCTCGATGTCGACACCGGCCAGCGCCTTGGACACCGGGCAGTTCTCCTTGGCCCCGTTCGCCTGCTCGGCGAACGCCGCCTCGTCGATGCCGGGGACGCTCGCCGTGCAATCGAGCTGGATCCGCTCGATGCGGATACCGGCGTCGTCGCGGCGCAGGTGGACGGTGGCGGTGGTGTCGATCGAGTCGGGCGGGAACCCGGCGCGGCCGAGCGCCCCGGAGAGCGCCATCGAGAAGCACCCCGCGTGGGCCGCGCCGATGAGCTCCTCGGGGTTCGTCCCCGGGCCCTCCTCGAAGCGGGACGCGAACGAGTACGGGCCCTCGAAGGAGCCGAAGCGCATCGTGCCGTTGCCGTCCTGGATGCCACCTTCCCAGCGGGCATTGGCGGTGCGAACGGGCATGGGTGTTCCTCCCGGAGTCCGACGGGTCGCGCCCCACCCTAGGAGTCGCGTCGATCGGGAACGTCCGCGCGGCGTGGGCTGGTCAGCCGAACAGCCGGCCCTGGGGGTCGGGGCGGACCCGACGCGGGATGCCCGACCAGGGCAGCCCGTCCATGAACACCCAGCTCTGCCGGTGGATGGCCGAGGGCCCGAACCCCCGGAGCACCGCCTTGTGCCGCGGGCACGGATAGCCCTTGTTCTGCTCGAACCACCACCACGGATGATGGTCGGCCTCGCCGCGCATGATGCGGTCGCGGGTGACCTTGGCGAGGATCGACGCGGCTGCGATCGACAGGCACTGCTGGTCGCCCCGCACGACCCGCTCGGTGATGCCTCCCCCGACAAAGTCCCAGCGACCGTCGAGCAGCATGCGGTCGGGGGTCACCCCCAACCGCTCGATCGCCCGCCTCGCGGCCAGCCGCTGCGCCTCGCTCATCCCCAGATCGTCGCACTCCTCATGGCTGGCATGGCCGACCGCCCAGGCGGTGCACCAACCGGCGATCCGGTCGAACAGCGCCTCACGCTCGTGGGGCAGGAGCTGCTTGGAGTCGCGCACCTTGTAGACGCGCCGCCCCCGCGGCAGCACCGCGGCGGCCACGGTCAGCGGGCCCGCCCACGCGCCCCTCCCCACCTCGTCGAGGCCGACGACCACCTCGTGGCCGGCATCCCAGAGCTCCTGCTCCCGGCGCAGCGACGGCGAGTGCCCCCGCAGCGCCGGGCGGAGCGGAGGCGCCGTGGGACCCATCGGCCCGACAGTAGTCGTGACCGCCGGGGCCCAGGGCCACCCGCCCGGGCACGCGCCGACCCGCACGCGGTCAGGAACCCAGGCGGGCGATCGTCTCGGCCTCGTCCGCGTCGGGCGGGGTGGACAGGAACGCGTCGAGCATCTCGTCGGCCACCGTCTCGGAGATGAGCCGGAGGCCGAACGCGAGCACGTTGGCGTCGTTCCACCGGCGTGCCCCCTCGGCCGTCTGCCTGTCGGTGCAGAGCGCGGCGCGGACGCCTGCGACCTTGTTGGCGGCCATCGACACGCCGGTGCCGGTCCAACAGCACACGACTCCGCGATCCGCCTGGCCCGACGCCACGGCCTCGCCGACACTGCGGCCGACATCGGGCCAGGGCTCGTCCTCGTGCTTCGCCACCACCTCGTGGCCGCGATCCGCGAGCGCGGCCTTCACGTGCTCCGTGAGCGGCGTGCTCTCGTCGGTTCCGAATGCGATGCGCACGCGCCCAGGCTACGAGCCCATCAAGGCGTGCGCACCGGCGCCTGCGCCGTTCGGCGAGGCGGCGAGCGCGGCGAGCGCACGGCGGGTGTGCTCGCGCCCCGCCACCATGAACACGGGCCAGTCGTCGGTGGAGAGGAACTGCTCGTAGAAGCCGGTGCCCCGCACGCGCTCGTAGGGCACCGGCTCGAGCAGCGCCACGTCACAGCTGTCGCGCAGGCGGCGCAGGTTCTCCCGGGCCAGCTGGATCTGCTGGCAGGTCCGCACCTGCGACGCCACGTGGAGGATCGACAGGGGTCGCTCGCGCCAGTCCCTCGGCGCCTCCTCGCCGGCGAAGTCCGGCGGGTAGAAGCCGTTGACGGCCAGCACCACCTCGGGGCGGTCCTCGATGTCGAGGAGCGGGGCCACGGGGAAGATGTCGACGACTCCACCGTCACACCACGAGCCGCCGTCCAACTCGACCGCATCGACGAACAGCGGCAGGGCGATCGCCATGCGCACCGCGTGAGCGACAGTCATGTCCGGGTGCGTGCGGGGCCCAAGGTACTCGATCCGGTTCTCCTCGAGGTTCCAGATCGGCGCGTAGCACGGCACCGGCATCTCGGCGAGGGTCATGTGACCGAGCAGCGACCGGTAGGTCGCCTCGACCGCGTCGCCCTTCAGGGCACCCGCGAACCCCCGGGCGAGCCGCGGCGCCATCGTGAGGAGCGCCGGCCAGTCAGGATCCAGGTAGTCGGACGGCCGGAGCCCCGTGGTGAACCGAGCGACGTCGCGGGCCGGTACGCCGGCCGCCAGCGGGAAGCCGAACAGCGCCGACCCGGAGCACACCGACACCACGGACGGCCGGATCTGCGCCTCCTCGAGGGCCCGGGCCACGCCCGTGAGCGACGCCAACGCCCCGCTGCCGCCGGTGGCGATCAGGCCCACCGACCGGCCGTCGAGGGCACCCGGGTCGAGCTCCTCGTCCGGAGGGAACGGGTCGACCGGCCCGGGCGCCCGGTCGACCGGGAGCGGCAGCAGCCCCCGGCGCACCCGGCGGACGAAGCCCACATCGTCGCGCACGCTGCCCGCCACGTCCCGCGCCCGGGTGAGCACGTTGAAGTACTGGCGGACCCGGAAGATGTCGAGCACCGGTGAGAGCATCGGGATCATCCTGCGCTCGGGTGGCCAGCCGCGGGTAGGGGCGAACGTCACGGGCCGCCCGGTGCGAACGCCCGCCGGTTCGCTGCGGCCGGGTGTTCGGCGGCCGGGTGCTGTGCGCCCCCGGGGTGCGACGGCGGTCCCGGGCAGCGGTGTCCCGATGCCGGCCGTGTCAGCGTGGGCGTCACACCCACGATGTAGCCTGGCCCCCGCCGGATCGGTCCCGCCAGGCCGGCCTCGCCAGCCCGCTGGCCACATGCCCGCCTGCGCGACCCGGGAGGTTCGATGACGCTCGTGACCACTTCACCCCTGGGCGACGGCTTCACCCTCGCCGACTGGGAGGCCACGCCCGACGACGGTCGCCGCTACGAGCTCATCGGAGGGACGATCGTCGTGTCCCCGACGCCCGTGCCCGCACATCAGCGGGCCTCACGGCGCCTGCAGCGGCTGCTCGAGGAAGCTGCACCACCGGGCCACGAGGTGTTCGCCGCCCCGATCGGCCTGCGGCTGCCCGGCGACCAGATGCTCGAGCCCGACATCGTGGTGGTCCCGCACGGCAGCGTCGGCCCGCGGGTGCTCGGCCTCCCGGTGCTGCTGGTGGTCGAGGTCGTCTCGCCCGGCAGCCGCACCCATGACACGGTCACCAAGCGGCACGTGTACGCCGAGGCCGGCATCGAGCACTACTGGCTGCTCGACGGCACGCGCCCGACGCCACGCTTCGTCGCACTGCACCTGGTGGATCGCCAGTACGAGACGGTGGTCGACACCGGCGAACGGGTGGCCATCGACACGCCGGTCAACCTGTCGTTCACGGTCGCCGACCTGTTCCGAGCGCGCTGAGGCGTGCGCCGTGTGCGTCACTTCAGCGCGGTGGGCGCCACCGGCCCGCCGACCGCGCGGGTGAGCGGCAGCGGGGTGGCGCACAGCAGGAACTCGTAGCGCCCGTCGGTTTCGCAGTCGGCGGCCAGCTCGTCGAGCGCCCACAGCTGGCCCTGGACGAGGCCCATGTCGACGAGATGGATCATGTGCACGGGCAGCAGCACTGCCGGGTCCTCGCACGGCCACACCTCGAGCACCAGGGTGTCGGTGGCCACCGCGGCGATGTCGTGGTCGTGCAGCCACTCGATCGACTGGGTCGACAGGCCGGGTGACGGGGTGGCGAACCGCTCGCGGTCTCCCCGGCGCAGGTGGTTCATCTGTCCGGTCCGCACGAGCAGCGCATCGCCGGGCTTCACGGTCAACCCGCCCAGCGCGACGGCCGCGTCGAGGTCGTCGCCCGTGATCGCGTAGCCCTCGTCGAAGTGGTCGACGCCGTGCGCCCGGGCCACGTCGGCGAGGATGCCCCGCGTGGCCACGGGGCCGAACGTCTCGATGCCGAGGCGGTGCGCGCCGCGCTCGTCGATCACGCCGGCGTGGGTGTCGTTGTACAGGCGGTGCTCGTAGCTCACGTGGCTGAGGGCGTCCCAGTGGGTCGCCGCCTGCACGCCCATGCTCACGGCGTCGTCGCTGGTGCAGAAGTCCGACGGGTCGCCCGTGTAGCTGGTGTTCACCGCGAGCATCCGGCGCTGCGGGTTCTCCCGGCCCGGGATCGCCCCGGTCTGGGGGCCGTCCTCGTCGAAGGGGATGGCGAGCGAGAACGCCCTGCCGTCGCGCACCGCGGCGACGCCCCGGAGCACGGCCTCGGGGGTGATCAGGTTGAGCGTGCCCCGCTGGTCGTCCGGGCCCCAGCGCCCACGGTTCGACACCCGGGCTGCGAGCTGCTCGAGATGGTCTGGCAGCGCCACGTCTCCCCCCGTCGCTGTGCCGGCCGGTCGGCCAAGTGTGGTCGGCGTGCGGGTGCACGGTCGAGCTACCCGGTGCGAGGCTGTGGGGTTCCCGTCGGTGGCATGCTTCTCGGGTGCCACGAGGAAGGCCGTCGCCGAAGCTCTCGATCATCCTTGACCCCGACCTCCACGAGCGGGTCGTCGCCGCCGCTGCCGCCGAGGGCGTGAGCGTGTCGGCGTGGATGACCGAGGCCGCCCGGCGAGCCCTGCTCGTCCGTGACGGCCTGCGAGCCGTCGAGGAGTGGGAAGCCGAGCATGGTGCGCTCAGCGGTGACGAGCTCGCCGGGGCACGCCGGCGCATCGTCGCCGATCTCGTCTGAGGCGGCACGGTGGGGCCCGGCGTGGGCGTCGTCTGCGACGCCAGTGTCCTGGTCGCCGCCGAGCGGAACGACCGGAGGGTGCGAGCCGACCACCGGGCCCGCCCGGAGCTCGGCGTCGTGCCGGTGACGACCGCCCCAGTCGGTCGCGCACATGAGCCG